>NZ_JBEXSJ010000036.1:0-89846 GCF_040613535.1 Kribbella sp. NPDC006257
CGATTCGGCCCCTCGAACCGCGTGCAGCGTCGCGGGCATCACGAAGACGTCGCGCGCTGTGCCGCCAACGACGGCAAAGCAATGCAGCGGAAGGCATTGATCACCGGGACCTCGAACCGGTCGGTCAGCGACGGGGTCGGGAACGACGTGCCCGTACCGATCACGATCACGCCGTCGATCCGGCGGGCGCGCAACTGCAAGACGCTCTCGGTGATGTCCTGCTCGTCCATCCGGGCGTCGTACAGCAGGACGGCCTGCTCTTTGGCGCCCAGCTCGGCGGCCACAGTGGCCAGCACGACCCGGCTGAACGGGTTCGAGGCGCGGTGGGTGAGGACACCGATGGTCTGGCTGCGGCCGCGGGCGAAGGAGCGGGCCAGCGCGTTGTGCCGGAAGCCGAGCCGGTCGGCGGTGACGCGCACGTGCTCGCGGGTCGCGGCCGAGATCCGGTCGGTGCCGTTGAGCGCCTTGGAGGCCGTCGACAGCGAGACCCCAGCCGCGTTCGCCACGTCGGACAGGGTGATCAGCTGGTCGGCCATCTGATCATCGTAGTCAGTCGCGAGCCATTGACAGCGGTTCGGAGCCGGTACCAAGGTGTGATTTGCGAAACCGCTTTCGCTCTCTTGGGAGGAGCACCACATGACCCGCCGTCGCTCTGGCGCAGTCAGTCTTCTCACGGCCGGTCTGCTGCTGGCCGCCGTACTCCAGCCACCCGCCCGCGCTGCTGTGACGGTCGCGCCCGCCCTTGCCGTCACGACCCCGACCGTCGGCAACGTCTTCGTCGCCGGTCAACAGGTGACGCTCGGCGTGAGTACCGACGCCGCGACCGTCGGCTGGACCGTTCGCGACGCCGCCGGCACCGAGGTGGCCGAGGGCTCCGCGCCGGCTGCGTCGCTGAACGGCCGGCTCACGCTGCCGATCAGTACGCCGGGCTGGTACCAGACCGACCTGACGGCGATCGGGCCCGACGGCTCGACCACGTCGGGTGGCACGGACTTCGCGGTCCTCAGCCCGCACGACTTCTCCAGCTCGACCGACACCCGGATCGGCGTCGCTTCAGCGCTGGCATTCGGCGGCGCCGCCAACCCCGGGCTCGAGGCGGTGCCGTTGATGGCGGTGGGCGGGATCTCGACGGCTCGCGACGAAGCGTTCTGGTCCGCGGCGGAGACGACGAAGGGTGTCATCCAGTTCCCGCAGAAGGTCAAGGACTACAAGGCCGCACTGGACGCCAACCACGTCGACTTCCTGAACATCCTCGACTACGGCAACACGCTGTACTACCCGGACGAGGCGCCCGCGACGGACGATCAGCGCGCTGCCTTCGCCCGGTACGCCGTCGCCGCCGTGGACGAGTTCGGCACCGAGCACACGACGTACGAACTGTGGAACGAGTGGAACCTGCGCGACCCGAACGGCGCTGCCAAAGCCAGCCCGGACAACTACGTCGCGCTGCTCAAGACGGTCAGTGCGGCGGTCCGGGCGAAGCATCCCGACGTGAAGCTGACCGGTCCGGCGCTGGCCGTCATCAACGACTGGCAGGCCTGGTTCACGCGGTTCGCCGACCTCGGCGGGCTGGACTACGTCGACGCGGTGACCATCCACCCGTACGTGCAGCCGCTCGACCCGGAGGCCTCCGTCACCTACCTCAACACCATCCGCAGCATTATGACGGCGCACGGCTCGACCAAGCCGATCTACATTACCGAGCAGGGCTGGGCGACCGGAACCAACCCGAGCGCGGTCTCCGAGCCGGCCCAGGCCCGCGACCTGGTCCGCGGCCAGCTGCTCTCGTACGGCGCCGGCGTGGCCCGCTACAGCTCGTACAACTTCATGGACTCCGGCAACGACCCCGCGAACGTCGAGCACCGGTTCGGCCTGGTGCGCAACCGGCTCGACCCGCGGGGAGCGCTCGTACCGAAGCCGTCCTATGTCGCCACGGCCGTCCTCGCGCGGCAGATCGACGAACTCCCGCTGATCGGCCAGACCCGCTTCGGCAGCGCCGGGTACGACGTCAGCTTCAACGCCGGTGGCGGACAAAGCGTGCACGCCGTCTGGTCCACCACCCCCGGAGTCGTGGCCGCGACCGCACCGGCGGGCTCGACGGTCCAGGTGACGAACCTGTACGGCGTGGAGACGACACTGACCGCGGATCCCAACGGGCATGTCTGGGTGACAGCTGGACCGGACCCGGTCTACCTGCGGGGAGCCATCACCGGACCGATGCTCCCATCGAGTCGTTTCGCGTTGTCGGTCGCTGCCGAGATCGCCGGCGATCCGGCCACCGGCACGCTGACCTTCACCAACCCGGACGCTGTATCGCACGCGTTCACCGTCAGCGCCGGCGGTGCCGGGACAACTGGCTCGGTCGCGGCGGGCGCTACCGCGACGGCCGCGGTCAGCTACCCGGCGCAGGACTCGACGGGATCGCGGACGTACTCCGCCAAGGTGACGATGGACGGTCGACCGGTAGCACTGATCACTGCGGCCGGCACAGCGACCGCACCGCTGTCGGTGACCGCTTCGCACGTGCTCAACGGCAGCGGCAAGGACCTACTCAGATTCCGGGTCACCAATGCGTCGTCTCGGCCCATCACGGTCGCGGGACTCGACTGGACCACCGGCCCTGCGTCCGGCACCCTGCTCGCCGGGTCCACGGTCCCGGCACACGGTACTGATCAGGCCGACGTCCCGCTGACCCTGACCGGGCCATCGACGTGGTCCGCGAGCCTTCGCCGGCAAGGGCTGGCGGACATCAAGGCGGCAGGCAATCTCACTGCGTTGGCTGCGCCGACCGTCGCCTACCGGCATCCGGTCACCCTGGACGGTGTCATCGACCCAGCCGTGGCCGCGCAGCCGGCGATAGCGCTGGAGGGCACCGGTACTCCGCCCGTGACGGGATGGACGGGACCGAGCGACCTGTCCGGATCACTGTGGCTGACGCACGACGACCAGTTCCTCTACCTGTCCGCCAAGGTCACCGACGACGTGTTCGCGCAACCGAACCGCAACGGCAACATCTGGGCCGGCGACAGCCTGCAACTCGGCATGACCGCGGGTGCGCCGGGCGAGGCGACGCAGGTCCAGGAGATCGGCGTCGCGCTGACCGATGCCGGCACCGTGGACACCTGGCGATGGACCCCGGTGAGCCAGACCGGTACGCCGCCCGGCGTACAGGCCAAGGTGGTTCGTGACGAGGCGGCGCACAGCACGACGTACGAGATCGCCGTCCCGTGGAGAACTCTCGGGTTCGCTCCGGACGACCGGTTGCTGTCGACGACAGTCGTGATCAACGAGAACGACGGGACCGGCCGGCGCGGCTGGCTGAGCTGGGGCAAGGGCGTCGCGGAGACCAAGAACCCGGCCGGCTTCAACGCGGTCCGGCTGGCTCCGGCCGCCCTTCCGGCGAGCTGACGGGGGAGTCGTCATGACACGTCGACGGTTCCGCCTTGCCGCGATCGTCCTGGTCGTCCTGCTCGGGTGCCTGGGCACAGCGCCGCCGGTCTTCGCCGCGCCGGCGCTGACGCTCTCGACGGTTGCCCTGGGCAATGTGTTCACCGACGGGCAGCAGGTTCAGGTGGGGCTCAGTACGAGTGCGGCCTCGGTGAGCTGGTCGGTGACCGACGTGAACGGCGCGACAGTGACCAGCGGAAGCCAGGCCGCCGCCAGTACGTTGCAGATCCCGGTCACCACTCGCGGTTGGTACCAACTGAGCGTGCAGGCCGCCGACAGCGGTGGCACAACGACAGCCCGGACGACCTTCGCGATCATCGGTCCACTGGGCGCGACCCCGCAGTCCGGGATCACGACCAGTGAGCTGGGCGATTTCCAGAGCTCGTCCGAAGGCTGGAGCTTCTATCCGGGCAGCGAATACCCGGGCGCCACCGGAAGCTTTGCCCAGGACACCTCCGACGGTCACAGCGGCGGCAAGTCCGGCCGGTTGTCCGGGGATTTCTCCGGTGGGGGCGCCTACGTCAGCGTCAAACGTGCCGTACCCGCGGTCGGCGCCACCACCTTGAGCTTCTGGGCCCGGACCACCGGGAACGTCTCCTGGATCAACGTCCGGCTGACCGATTCGACCGGACAGGTGCACCAGCAGCGGGTGAATCTCTCGAGCGCGACGGATTGGCAGTCGCTGGCGATCACCCGCTTGAACGGCGGCCGGCAGTACGTTCACTTCGGTGGCGCGAACGACGGTGTGTGGCACGGCCCCGCGAAGGGCGTCGAGCTGGTCCTCGATCGCAACGGAATCACCGGCGGCGGTACGACGGCCACCATCAGCATCGACGACCTGACGGCCGGAGCACCCGCGGCGCAGCCGAACACGGTGCTCGGCGACTACGAGAGTTCGGCTGAAGGCTGGAGCTTCTACCCGGGGAGCGAGTTTCCCGGCGCCACCGGGAGCTACACACTCGACCCGAGTACCGGACACACCGGGGTCCAGTCCGCCAAGCTGTCCGCCAACTTCTCGGGCGGTGGGAACTACGTGGCGCTGCAACGCGACCTGACCTCGCAGAACCTGTCGTCGCTGACCCTTTGGGTGCGTACCACTCAGGTGTCGTCGATCGGACTGCGCCTGACCGATGCCACCGGTCAGGTCCACCAACAACGCCTGCCGTTGTCCGGATCCTCGAACTGGCAGTCGCTGGCCGTCTCCCGGTTCGACGCCGGTACGTCGTACCTGCACTTCGGCGGAGCAGACGACGGGATCTGGCACGGTCCGGCCAAGGCCATCTCGCTCACGCTCGACAAGCCACAGATCATCGGCGGTGGGACAGCCGCGACCGTCAGCATCGACAGCGTGACGGCCTTGTACTCCGGCCCGCTGCTCGGTGCCGGCACGCACTTCGGCGCGAAGTGGAGCCCGGATCCGCTGCCGCTGGTCGCGCTGTCGGGCGCCCGCACGGTGCGCGACGAGGCCTACTGGGGGGACGCCGAGACGACGCGGGGGACGTTCGCCTTCCCGGCCAAGGTGACGAACTACCTGACCACGTTGCAGAACAACTCGATCGATCCGCTGCTCATCGCCGACTACGGCAACTGTCTGTACGACTGCCCGGACCAGGCGTTCAACGCGCCGTCCACCGATCCCGGGCGAGCAGCGTTCGCCAACTACGCCGACGCCCTGCTCACGAAGTACCCGCAGGTGAAGAACCTCGCGGTCTGGAACGAGTGGGACAACAACGCCGCCGGGCCGGCGAACAAGTCCCCGGACAGCTACCTCGCCCTGCTGAAGGCGACGTACGCCAGGGTGAAGGCCGGCCATCCGGCGGTCACTGTGGTCGGTGGAGGCGACACAGATGTCAACCAGGTGGCCTGGTTCCAGTCGTTCGCCGCTCTCGGAGGCCTGCGTTACCTGGATGCCGTGTCGATCCATCCGTACAACTACCTGCACGCGCCGGAGAGCCTCGGTACGTACATCGCGCAGCTACGGGCGATCATCCGCCAGTACAACGGCGGTGTCGACAAGCCGATCTGGATCACCGAGGCCGGCTGGCGGACGGCCACCAGCAGCGATTCGGTCGACGAAGGCACTCAGGCGATGTACGTGGCTCGTGCGGAACTGGTCACGCTTGGCCTCGGCATCCAGCGGCACTATCTGTACGACTTCATGAACGACGGATCCGATCCGGCGGGACTCGAGGACAACTTCGGTCTCATCCACCACAGCACCGACCCGCTCGGTCCGTACACCCCGAAGCCGTCGTACGTCGCCTACGCGACCGCCGCGCGCCAACTCGCGGGCGCAACCTTCCTCGGCAAGGAGAACCCAGGCAACGGATTGATCGACCAGGTCTTCTCGGCCGCGGACGGATCGCCGCTGCGCGCCGTCTGGGCAGCCACCGGCGCCAACACGACGGTGACGGTGAATGCCGGCGGCCCGATCCAGGTCACCAGTCTCTATGGCCTGTCCACCACGTTCACTCCGGACGCCGCCGGAAACATCACGGTCCCGGTCGGCGTCCGGCCCGTCTACGTCAAAGGCTCCACCATCAACTACCTCAGCACTCCCTGACATACCTGCGGTTCTGGCTCGGCGACCAGGTCAGCCGACGAGCGCGCTGCTAGCGATCAGGTCGTTCCCAGGGCGCGGCGGTGGGTGGGGGAGAGGCGCCAGCCGGTGGGGGTGTGTTCTATCAGGGTGGCTTCGGCGAGGGTTTCGAGGCATTGCTGGACGGTGGCGGTGTCCAGGCCTGCGGTGACTGCGATGCGGGCGGCGGGGGCGGGTCTGAGGACGGGGACGGCGTCCAGGGTGCGGCGGACTTCCAGGTCGAAGCCGTCGGTCGGTTCGGCAGGGGCGTGCGGGTACGGCGTCAGCTCGGTGCCGAGTGGGGCGATTGCTTCGAGGATGTCCGCGATGCTCGTCACCAGGACCGCGTTGCGCTCCCTCACCAGAAGATGCGCACCTTCTGACATCCGCGAGGTGATCGGTCCGGGCACCGCGAGCACGGCGCGTCCGCACTGCTCGGCCCAGCCGGCGCTGTTGAGCGCACCGCTTCGTACTGCGGCCTCGACGACCAGCGTCCCGAGCGTGCTCGCCGCGATCAGCCGGTTGCGTGCGAGGAACCGCAACCTGGTCGGCGAACAGCCAGGCGGCAACTCGCTCAGGATCAGCCCTTCGGCTGCGATCCGGTCGAACAACGCGGTGTTGCGCTTCGGGTAGCTGACGTCCACGCCGCAAGCGAGAACCGCGATCGTCAGCCCAGAGGCGGCCAGCGCTCCGCGATGAGCGGCGGCATCGACGCCGTACGCACCACCCGAAACCACGGTCACCTGGTTGTCGGCCAGCCCCGCGGACAACTCCGCGGCCGCATGCTCGCCGTACGACGAACACGCGCGTGATCCGACCACCGCGACGGACTTTTCCAAAGCCTGACGGAGATCGGCCTCACCCCGGACCCAGAGTCCGAACGGCACTCCACCCCGGCGGGCCTGCTGACCGGCATCAGCCAGTACTTCGATCTGCTCCGGCCACTCGGCGTCGCCAGGAATCACGAACCGTCCCCCGGCTAGCTGTGCACGCTCGAGATCCCGCTCCGGGTCCGTGTTCGCGAGCCGCATCGACCAGCGCTCTGTCCGCGGTGCTCCACTGCGCAGCAACTCCCAGATCTCGAGAACGGACATCCCGTCGAAGGCTTCCAGCGCTGCCGGATCACCCGGCTCCACCACCCGCGACAGCCCCACCCGCGCAATCCGTTCCAGGTCGCTGGAGGTTCGTTCGGTCGCGGTACTCATCGGGTTTGTCATGGTCATGATGCGTTTTCCCTGATGGGTTTGTGGTCGGCTAGAGGAGTGAGGGGTTCGCCGCTGCGCAGTTGGTAGGCCTGGTGGGTCAGCTCCGCGGTGGGGCGTGCCGTGCCTTCCAGGTCTGCGAGAGTCCAGGCGAGCCGGACCACGCGGTCGAAGCCGCGGGCGGTCAGGCGGCCTTCGGTGTAGAGGTCTTCGAGCATCCTCTGGCTTGCGGAGTCGAGCTGGAACTGCCGTCGCAACAGCGGTCCGGGGACCTGGCTGTTCAGAAGCCAGCCGGTGTCGCGGTAGCGGTGGGTCTGGCGGTCGCGGGCGGCCTTCACCCGTTCGGCGACGACGGCGGTGGACTCGGGTTGCACGCCGTCCTGGCTGCCGCGGGCGGCGGGCAGGATCTGGCGCTGGATGTCGATCCGGTCCTTGATCGGCCCACTGATCCGCTGCCGATAGCGATGAAGCACCTGCGGCGTACAGCTGCAGATCCCGTACGGCGTCCCCGCCTGGCCGCACGGGCAGGGATTCGCTGCGAGCACGAGCATGAAGCGAGCGGGAAACTTCGCCACGGCAGCAGCGCGGTGCACTTCGATGAACCCGGACTCCAGCGGTTGCCGCAGGGTGTCGAGTGTCAGCGGGTGCATCTCCGGCGCCTCGTCGATGAACAAGATGCCGCGGTGGGCGCAACTGATGGCTCCGGGACGAGGCATGCCCGAGCCGCCGCCGACCAGGCTCGACAGAGAAGCCGTGTGGTGCGGCGCGATGAAGGGCGGTCTCACCACAAGCTCGGCATCCCCAGTCAGTAGGCCCGCCAATGAGTGCACGGCCGACACCTCCAGCGAGTCGTCGGTACTCAGATCAGGCAGCAGTCCGGCTAGTCGTTCAGCGAGCATCGTCTTGCCTGAGCCCGGTGGTCCGTGCAGGTAGAGGTGATGACCACCGGCCGCGGCCGCCTCGATCGCACGCCGACCCTCGTGCTGGCCGAGCACATCGTCCAGATCCACCTCGGGGACTCGCGTGAGCGACTCGGAGAGCAGGCGCGGCTCGGCCCGCGGCGGGTCTTCGTCGGGGATCTCGGTCCCGCGGAGGATCGCGAGCACCTGGCGCAGCGAGCGGACGCCGTACACCGCGATTCCAGGAACCAGCCGGGCCTCGCCCGCGTTCAGTTCGGGGACGACGATGCGCTCGAAGCCGGAGCGGGAGGCGGCCAGTGTCATCGCGAGGGCGCCGCGCACTTCGCGGATCCGTCCGTCGAGCCCCAGCTCTCCGATCATCGCGGCATGGCGCAGCCGCGGACCTTCGACGACACCGGCGGCCGCGAGCAGCGCACAAGCGATCGCGACGTCGTAGTGAGATCCGGTCTTCGGCAAGGTCGCGGGGGACAGGCCGATCGTCACCTTGCGGTCCGGAAATCGCTCACCGGAGTTGACGACCGCGGCCCGGACCCGATCCCTTGCCTCTGACAACGAAGCGTCCGGCAGGCCGATCAGCGTCGTCTTCGGCAGGCCCTGCGCGATGTCGGCCTCGATCTCGACCAGATGACCTTCCAGGCCGACCAGGGCGACCGACCAGGCTTGGGCGAGCGGCATCAGGCCACGCCCCTGACGTGATCGACCGTGGGCTCCCCGTGGTGCGGGAGAAGAACGGCGACGATGTCGATCCGGACCTGCGGGGGCCGCAGGGCGTGCTGATTCAGCCAGCGGCCGGCCAGCCCGCGCAGCGTCGTCAGCTTGCGAAAGGTGATCGACTCCAGCGGTGAGCCGTAGTTGAGACCTCGCCGGGTCTTCACCTCGCAGACGACGAGCGTGTCGCCGTCCCGGGCGACGATGTCGATCTCGCCCAGCTCACATCGCCAGTTCCGCTCCAGAATGGCGAAACCGGCGTCTATCAGGTACTTCGCGGCGAGCTCCTCGCCGTACCGCCCGACTGCTTGTGTGGCTCGCATCGGTAACCACCTCCCGGCTAAGAACATGCCGGGATCGGCACCGATTTCGGACCCGAATTCGAGCCTGTGGACAAACCTGGGCGCCGGCACCGGAAGTGGCAACGGCGCCCGAGGTCAGTTGCGCATGTGCTTGCCGCGGTTCGACTTCGGCGGCGTACGGACCGCGCGCAGCTCGGAGGTGTCGGTGTCGGTCGGCCGGATCGGCTGCAGGCCACCGGTCCCCGGATCGGTGTCACCGATCTCGAAGTCCCAGCTCTCCTCGTTGGCCAGCCGGCTGTGCCAGCGGCCGTAGAGGCCGTAGACAGCGAGTCCGAAGACCATCCAGACGATGAACATCCACCAGGTGCTGGTCTTCAGGTTCAGCATCAGCCACAGCGTCGCGCCGAGCGAGAGCAGTGGGACGAACGGGACCATCGGCACCCGGAAGCCGCGCTCGAGGTTCGGCTCGGTGCGCCGGAGGCGCAGCACACCGACTGCACAGAAGGCGAAGCAGAACAGGGCACCGATGACGAGCAGTTCCTCGAGGTCGATGACCTTCGGATACAGCGTGAGCACCACTGCCGCGACGCCGGCCGCGGTGGCCGCACGGGCGGGGGAGGAGTAGACCCGGCTGACCCGGCCCAGGCTCTTCGGGAGCAGCCCGTCGCGACCCATGTTGAACAGAACACGGCTCTGCGCGATCAGCACCACCATGATCACGGTCATCAACGCGAGCAGCGCGCCCAGGTTGACCACGTCCGCGGCCCAGCCGACCCCGACCGCGTCCATCGCCTCGGAGACCGGTGCGGCGCCACCCAGCTGGCCGTAGGGCCGCAGACCGACCAGGACCACCGCCATCGCGACGTACAGGATGGTGACGGCGCCGACACCGAGCAGCATGCCCTGCGGAACCGTCTTGCGCGGGTTGCGGGCGTCCTCCGACGCGGTCGCGATCAGGTCGAAGCCGATGAAGGCGAACACGATCGAGCTGGCCGCGGTGAAGATGCCCATTACGCCGAACGAGCCGAACGACGAGTCCACGATCCAGCTGAGCAAGGTCGGACTGGCGGTCGCGGGCGCGGCCCGGCTGATCGGGATGAACGGGTGGTAGTTCGCCCAGTTGATGTGCGTCGCGCCGACGATGACGACCAGCAGGATCACCGCGACCTTGGCTGCGACGACCACGGTCAGCACCCGCGACGACAGCTTCGTGCCGGTGACGATCATCGCGGTCAGCAACAGCAACAGCAGCGGCGCGACCAGGTTCACCTTCGCGTCGGGGCCGAAGAACTGGGCCAGACCGTCGGGCAGGGTGACGCCGAAACCGTTCAGGGTCGCCAGGAAGTAGGCGGACCAGACGCGGGCCACGATGGCGGCCGCGGTGACGAGTTCGAGCACGAGCGCCCAGCCGACCAGCCAGGCCCACATCTCGCCGAACGTCACATAGCTGAAGGTGTAGGCACTACCGGAAACCGGGATCGTGGAGGACAGTTCGGCATAGCAGGCGGCCGCGAGCACGCAGACGAACGCCGCGATCAGGAACGACAAGATCACGGCAGGTCCGGCGACGCTCGCCGCTTGCTTGCCGCTCAGGCTGAAGATGCCGGACCCGATCATCACACCGAGGCCGAGCACGACGAGGTCGCGACGGCCGAACAGGCGTGGCAGACGGTGCCGCGCATCCTCGACTCTAGTGAACGCCGACTCGACCGGCAGGCGCCGGCCTACGGTCTGTCCGTTCGCTGAGGGGGCCATGGTCAGGGGTGCCTCCGTTGCTACTAGGGCAATCGGGCCGAACAGTAGTCGACCATCGGTCTACGGACCAGACCTCCTCTGTCTCGACCCAGCGCGGTGGCTTGCGATGCCGTGGACACTCCCGCATGGTCGAGGCATGAAGCCGGACGATGTCAGCGAAATCCCTTCTCTGTCAGAAGGTTTCACTGTGTTACTGGCCGACTACGAACGGCACTTGACGGCGGAAAGAGACCTCAGCAAACATTCGGTGCGAGCCTACCTCGGTGATATCGCGGACCTCCTGGACCATTTGACTCGGCTTGGTCACGATGCGGATCTGAACGGGCTGGACATCCGTGGGCTGCGCTCCTGGCTGGCCAAGCAGCAGAGCCTGGGCAAGGCGCGGAGCACGATGGCGCGCCGGGCGACCGCCGCCCGCGTCTTCACCGCCTGGGCGCAGCGGACCGGGCGGATCAAGACCGACCCCGGTGCGCTCCTGGCCAGTCCCAAGCCGCATCGACCGCTGCCCGGCGTACTGGGGCAGGCCGACACGCGCGCCGTACTGGATGCCGCCGCGGTCGCGGCCGATGACGGCAGCCCGGTCGGACTGCGCGATCTCGCCATCATGGAACTCCTGTACGCGACCGGGATCCGGGTCGGCGAGCTGTGCGCCCTCGACGTCGACGAGGTGGACTCCTCCCGCCGGGTGGTCCGCGTCTTCGGCAAGGGGCGGAAAGAGCGGTCGGTCCCGTACGGCGTACCGGCGGCAGCCGCGTTGGAGACCTGGTTGCAGACCGCTCGGCCAAAGCTGGTCCAGCCCGGGAGCGGGCCGGCCTTGTTCCTCGGTGCACGGGGTGGGCGGATCGATCAACGGACCGTACGCCGGGTCGTCCACGCCCGGATGGACGCGGTCGACGCACCTGATCTGTCGCCGCACGGACTGCGTCACACCGCGGCCACGCACCTGCTGGAAGGCGGTGCCGACCTGCGCAGCGTGCAGGAGTTGCTCGGGCACGCCTCGCTCGCGACGACCCAGGTCTACACGCATGTCTCGGGTGACAGACTGCGACGCGCGTACGAACAAGCCCATCCACGGGCGTGACGAAGGCCCCGGATAAGGCAGACTGCGGAGCATGCGGGTTTCGGCGAAGTCTGACTATGCGTTGCGAGCGCTGATCGAGATCACTCAGCACTGGATGGCGAACGACCCCACGGTCGTGTCCGCCGAGGAACTCAGTCGTGCGCAGGGCATTCCGCACGGCTTCCTGCAGGGCATCCTCGCCGACCTGCGCCGGGCCGGTGTGCTGTCGAGTCAGCGCGGGCAGTCCGGCGGGTGGAAGCTCGCCGTCGACCCGAACAACATCTCGGTCGCCGACGTGATGCGGGCGGTCGACGGACCGATCGTGAGCATCTCCGGGGTGCGGCCGGAGAGCGTCGACTACAACGAGCAGGCGGTTGTGTTGCAGCGGGTCTGGATCGCGGCCCGGGCGAGTCTGCGGGACGTACTGGAGCACACCACGCTCGTCGACCTTGCCAAAGGCAAGCTTCCGGCGGGGGTCGAGCGGCGCTCGCGCGACGAGGACGCTTGGCAGGCGCGAGTCCAGGGCAGCTGAGGTTTGAGTCGCTGAGGTCGGGGCTTGCCGCACGGCACGCTGAAGGCGACCAGCGAGATGGTCAAGACCGGTGAAGTGATGTTCTTCTGCGGGCCCTGTGGCGCTGGTGGTTGGCGAGTTGGCCGGGTTCGCCGGTGAATTGGTCGGGTTCATCAGTGGCGCCTGATCAGGAGTGCGCCGCCGAGGGTGAGTGCGGCGGCGATGCCGACAACAGCAGTCGCCGGGCCTGTACTCCGGTCCGCTGGGCTGCGCGCGCCGGTGGGGCTGCTGTGCACGCCAGCCGGGGTACTGAGTTCGCCAGTTGGTCTACTGCCTCCGTCCGCTGAGGCTTCGCCGACCACGGTGGGGTTGCTGCGCGCATTGGGTGGGCTAGCGAGTACGCCCGCTGCGGGTTCGCCGAGAGCGGCGGGGTTACCGCGTGCACTAGGCGGGATGGCGAGTACGCCGGTCGAGGGGTCGCCGAGGGCGGCTGGGTTGCCGCGTGCAGCAGTAGGTGGGCTAGCGAGGGTGCCCGTGGATGAGCCGGGTGCGGGGTTGTCGGTTGGGTCTGTGGTGAGGGCGTCGGGTGCCAGGCTGGGCGCGGTGTTCGGGGCGCCGGAGTCCGGGCGGTTCGGGGTGTCTGTTGGTTGGGCGGTGAGTGGCGGCTGAGGGTTTGGGTCGGGTTGGGGGAGTAGGCGGATGGGGTGGGTTGGGAGGAGAGACAAGGGGTTGAGGTAGGTGGCTGAGTTGAGGAGGCCCCAGTGGAGGCAGGGGTTGGGTGGGCAATGGGTGCCGGCGGTGGAGAGGGTGCCTAGTTGGGTGCCGGGGGTGACGGTGGCGCCTCGGTGAATGGTCGGGATGACCGGCTCGTAGGTGGTGCGGAACGGGCCGTTGGTGACGACGACTACGCCGCGGCCGGCCAGCGGACCGGCGTACGTGATGGTGCCGGCGGTGGCGGACAGGACAGGTTGGCCGGGGGAGCCGGCCAGGTCGAGGCCGCGGTGGCCGGTGAGCCAGGGCTTGGCTGGAGGTTCGAAGCCACGGACGATCGCTGGCCGCGGCGAGAGCGGCCAGACGCCGACCGGCGGCGCGGGCAAGGCAGGCAGGGCCGGAAGAACAAAGCTGCTCGCGAAGGTCAGAGCGATGGCTGCGAGGGTGGTTCGCGGGGTGAGAGTCATACTTGGAATGTGCCGGGGAATGGGTGTCTGGATGGGGTGAAGTTTGGGGCTGTGGATGGTGGGGTGGGTCGATTCGACCTGGGTGGGGGTGTCCCGTAGACTTTCGGTGGCGTCCCACGCGAGTGGGTCGACTACGCACGCCTGCATAATCCCGAACCTCCTCGGTCCCGGCTCGCCGGGTGGAGGGTCGTGGCGGGCGTCAGGCGCGGCGGACCGTCCGGTCCGGCGCGGGACAACCGAACATGCACCGGTTCAGGTACGGACCGGCGCGACAGGAGGAACACCTCATGGCCGTCGTGACCATGAAGCAGCTGCTCGAGAGCGGCGTCCACTTCGGGCACCAGACCCGTCGCTGGAACCCGAAGATGAAGCGATTCATCTTCACCGAGCGCAACGGCATCTACATCATCGACCTGCAGCAGTCGCTGTCGTACATCGACCGCGCCTACGAGTTCGTCCGGAGCACCGTCGCCTCCGGCGGCGCGATCCTGTTCGTCGGCACCAAGAAGCAGGCCCAGGAAGCGATCGCCGAGCAGGCGACCCGGGTCGGCATGCCGTACGTGAACCAGCGCTGGCTGGGCGGCATGCTCACCAACTTCCAGACCGTCAACAAGCGGCTCCAGCGTCTCAAGGAGCTCGAGCTGCTGGACTTCGACGACGTCGCGGCCTCCGGTGTGACGAAGAAGGAGCTGCTGCAGAAGCGTCGCGAGCACGACAAGCTGCTCAAGACCCTCGGCGGTATCCGTGACATGGCCCGCGTTCCGGCCGCCGTCTGGATCGTCGACACCAAGAAGGAGCACCTCGCGGTCGACGAGGCGCGCAAGCTGAAGCTGCCGATCATCGGCATCCTGGACACCAACTGCGACCCGGACGAGGTCGACTTCCCGATCCCGGGCAACGACGACGCGATCCGTTCGGTCGGCCTGCTGACCCGGGTGGTCGCCGACGCCGTCGCCGACGGCCTGATGTCGCGTGGCGGCCAGGGTGCGGCCGCGGCCGGCGAGGAGCTGGGTGCCGAGGAGCCGATGGCTGCCTGGGAGCGCGAGCTGCTGGAGAGCCAGAACGGCGCTGCCAAGGCCGACGAGGCCCCCGCCGCCGAGGTGAAGACCGAAGAGGCCCCCGCCGCCGAGGTCAAGGCCGAAGAGGCCCCCGCCGCTGAGGTCACCGAGGCTGCAGAGGTCACCGAGGCCGTCGAGGCACCGGCCGCCGAGGCGACCACCGAAGAGGCCGCCGCCGAGGCACCGAAGACCGACGAGGCCTGATCGGTCCGTCGCCGTCCAGCAGCAAAGCCGGTCCCCGTACTACGGTGGCCGGCGCCCTGCCCGGACGGCGACCAGCCACCGGCTCCCGGAGTACGAGAGCCGGCCGGCGAACCCCACCAGCTGACGCACTACTCAAGACGAGAGAACGAGGAATGGCGAACTTCACCGCCGCTGACGTCAAGAAGCTCCGCGACGCGACTGGCGCGGGCATGATGGATGCGAAGAAGGCCCTCGAGAGCACCGACGGTGACTTCGAGAAGGCGATCGAGGAGCTGCGCATCCACGGCGCGGCCAAGGCCGCCAAGCGTGGCGCCGAGCGGTCCGCGACCAACGGCCTGGTGGCCGCCGCGGAGAACGCGATGGTCCAGTTCAACTGCGAGACCGACTTCGTCGCGAAGAACGAGCAGTTCCAGCAGCTCGCGGCCGACATCGTCGCGCACGCCTCGGCCAGCAAGGTCGGTGACGTCGAGGGTCTGCTCGGCGAGAAGCTGGCCGACGGCAAGAGCGTCGCCGAGAACATCGAGGCGCTGGCCGCGGTGATCGGTGAGAAGCTCGAGCTCGGCCGGGTCGTCGTCTTCGACGGCAAGGTCGCGGCGTACATGCACAAGCGTGCCGCCGACCTGCCCGCGCAGGTGGGCGTGCTGGTCGAGTTCGAGGGCGACGACATCGACGCCGCGCGCGGCGCGGCCATGCAGGCCGCCGCGATGCGTCCGGAGTACACCACCCGCGACGAGGTCCCGGCCGAGACGGTCGAGAACGAGAAGCGGATCGCCGAGGCGACCGCCCGCGAAGAGGGCAAGCCCGAGGGCGCACTGCCGAAGATCATCGAGGGCCGGGTGAACGGCTTCTTCAAGGAGGTCGTGCTGCTCGAGCAGTCGTCGGTCCAGGAGAGCAAGAAGACCGTGAAGGCCGTTCTGGACGAGGCCGGCGTGACCGTCAAGCGGTTCGCACGCTTCGAGGTCGGGGCCTGACGGTCGCGACGCACTAGTCAAACGCAGGTCGACGAGGAGGCCGGAATCGTGACGGAAACCCTGGGTACCGAGACGAATCCGGCCTCTTCGCCGTTCGCACCGGCCTATCACCGGGTGCTGCTGAAGCTGTCGGGCGAGGTGTTCGGCGGCGGCAAGCTGGGCGTCGACCCCGACGTGGTGAACTCGATCGCCAAGCAGATCACCGAGGTGGTCCGGGCCGGTGTCCAGGTCGCCATCGTGGTCGGCGGCGGCAACTTCTTCCGCGGTGCGGAGTTGCAGCAGCGCGGGATGGAGCGCAACCGCGCCGACTACATGGGGATGCTCGGCACGGTGATGAACTGCCTGGCACTGCAGGACTTCCTGGAGAAGCTGGGTGTCGAGACCCGGGTCCAGACCGCCATCACGATGGGTCAGGTCGCCGAGCCGTACATCCCGCGCAAGGCCGACCGGCATCTGGCCAAGGGCCGCGTGGTGATCTTCGGTGCCGGCTCCGGCATGCCGTACTTCTCCACCGATACGGTCGCCGCCCAGCGCGCGCTGGAGATCGGCGCCGAGGCGCTGCTGATGGGCAAGCAGGGTGTCGACGGGGTCTACGACTCCGACCCCAAGAAGAACCCGGACGCGGTCAAGTTCGACCAGCTCTCGTACGACGACTTCCTGTCCCGCGGCCTGCGGGTCGCCGACGCGACCGCGATCAGCCTGGCCCGCGACAACGCGCTGCCGATCGTCATCTTCGGTCTCGAGGAGGGCAACATCGCCCGCGTCGTCCGCGGTGAGAAGATCGGAACGGTCGTCTCACCGGGCCAATAAGGCCCCTGAGCGGCGAAAGCACTAAGATCACGGCCAACACACGGGCCGACGTCCGTTATCTGGTAAACCAGCGTTCGTAGGGTTGGAGCGGCCGCACCGATGCGGCCTCTAGGAAGCGAGGAATGTCGTGATCGACGAAGCACTCCGCGATGCCGAGCAGAAGATGGCGAAGGCCGTGGAGGTCGCCAAGGACGACTTCGCCGCGATCCGCACCGGCCGGGCGCACCCCTCGATGTTCGCGAACATCGTGGCGGACTACTACGGATCGCCCACGCCGCTGCAGCAGCTGGCGGGCTTCCAGGTCCCCGAGCCGCGCACTGTCCTGATCTCGCCCTACGACAAGGGCGCGATGGCCGCGATCGAGAAGGCCATCCGGGACTCCGATCTCGGCGTGAACCCGGGCAACGACGGTTCGGTGATCCGGGTCCAGATGCCGCAGCTCACCGAGGAACGCCGCAAGGAATACATCAAGCTGGCGAAGACCAAGGGCGAGGACGCCAAGGTCTCGGTGCGCAACATCCGCCGGACGGCGATGGACCAGGTGCACAAGACCGTCAAGGACGGCGAGGCGGGCGAGGACGAAGGCAAGAGTGCTGAGAAGCGGCTCGACGGGATGACGAAGAAGTTCGTCGACTCGATCGACCAGCTGCTCAAGCACAAGGAAGCCGAACTGCTCGAGGTGTGATGGGCGTCGACCAGAGCACGCCCGCACCGAGCCGTGCCGGGCGCAACCTGCCCGCGGCGATCGCGGTCGGTGTCGGCCTCGGTGCGGTCATCCTCGGTTCGCTCTTCTGGCAGAAGGTTCTCTTCATCTTCGTCGTGCTCGCTGCCGTCCTGGTAGCGGTCGACGAACTCATCCGTGTCTTCCATGCGGCCGGTGCGAAGCTGCACCGGATCCCGTTGTTCGCCGGAACGGCCGCGATGGCGGTTTCCGCGTACTTCGGGGGACCGCTCGCGCTGCTGGTCGCGATGGCGCTGACGGTGCTGGCCACGATCTTCTGGCGGATGCCGGACGGTTCGGTCGGTTTCGTCCGCGACATCACCACCGGGACGTTCCTGATCAGCTACGTGCCGTTGCTGGCGGGGTTCGCGATCCTGCTGGTGCAGCCGGAGCACGACGGCCCGGAGCGGGTGGTGACGTTCTTCCTGGTCGTGGTGGCCAGCGACGTCGGCGGGTACGTCGCCGGCATCCTGTTCGGCAAGCACCCGATGGCGCCGACGATCAGCCCGAAGAAGACCTGGGAGGGCTTCACCGGCTCGACGCTGGCCTGCATCGGCGCCGGGATCGCCGCGGTCGTCTGGCTGCTGGACGGTCACTGGTGGGTCGGCGCGATCGTCGGTGTGGTCGCGGTGCTGACGGCGACGGTCGGCGACCTGGCCGAGTCGATGATCAAGCGCGACCTCGGCATCAAGGACATGTCCAACCTGCTGCCTGGTCACGGTGGCGTGATGGACCGGCTGGATTCCTTGCTGGCAACGGCTCCCGCGGTCTGGCTGCTGCTGCACCTGCTGGTCAAATGAACCTGGTTTGATAGGCGACATGACTACAGCACCTGACGGCCGCTCCCTGATCGGTGACGTCGTCCGCCTCGACCCACTCGTTGCCGATGACATCGATGCGCTCTACGCCGCGATCGGCAACGAGCAGGTGTACGCCGGCGGCTTCAGCGGCGGCATTCCCGGGATGCCCGCCAACGCCGACGAGATGCGCGAGGACTGGGTCGCGGGCGCGGCGAAGCGTACGGCGTACGTGGTCCGGCTCGTCGAGGACGGAACGGTCGTCGGTACGTCGAGTCTCGGCGACGTCGATCTGCACAACGAATCCGTGCACCTCGGCTGGACCGGGTACACGCCGTCGGTGTGGGGGACCGCGGTGAACCCCGCGACCAAGCTGCTCCTGCTGCAGCATGCGTTCGAGGACTGCGGCTTCGGCCGGGTCAAGATCCAGACGGGCTCCACCAACGAGCGTTCCCAGGCGGCCATCGCCAAGCTGGGCGCCACCCGCGAAGGTGTACTCCGCCGGCACAAGCGGCTCCCGGACGGCTCGTTCCGCGACACCGTGGTGTTCTCGATCCTGGCCGACGAGTGGCCGGACGTCCGCAAGCGCCTGCAGGACCGGATCAGCCGCTAGCCGCCGGGTCGCTGGCAGTTAACCGTCGGGCCGCTCCCGGCTGCGGTATGTGAGCAGGCCCTCGATCCCGCGCAGGAAGGTTTCGCAGACCGCCTGCGGGTCGGACAAGCAGCCGGCCGCCATCGCGCCGTCCCGCAGCATCACGAAATGCCGGGCGGCGGGCTCCGCATCGGGTTTGCCGGTGGCGGTGAAGAGCTCGGTCATCGTGTCCAGGAACCACTGCCGATGCCTGAGCACCGCCTGATGGACCGGGTGCGCCGGGTCGGCGTACTCCGCGGCGGCGTTGAGGAATGCGCAGCCACGGAAGCCGGGACGCCGGATGTCGTCGGCGATGGATCCGGCGACGGCCCGGATGACGTCGTCGGGGGAGGCGTCCTGGGTCCGGGCAGTGGTGGCTCGGTCGCGGATCGCGTCGTCGGCCTCGGTCAGGTACGCGACGACGAGGTCGTCCTTGCTCGGGAAGTGCTTGTACAGCGTGGCGCGGGTGACCGGCGCGGCGGCGACGATCCGGTCGATGCCCACCGAATGCAGCCCTTCGGCGTAGAACAGCTCGCTCGCCGTCCTGAGGAGGCGCGCTCTTGCTTCCGACATGCGCCCAAACTAGCAGATAGAACGATCTGTCTTGACACTTGTGCCGCCAACCCGCAGTCTTGAGCAGACCGATCGTTCTGTCTGCCACAACCGCGAAAGAGAACCCGATGTCCAGCCTGCGCAATCTGTACTACGTACGCTTCGGCTTCGCCGTCGCCTGGGCGGCCCTCCTCGCCCTCACAGCCTCCAAGCTCGGCCCCATCAGCATCGCCCTGCTGGTGATCTACCCACTCGTCGACGTCGCCGCGGCCGTGATCGACTTCCGCTCCTCAGGTGCTGTCCGCCCACGGGGACCGCTGCGCCTGAATATCGCCCTGAGCCTGCTCGCCGCCATCGGTCTTGCCGTCGCCGCCACCGACGGCATCCCCAGCGTTCTGCGGGTGTGGGGCACCTGGGCGATCACGGCGGGCATCGTGCAACTGATCGTCGCGATCCAGCGCTACCGACTCGGCGGCCAATGGCCGATGATCCTCAGCGGCGGCATCTCGGCCCTCGCCGGCACAGGCTTCATCGTCCAAGCCGGCGGCACGAAGCCGTCGCTCACTTCCCTCGCCGGATACGCGACGCTGGGCGGTATCTTCTTCCTGATCTCCGCGATCCGTCTGCACCGATCAGCTAGCGCTGAGCTCCGCGAGCCGCTCGTACGACGCTAGTAGGTCGCCGCGGTCGTAGGTGTTGGTGGTCACCAGCACCTCGTCCGCACCAGTTCGCTGCACGAGTCCACCGAGTGCAGCATCCACCTCGGCAGGCGTGCCGTAAATCTGCCCCTGCAGCGACTGCTCGAAGATGCTGCGTTCCTTCGACGACATGTCGATCCGCAGCACCTCGTCGACAGGCAGCAGAGGTGGGAAGACGCCTCGCGTCCTTGAGTACGCACTCGACCAGGCTTCGGGCAGCAGGAGTCGACGAGCTTCGTCCTGGGTCGCAGCCACAGCAACGGTCGCCGCGAGTACGACGTACGGGCTGCTGGCCCAGGCGGACGGGCGGAAGCTGGAGCGATAGCGCTCTAGTAGCGCCAGGAGCTCCTGCTCGCCCTTGACTCCAGCGATGACGAGTGGAAGCCCCAGTGATGCGGCTAGCAACGCGCCCTCGCCTATGGCCAGCACGTACGCCGGTATTTGCAACCCTTCACCGGGTCGCGCATGCACCTGCGGATGACTCTGCTGCTTCCCTGTGAAGTACCCGAGCAGTTCCTCAACCTGTGCCGAGAAGTCCTCGGCTGCATCCTTCTCCACGCCGAGCGCCCGCCGGATCCCACCAGTGAAGCCGACGGATCTGCCCAGCCCCATGTCGATCCGGCCGGGAAAGAGCGACTCCAGTACGCCGAACTGCTCAGCAACAACCAAAGGCTGGTGATTGGGCAGCATCACCCCGCCTGTGCCGACCCGGATCCGGCTGGTTGCCGCCGCGACCGCAGCAGCCAGCACCGTCGGGGCGGACCCCACCACACCAGGGACGCTGTGGTGCTCCGAGACCCAGAACCGGTGATACCCGAGCTCCTCGACCTGCTGAGCCAGCCGGACCGTGCCCCGCAGTGTCTCAGCCTCGCTCTCGCCGGATCGGGTCCGGGAGCGGTCGAGGACGGACAACGGCACGCCGGCGATCGACGGCTGGGGGAAGGCGCCTGGCAAGTCCATGATGCAGAGTCCAACGGGCTGGTCCGAACCCCCATTCCCGGCCCCTTTTCGATTCAGGTCGAAATGCGGCCGTCAATTTTTGACGACTCTAGCGAACCATTCGCAACCTGTTGACAACGCTCTGACCTGCGGAAACGTCGCAAGCGTCGTCGCTGTGGGTGCCCGACTGTGCCCGGAGAGTGGGTTTACAACCTTCTCGTGGCGGTCTGCACTTGCTTGTGCGGTGACCGCGACGGTCGCCGCGATGAGGCTGAGGAGCTGACATGCGAGGTCACCTGAACCAGCCGCCCGTGAGGCTCGGGAGGCGTACCACGACG
Organism: Kribbella sp. NPDC006257; assembly: GCF_040613535.1. Taxonomy (NCBI): domain Bacteria; kingdom Bacillati; phylum Actinomycetota; class Actinomycetes; order Propionibacteriales; family Kribbellaceae; genus Kribbella; species Kribbella sp. NPDC006257. Next base: position 21,381 of record NZ_JBEXSJ010000036.1, read on the forward strand.
AAGTTGAAGGCCGCTGCCTGCGGTCTGGCTCTGGTAGTCGGAGTATCGATGCCGTCGGCCCTGGCGAACGCGGTCCAGGTCTCCGGCATCGGAGGAGCACCTGCGGCCATGACCGCAGTACAGACCGCCAATGCGGCGGCAGCGGCCAAGAAGGTCCCGGCCGGCGGGTACTCCGCACAGGGTCTGCGTACGCTGAACATCCAGTTCCAGTACCAGCAGACTGGCTACTGGTGTGGTCCGGCGGCGACCAGGATCGCGCTGTCGGCGCGGATCTCACCGCCGAGCCAGCAGCAGTTGGCGAATGAGCTGCCGACGACCACCAACGGCACCGACTGGATCGGCCAGGTCACCCGGGTGCTCAACAACCACCTCGGCACCGGCTGGTACGAAACCAAGGAGATGCCGAACGACCCGCCCACCCAGGCACAGCGCGATCTGCTCTGGCGGGACGTCATCCTCGACATCGACAACAACTACCCGATCGTCGCCAACATCGTGGCCCCGGCCAACAACCACCCGCCGGGCTACCCGAACTACACGATCTGGCACTACTTCACCGTGATCGGCTACGACACCAGTGACTCCACAGTGCTGATCGCGGACCCGGCCGGCTTCGGCCCTGCCACCTACTGGCTCACCTTCAACCAGCTCGCCACGCTCATCCCGCCGAAGGGCTACTCGGCCTGATCGCGTCACCGGCGCCCCGCAGTACGAACCTGTACTGCGGGGCGCTGCCATTGTGAGAGGTTTGTTTCGAGAGTAATCTCTCAGATATGGATGAATGGGTGGGGTGCCTGGAAGTCGGTGGCGTACGCCGGGTGGCCATGCTGACCGGGGAGCTGGTGCCGGACGGGGTGACCGAGTTCGCCTTCCCGGCCGAGCGGATCTTCCGGCTCGAAATGAAGCTTGCTGGTCTCCAAGGCGAGCCCGAGGCGAAGCTCGTCGGTCTCCAAAGCGAAGTGGTCGCGCGTGGCGAGACCGTCCGCCTCGAGGGGCAGCGAGACGGGGAGACGTTTGTCGGCACCTGCGAGACAGACGCGGGGCACGGCTCGATCGAGCTGCATCAGGTGCACCTCTTGAGCCTCGACGAGTACCGCAAGCTGAGCACGCAGTACGAGCTGGCCGATGGTCGGCGCATCTCCGTCTTCGTCAACGCCGACGAGTTCATCGGGACACCGACCCTGTTCTTTGCCGAGGGGGATCGGTTCGTCCGGATCTATCCCACCGCGAAGGGTCTGTTCTCCGAGGACGGCGAGTGGCTTGAGCTGAGCAAGCGCGCAGAGGGCTGGATCGACGAGGAAGTGACGATCGACGGACCGGACGGCAAGCTCGCCGGCACGCTGATGTCGCCACCCAGCCCCGGCCCGCATCCGGCCGTCGTGATGATCCATGGCGCTGCCGGCGGTCTGCGGGACTACTACCGGGCGTTCGCCGAACAGTTCGTCCGCAACGGCGTCGCGGCGCTGGTGTTCGACCGGCGTGGCTGGGGCGAGTCCGAGGGGAATCCGCAGCCGACGTTCGGGGAGAAGGCCGACGATGCCGCGGCGTGGATCGACTACCTGCGCACCCGGCCGGACGTCGCGAAGGTCGGCATCTGGGGATTCAGCAACGGTTCCTGGGTCGCGCCGCTGGTGGCCGCCCGCGATCCGCGGGTCGCCTTCGTCTGCGTCATCGGAGCCGCCGGTACGACGGCGCTCGAGACCGAGATCCACCGACGGGCCTTCGATCTCCGCGGTCAAGGGGTGCCCGAGGAGCAGGTCGAGTGGATCCGGGAGATGTGGCGGATGATCTTCGCCGCCGATCTCAGCCGGCTACCCGATGAGCAGCATCGACGCCGGTACGACGAACTGGCGCCACTGGTTGCTGCGAGCAACGAACTTCAGCAGATCACCCTGCAGGAGTACGCGATCCAGGTACCGGAGCTCGGACCGGTGCCGCCCTGGGCGGCGTACGGCGAACTGCTGGCCGAACTGGGTGAGCCGGAGGAAGCGAGCGATCTGTGGACCCTCGATCCGGTCGACTCCTACAAGGTCATCAAGGCACCGGTGCTCTTCCTGGTCGGTGTCGACGACTCGAACCTGCCCGCGGTGGAGAGCGCCGAACGGGTCAGCCGAGCACTGGAGCACAATCGCGAGTCGATCGTCGTTCTCTTCCCGAACACCGGTCACGCGATGAACCTTGGCCGCCCGGACGCGATCGGGATGAGCGACGAGGAGGCGGGCTACCGGCTGCACGACTACCGCTTCGCCAGCGGCTACCTGGACCTGATCGAGCACTGGATCCGGACCCGGGTGACCGAGCACACGGTGATGTGAATTTGTGAATGGGGGTGGGCGGGGGCGACAATTGACCGCGATGACTACCTCCCTCCCCCTTGTTTTCGATGAACCGCGCCGTGCCAAGAAGCCGCCGCGGCACCTGGCCGACCTCACCGGCGAGGAGCGGCGTACGGCGGTGACGGCGCTGGGGGAGCCCGCGTTCCGGGCCAAGCAGTTGTCGAACCACTACTTCAGCCGGCTCACCGACGACCCCGCGCAGATGACCGATCTGCCGGCCGCGACCCGGGACAAGCTGGTCGCCGAGTTGATGCCGCCGCTGCTGACCAAGGTCCGCGACATGGAGTGCGACAACGGCACCACCCGCAAGTCGCTGTGGAAGCTGCTGGACGGATCGCTGGTCGAGTCCGTGCTGATGCGCTACAAGGACCGCACCACCATGTGCGTCTCGTCGCAGGCCGGCTGCGGGATGGCGTGCCCGTTCTGTGCGACCGGCCAGGCCGGGCTGACCCGGAACATGAGCACCGCCGAGATTGTCGAGCAGGTCGTGGACGGCGCCCGGGCGCTGTCCCGCGGTGAGATCGCCGGTGGTCCTGGCCGGGTCAACAACATCGTCTTCATGGGCATGGGCGAGCCGATGGCCAACTACAAGGCCGTGATCGGCGCCGTACGCCGGTTCACCGACCCGTCGCCGGAAGGCCTCGGCATCTCCGCGCGCGGGGTGACGGTCTCGACCGTCGGCCTGGTGCCGCGGATCAACCAGCTCTCCACCGAGGGCATCCCGGTCACGCTGGCGCTGTCGCTGCACGCTCCGGACGACGAGCTGCGCGACGAGCTGGTCCCGATCAACAACCGGTGGAAGGTCGACGAGGTCCTCGACGCCGCCTGGGGCTACGCGGAGAAGACCAAGCGCCGGGTCTCGATCGAGTACGCGATGATCCGCGACATCAACGACCACGCCTGGCGCGCGGACCTGCTGGCCGAGAAGCTCCGCGCCCGCGGCGACTGGGCCTGGGTGCACGTCAACCTGATCCCGCTGAACCCGACGCCGGGCTCGAAGTGGACCGCCTCCGACCCGGCCGACGAGCGGGAGTTCGTACGCCGCTTGCAGGCCGGCGGCATCCCGACCACGGTCCGGGACACCCGCGGGCAGGAGATCGACGGCGCCTGCGGCCAACTAGCCGCCGCCAACAAGGCCTGATCACCCGGCGGTGACCTCGAGGAGCGCTCCGAGGAGTTCTTCGGGGGTCTCCAGTTGCGGTAGGTGGCCGGTTTGGGGGAGCAGGGTGAAGGTCGCGCCGGGGATCGCGGCGGCGAAGGCCCGTCCGTACTCCGGGTCGGCGATGCCGTCGCTCTCGCCCCAGAGCACGTGGGCCGGGATGTCGATGTCGCCGAGGCGCTTGCTGAGAGTCGGGTCGAGCATCGCGGGACCGGTGTAGCCGATCAACGCGAGCACGTCCGGGCTCGGGCCTTTGCCTCCAGCCGGTGGAACGGGCGCCTTGCTCGGGTCGTGGAAGGAGAACGCCCGCAGTTCGGTGGCGGGAAGGCCGCTGACGTCGGTGATCGGGTGGCCGCCGACCTCGATGCCGATTCCGTCGACGATCACGGCACGGCTGACACGTGGGCTGTGCAGCAGGGCGATCTCGGCCGCGAGCCAGCCGCCGAAGGAGTTGCCGAGCACGGTCACGTCGGCGAGGTCGAGTTCCTCGAGCTGTTCGACGTACCGGCGGGCCAGGTCGGTGACGCTGTTCAGCCCTTCGGGTTTCGGCGTGCCACCGAAGCCGGGGTGGGTCGGCAGCAACACGCGCGAATGGGTGCGCTCGGCAAGTAAGTCGGCGAAGCCGACCATCGTCGCCACTCCACCGCCGCCGTGCAGCAACAGGTACGTCATGGTGTCGTCCCAACGTCTCGAGAGTTATATCAGGAACCTTAGATCAGCTTCCTGATATAAGCAACCTGATATAGTGTGCCTCATGACGTATCGAGCGGCCGAGGTCGGCCTTGCCGTGAAGCGGCTGCAGTATCGCCATCACCGCGCGCTGAGCCAGGCGCTCGCCCCGCTGGGTCTCTCGCTCGTGCAGTGGGACACGCTCCGCCACCTGCACCGCAAGCCGGACGCCTCGTTGCACGACCTCGCCGTCCTGACGTTCCAGACCGACCAGTCCTTCGGCTCACTCGCCACCCGGATGGCCGACCGCGGCCTGATCGAGCGCGTCCCCGGCCCCGGCCGGGCCGTCCGCCATCAACTCACCGAGGAAGGCGCCCGCCTCCGCGCCGCCGGCCAGGACGCCGTCGACAGCGTCATCGGATCCTCATTCCAAGCCTTGAACCAAACCCAGCTCAATCAACTGGGCGAACTCCTCGACCTCGCCCTCGGCCCAGACCCGACCGCTTAGCAGACGAGCTTGGTGGCTTCTTCGATGGTGTTGACGAGGTGGATGGAGGAGGCCATGGGGCGGTTTGAGGCTAGGCGTTGGAGGACGTTCCAGACGGGGACTTTGGTGGTCCAGTGGTCGCAGTCGACCAGGATCATCGGGGTCTGGGTCGCCTGGTCGCCGTAGTAGTTGGGGGTGACGGCCTGGAAGATCTCCTGGACTGTGCCTGCCGCGCCTGGGAGGTAGATGATGCCGCCGCAGGCCCGGCTGAGCAGGACGTCCTCGCGTTGGGCGTTGGAGAAGTACTTCGCGATCGCTCCAGCGAACACGTTCGGCGGCTCGTGCCCGTAGAACCAGGTCGGGATCGACACCCCACCATCACCAGGAAAGGCGTCCCGTACTGCGAGTCCCGCCGTGGCCCACGCAGCGATCGACGGCCGGAAGGAGGGCACCTTCGCCAGCTCGTCCAAAGCCGCGGAGACCGAGGCATCGTCGTACGACGCCAGTGAGGCACCCAAGTTCGCCGCCTCCATGGCACCCGGACCGCCGCCGGTCGCGACCATCAGACCCGAGCGGGCCAGCGTCCTTCCGAGCAGTACTGCGGCGCGGTAGTTCGCATCGCCGCGCTGAATTCCGTGGCCGCCCATCACGCCGATCCATGGCCGATCTGCGGGAAGTTCGGCCAGCGCATCTGCGATCGAATGGTCGTGCAGCGCGGCCGCCAGGGTGCGGCTGGTGTCGCCGCGCTCGCCCTGCTGCCGCGACCAGGCGTAGATCTGCGCATCCGGAGTCGCCTCGTAGCCCGCGGACAAGTCGGCGTACAGCTCGTCGGCCGAGTACAGGAAGCCGCGGTACGGATCGAAGGGCAGTTCGGGAATGGCCGGGAAGATCAGGCCGCCGCCGTCGCGGATCCAGGTGGCGGCCTCCTCGTCGAGCGCGCAGCCGAGGAAGACCGACCCGGCGGGCCTGAGCTTCCGTAGTACGGACGTCCGTTCGAGCAGTGGCACGGACTGGACCCGCCAGCCGGTCATCGAGGTGGCCCCGGCGGCCACCACCCGGTCGAAATGCTCCAGGGACTCGATATCCACATGCAGAACAGCAGGCATTGTCACGAGCAGCAGAGTAGCGGGCCCCTATCAGCGAAGCCCGCCGATGAGGTAATCCTTAGGACATGACTCATGCGGAGCTCTGGGAGCGTCACAAGGCCGTCATGCCCGACTGGTTGTCGTTGTACTACGAGCAGCCGATCGAGATCGTGAAGGGATCCGGCCGCCGGGTGACCGACGGTGAGGGCAAGGAGTACCTCGACTTCTTCGCCGGCATCCTGACCAACGCGATCGGGTACGACATCGCCGAGATCTCCGACGCCGTCCGGGCGCAACTCGAGACCGGGATCGCGCACACCTCCACGGTGTACCTGATCCGCCGCCAGATCGAGCTGGCCGAGAAGATCGCCGAGCTGTCCGGCATCCCGGACGCCAAGGTCTTCTTCACCAACTCCGGCACCGAGGCGAACGAGGCGGCGCTGCTGCTGGCGACGCAGAAGCGCCGCTCCAACCAGGTGCTCGCGCTGCGCAACTCCTACCACGGGCGCGCGTTCGGCACCGTCGCGATCACCGGCAACCGCGGCTGGTCGGCCAGCAGCCTGTCGCCGGTGAACGTGCAGTACGTGCAGGGCGCCTACCGCTACCGCAGCCCGTTCAAGGACCTGCCGGACGCGGAGTACATCAAGGTCTGCACCGACGACCTGCGTGAGGTCATCCAGACCACCACGGCCGGCGACGTCGCCTGCATGATCGTCGAGCCGATCCAGGGCGTCGGCGGCTTCTCCTCACCTCCGGACGGCCTGTACGCCGCGTTCAAGGAGGTGCTCGACGAGTTCGGCATCTTGCTCATCTCCGACGAGGTGCAGACCGGGTGGGGCCGGACCGGCGACAACTTCTGGGGCATCCAGGCGCACAACGTCGTACCGGATGCCATGACGTTCGCGAAGGGGCTCGGGAACGGGTTCGCCATCGGGGGTGTGGTTGCTCGAGCGGAACTGATGGACAGTCTCAGCGCGAACTCGCTGTCGACGTTCGGTGGCAACCCGATCTCGACCACTGCGGCCAAGGCGACCCTCGACTACCTGCTCGACAAGGACCTGCAAGCGAATGCGGCCAAGCGCGGCGCCCAGTTGATGGACGGCCTGCGCGGTATCTCGGAGGAGTTCCCCGAGCTGGGTGACGTCCGCGGCAAGGGCTTGATGCTGGCGGCCGAGATCGTCACGCCGGATGACAACAAGCCAGATGCCGCGACGACGGCGAAACTGCAGCAGGAGACCAAGAACCGCGGCCTGCTGATCGGCAAGGGCGGCCTCTACGGCAACGTCCTGCGGATGGCTCCGCCGATGACGCTGACCGAGGAAGAGACCACCGAGGCACTGGAGATCATCCGCGACTCCTTCAACACCCTGCGCTAGTTCAACACCTGCGCCAGTTCAACACCCTGCGCTAGGCATTCGCCGCGTGGTCGGCCAGCACCTGGTCGATCACGCGGCGGTTGGTGTCGACGCTCTGTTGATCGGCCATCACAATCAAGGCTTTCCAGAGTGCCCAGCCGCGGGCCCGGGCCCAGGTCCCTGCATCCTGATCCACCGTACGACGGAATGCCGCCCGGCTCTCGCCCTCGAACATGGTCCACGCGATCACCAGATCGCACGCGGGGTCGCCTACCCCCGACGTACCGAAGTCGATCACCGCCGACAGCTTCCCGTCCTCGACGAGAAGGTTGCCGCTGGCAATGTCTCCGTGGAACCAGGTCGGCGGCCCGTCCCACACCGACCCGATGGCGGCCTCCCAGACTGCGGTCGCGGCAACGGTGTCGACCTGTCCTTCCAAGGTGAGCAGGGCCCGGCGGGTCTCGTCGTCGTAGTACGCCGGCGGCGCGCCCCGATGAAAACTGTGCGCACCGGCGACGGGCCCACCGCTCGCGTCGCACGCCTGCAACGCTTTGATGAACTCCGCCACGGCGACCGCGAACTCCACCAGGTCGTCGATCCGCTCCGGGCTCGACGTCGCTCCGCTGAGCCACCGCCGGATCGACCAGTTGAAGGCATACCCCTCACCCGGCACGCCCTTCCCCAGCACCTCCGGCACCGCGACAGGCAACTGTGGCGCCAGCACCGGCAACCACCGATCCTCCTTGTCCACTGCAGGCGCGTACGCCGATGCCGTAGGCAACCGCACCGTCATCGAGTCCCCGAGTCGATAGGTCCGGTTGTCATGCCCGTCCACGCGGACCGGCTCGACCTCCAACTCGGCCCACTGCGGAAACTGAGCCTTCACCAGCCGCCGGACCAACCCGGCATCAATCCCAGCACGCCCGTCGGAAGTCATCCCAGAAGTCTCAGCCGCTCCCGCGAACCATGCAACACGTTTAACTTGTGCCAACTGTTTGACACAAGCGCTCACTCAAGGCACGCTGTGTTGTGTCAACTGATTGATACAAGTGGGGGATCCGAATGTCCGTGCAGGTGCTCGGTGTGGTTCTGCTGCTGGCGATCCTCGTCACCGTGTTGTTCATCCCCGCTCCGGACCAGGACTCCTCTGCTGGGGACGCCCGGAAGTGGCGGTGGGGCGGCGTGCTGGCCGGAGTCGTTGCCGGCTTGATCATCGCCCGGTCGCTGGGCCTCGGGCGGGGCCTGTTGCTGGCGGCCCCGGTTTTCAGCCTGGCGGTTCTGCTCGGTGTCGTTCTCGGCGAGCTGCGAACGCCACGTGTGTTCGGACCGGTGCGGCGCGCGGCCGTCGAGACCCGTTCGGTGCTGGACTATCTGCCGAAGCGGCCGGCCGTCTTCGTGGGCGTGGCCGGGATCTTCGAGTTGGGGTTGCTGGCCTGGACCACGTCGTTGGGTTCGGCTGACGACCTGGGGCGTGCCGGGCGATCACTGACCCGCGTGTGCGGAGACATGACCATGAGCAGGAGCCCGTGGCTCGGATCCTTCTACAGCTTGCCGCTCGGTGCGGCGTTGGTGCTCGGTCTACTGCTCGCGGTCATCGGACTGCGGCGGACAGCGGGCCGTCCACGCCCGGTAGGGCAAGCAGGGGAGCTGGTTCAGGACGACGCGGCACGGCGCCATTCGGCGACCGCCCTCACCGGAGCCTGCGGTGTGCTGATCACCGTTCCGTTGCTCGCCGCCTCGTTCGTGACGGCTGCCCAGTTGGTGCTGACGCCGTGCCGGGCGGATTCATGGAAGCCGATCGGCTGCGTTCTCCTCGTCCTGATGATCGGCTGGTTCGCCCTCTTCGTCTGGAGCGTCCGGGCGATCGCGGTGCCGAGCGGTCAGCCGCGCGCGAGCCGGGTCGCCGTGTGAGCGGGCCGACCACTCTGCTCGTCTCCGCGTCCGACCCGACCCCGCCGTACGAGCAGCTCCGTAAGCAGTTCACCGACCTGATCAGCTCCGGCGTCCTCGCACCCGGAGACCGGGTGCCGCCGCTGCGGCAGCTCGCCCGGGATCTCGGACTCGCGGTCGGCACGGTGGCCCGCACCTATCGCGAGCTCGAGGCGGAAGGTCTGCTCGTCTCCCGCCGCGGTGGCGGGACCCGCGTCGCCGACAATCTGCCTCGACTCTCCAGCGACGAACGCAGGCACCGCCTGAACGAGTTGGCGACCTCGTACCTCCAGCACGCCCGCCAACTCGGCGTCGACGACCACGCAGCCCTGGAAGCCGTACGCCGCGCGCTCGCCCCGGATCACCCCTGACGAACGCGAGAGCCCCGCACGCCGTACTGCGCGTGCGGGGCTCTCGCCGGGTCAGGTCAGGCGCCGGGCTGGCCGGTGTAGGCCTGGTTGGCGTTGGCGGCGGCGACCGCTACCGCGGCCTGGTCGTTCTGGTCGGGGGCTATAGTCCCTGAGGCCGAGCGGCCGCGGCGGCGGGTGCGCGCCTCGAGCCTGGTGGCGAGCAGGCCGACGAGGTTGTTGATGAGGATGTACAGCACGCCGACGACGATCAGGGCCGGCAGCAGGTTCGCCTTGAAGTTCCCGATCTGCTCCGCCTTCCGGAGCAGTTCCTCGTACGTGATGATGTAGCCGAGCGCGGTGTCCTTCAGGACCACCACCAGCTGACCGACGATCGCCGGCATCATCGCGGTGATTGCCTGTGGCAACAGGACGAGCCGCATCGTCTTACCGGTGGTGAGGCCGATCGCCAGCGCCGCCTCGTTCTGCCCCTTCGGCAGCGAGTGCACTCCGGACCGGACCAGCTCGGCGATCACCGAGCCGTTGTAGAAGGTCAGTCCGGTCACCACGCCCGCCAGCGCGAGCTGGTCCGCCGGGAACGTCGCGTAATGCCCGTAGATGAAGTACGCGAACAGCATCATCAGCAGCACGGGGACCGAGCGGAAGAACTCGACCACGATGCTGCTCGGCCAGCGGATCCACTTGGCGCTGGACAGCCGGCCGACTCCGAGCAGGACGCCGAGCACACCGGCGAACACGACCGAGATGGCGGCCGCCTTGAGGGTGCCGAGGATGCCGGGGATCAGGTACTGCGACCAGATCTCGCCGGTGAGGAACGGCTTCCATTTCGCGGCGGTGAGCTGGCCCTTGTCGTCGAGCTTGGCCAGTACGAACCAGACGATCAGCAAGAGGATGACGATGCTGGCCGCGCCGATCACGGCGTACAACCGCCTGGCCCGCGGTCCGGGGGCATCGAACAGGACGCCGGCGCTCATCGCTTCACCGCCAGGCGCTTGGACAGCGAGGTGAGCAGGATGCCGACCGGCAGGGTGAGGACGACGAAGCCCAGCGCGAAGATGCCGAAGATCGCGACCAGCACGTCAGGACGGTTCTCCATCATTTCCTTCATCGTCGCCGACGACTCGGCGACGCCGATCACGGAGGCGACGGTCGAGTTCTTGGTGAGCGCGATCAGAACGTTCGCCAGCGGCGCGATCGCGCCGCGGAACGCCTGCGGCAGGACGACGTGGCGCAGCGTCTTCACGAACGGCAGGCCGATCGCGCGGGCCGCCTCGGCCTGGCCCATCGGAACGGTGTTCACACCGCTGCGGATCGCCTCGGCCACGAAGGACGCGTGGTACACCGACAGGCCGAGTACGGCGAGCCGGAAGTTGTTGGTATCGATGAAGGTGTCGGAGTTCTTGTTCGCCACTGCCACACCCAGCTGGATGAACAGGCCCAGGTTGCAGAACACGATCACCAGCGTGAGCGGCGTGTTCCGGACGATGTTGACGTAGCCGGAGCCGATCAGCTGCAGCACCCGGATGGGCGAGACCCGCATCACCGCGACGCCGGTGCCGATCAGCAGCGAGAACACCGCGGCCAACAGCGTCAGGTAGATGGTCTCCTTGAAGGCGCTGAAGATCGGATAGTCGGAGAACAACTGGGAGATGACGTGCATGCTGCTCCAGCGGGGAACGAGGTCGTGGGGAGGAACCGGAGCGGTCCCTCCCCACGAAGGTCAGGTCAGGCGCAGGGGTCGAACGACTTCGGCGGGTTGGTCGCCGGGTCCAGCTTCAGCCCGGACGGGCCGATGTTGGCGTCGAACGCCTTCTGCCACTCACCGGAGTCGACCATCTTCTTCAGCGCCGCGTTCACCTTGTTGCAGGTGTCGGTGTCGCCCTTCTTCAGGCCGACGCCGTAGCGCTCGGTGGAGAAGGTCTTGCCGACCACCTTGAACTTGCCCTGGTTGGCGGCCTGCGCGGCGAAACCGGCCAGGATCGTGTTGTCCGTGGTGACCGCGTCGATCGCACCGCCGGCCAGCGCCTCGACACACTTGGAGTAGGTGTCGTACTTCTGCAACTGCACGGTCTTGGCGTACTTGTCCGCGACCTTCTGGGCCGAGGTCGAGCCGGTGACCGAGCAGAGCTTCTTGCCGCCCAGGTCGTCCGGACCGGTGATGGTGCTGTCGGCCTTGACCAGCAGGTCCTGACCGGCGACCAGGTACGGGCCGGCGAAGGAGACCTTCTCCTTGCGGGCGTCGGTGATCGAGTAGGTCGCCAGGACCATCTTGACCTGACCGTTGGACAGCAGCGTCTCGCGCTGGGCCGACGGGGACTCCTTGAACTCGATCTTGTCCTCGGCGTAGCCGAGTTCCTTGGCGACGTACTTCGCCACGTCGACGTCGAAGCCGGTGTTCTTCGAGCCTTCCTTCAGGCCGAGACCGGGCTGGTCGAACTTGACGCCGATGACGATCTTGTCGCCCCCGCCGCCGGAGCCCGAGTCGTCGCCACAGGCGGTCAGGCCGGTGGCGGCCAGGACCGTGATGCCGAGGGCAGCGATGATCCGCTGTCGCATGTTGGTTTCCTCCGTGTATTCGGTACTGCTCAGGAATTGCAGGGGACGGGCAGTGGCGGTCAGTGCGTCAGGATCTTGGAGAGGAAGTCCTGGGCCCGACGGGTCTGCGGGTCGGTGAAGAACTTCTCCGGCGCGGCCTCTTCGACGATCTGGCCGTCGGCCATGAAGACCACCCGGTTGGCGGCCTTCCGGGCGAAGCCCATCTCGTGCGTGACCACGACCATCGTCATGCTCTGCTTGGCCAGCTCGACCATCACGTCGAGGACTTCGTTGATCATCTCCGGGTCGAGCGCCGAGGTCGGCTCGTCGAACAGCATCACCTTCGGGTCCATCGCCAGCGCCCGCGCGATCGCGACGCGCTGCTGCTGGCCACCGGACAGCTGGGCCGGGAACTTGTCGGCCTGGGCGCCGACCCCGACCCGGTCGAGCAGGGCGCGGGCGTTCTTCTCCGCCTCCGCCTTGGAGTGGCCGCGGACCTTCATCGGGCCGAGGGTGACGTTCTGCAGGATGGTCTTGTGCGCGAACAGATTGAAGCTCTGGAAGACCATGCCGACGTCAGCGCGCAGCTTCGCCAGCGCCTTGCCCTCACTGGGCAGCGGCTGGCCGTCGAGCGTGATGCTGCCGGAGTCGATCGGCTCCAGCCGGTTGATCGCGCGGCACAGGGTCGACTTGCCGGAGCCGGACGGTCCGATCACCACCACGACCTCGCCCTTGCCGATGGACAGGTTGATGTCCTTCAGCACGTGCAGGTCGCCGAAATGTTTGTTGACGTCCGTCAGGGCGACAAGACCAGTTGTCGTCAGGGTGCCGGAATCACTCATGGCCAGAACCTAGCGGAGGCAGAGGGTGACCCGCACGGCCCGGGGGTTCCACAGAGGTAACGATCTGCGACGAACGCGTCGGTGCGTCACGAACCGGTCACGCACCGAACGATCATGCAGGATTTCCCTTGTTCCATGGCTGGCGGCCCCGATCTGCTACCCCGGGGAAGACCCCCGGGCGTACGGTCGCTGCGGCCTTGTGCTACGGGAGTGCCGGGAGAACCGACGGCACCCCGCCGGAATTCTCGGAGCGTGTCATGCGGATCTCGCTGACCGGACGTACTCGCAAAATCGTGGCAGGTGTCCTCGGCGTAGGACTCGTGTCCGCCGGTATCGGCGGGTACGCCGGCCGGTACGAACTCAAGGAGGAATGGCTCAAGCATCAGTGGGCCGACAAGCACTACAACGCGGCCGTGATGGAGAAGGCGCTGATGATCGCCGGCGGAAACCCGTCGGAGATGCAGAGCGAGTCCAAGGAAGCCTTCACGATCGCCGACGAGTTCGAGCAGGCCCGGACGGCACCGGGCGGCATCGTTGCCCCGGGCGCGTACTCCGCGGCGTTCGCCCAGCTCACCGCGATGCAGCACACGGCCGGGACCTGGAGTGACGTCACCAAGGTTCCCTACAACGCGGACGACCCGCGCTACCGCGACTGGTACTCAAACTCCAGTGGTGGCGCCGGGCACGTCAGCGGCCGCATCACCGGGCTCGCCGCGGACAACGCGAACCACGTGTACGCCGCGGGCGCCAACGGTGGCGTCTGGCGCTCCAGCGCCGGCGGCGGCAACTGGACCCCGTTGAGCGACTCGCTGCCCTCACTGAGCGGCGGTGACCTGCAACTCGCCGGTGACGGATCGCTCTGGTACGCGACAGGCGAGGCCAACACGGGCGGTACGTCGTACGTCGGGTCGGGCGTCTATCGCCTGGCGAACCCGACCTCGGGCGTGTTCGCTCCGTCGGACCGGGTCGGCGGCAAGGAACTGGAGTCGACCACGGTCGGCCGGTTGCGCTGGGGCGGCGGCCAGGTGTTCGCCGCGACCAACCGCGGAATCTGGTACCACGACGCGTCGACGAAGTCCGGTGCCTGGAAGGTCGCGTTCTACCCGAACCCGGACTTCATGCCCGAGATCAAGGACGACGCGGGCAACGTGCTGGTGCCGGCCGGAACTCAGACCGGTGGCGCCACCAACGCGGCGTACAAGAACATCGTCAACGACATCGCGATCGACCCGAAGAACCCCAAGCATGTGATCGCCGCGATCGGCTGGCGCTCGGGTGACACCTACAACGGCTTCTACGAGACGAACGACTTCACCGCCGGTCCGTCGAGCTGGAAGCGGCTCAGTGTCGTGCTCGGCGGGATCAAGAACAGCACCGACGTCGGGTACACGACCTTCGCCTTCTCCAAGACCGGCGACCGGCTGTACGCCCTGGTGCAGCAGCCGAGCAAGATCAACACCAGCTCCAGCCTCGCCGGCATCTTCGTGTCGAAGACCGGTAGCCCGGCCGGCCCGTGGAACAAGATCGCCGACGCGCAGATCCTGCACAACAGCGGCTCGGCCCTGGACCGCAAGGGGTACGCGGTCGGCGTACAGGCCTGGTACAACCAGTTCCTCGCTGTCGATCCGGCGAATGCCGATCACGTCTGGGCGGGTCTCGAAGAGGTCTTCGAGACGACCGATGGCGGATCGCACTGGGCGACCATCGGTCCGTACTGGAACTTCGGTTTCGACTGCTGGAACATCGCGGACTCCAAGAACACCTGCCCGATGGCACCGCACTCCGATCAGCACTCGGTCGCAGTCGGTACGGCGGGCGGAAAGCCGGTCGTGTTCGTCGGCAACGACGGTGGTCTTTACCGGCGCCCGGTGAACGGTCAGATCAACGCGAACAAGAACGCCACCGACTGGTCGTCGCTAACCGATGACGGAACCATGGACGCGCTGCAGTACTACTCGGTGTCCGTCGGCAAGGACACCAAGAACGGCGGCGTCGTGGTCTCGGGAGGTCTGCAGGACAACGGTGTGTCGAACCTGTTCTCGGTCAAACCCAACGGGAGCACCGGCGACACCGAGATGGGCTCGAACTTCGGTGGCGACGGCGGTGACGGCGCTGCCGACCCGCAGAACGGCTGCAACCAGCTCCAGGAGTACACCGCGCTGGCGGTCAAGATCACCAACAACTGCGCGCTGAACCCTGGTGCGTTGAGCGTTGACCAGGCGAGCTCCTGGAGTCTGGACCCGGGCGACCCGGCGCCACGGTTCATCGCACCGGTCGCGATCGACTCGGCGAACTCCGGCGGCTTCATCGCGGGCGGCCAGTTCGTCTACACCTCCACCAAGGGCTGGGGGATGCGGAGCGCGTCGGAGTGGACCAAGGCGTTCGATCTCGGTGCCGGCCACTCGGCGACCGCGGTCGCGATGCGCGGCGGCGTCGGCTGGGTGAGCTGGTGCGGTCCGTGCAACAACGCCGGATTCGCTCGCGGGCTGGCGACCAACGCGGGTGGCAGTTGGCATCAGGTCACGCTGCCGGGCAGCTTCCCGAACCGGTACCTCGCCGGCGTGGGGATCGATCCGGCGTCGGGTCAGCACGCGTACGTCGCGGTGAACGGCTTCTCCCGCCGCTTCACCGAGGGGCCGGGCGCCGGGGTCGGCCATGTCTTCGAGACGAAGGACGGCGGTGCGACCTGGGCGGATATCTCGGCGAACCTGCCGGACATCCCGACCAGCGCGGTCAAGCAGTTGGCGAACGGTGCGCTGGTGGTCGGGTCCGACCTGGCCACGTTCTACCGGGCACCGGGTGCGACGACCTGGCAGATCCTGGGCAACGGTGCACCGACGACAACGGTGATGGACATCGAAGCCGGGCCTGACGGCCGGGTGTACGCCGCAACTCACGGCCGCGGGATCTGGAGCATCACCCCGCCGGCGTGAGTCACCAACCAGGGCGGCCCGCTCTCTCGAGGCGGGCCGTCCTGCTGTTCCCCGCGAGGCCGGCCGGCCTGTTGAGGAGCGCCGTCCTGTTGAGGAGCGCCGTCCTGTTGAGGCGAGCCGGGCTGTTGCTTCAGGCGGGGCGGCTTGTTCCGCAGCAGCCGCCGGTGGCGATCGCGGCGGCCGAAGCGGGCTGCTTCACCGCCGTCTCGACGTCGGCGAGCATCTTCTGCCGGGCAGCGGGGGAGATGACCCGGCCCCGAGTGATGACCGAGTGGATCTGTCGGGTGTTCCGGATGTCCTGCAACGGGTCGGCGTCCAGTACGACGAGGTCGGCGAGCTTCCGCGGTTCGACCGCACCGGTGTGCATCCCGAGGAATCGCGCGGGCTCGATCGTCGCGGTGGCCAGCGCCTGCCTCGTCGATGCACCGGCGGCGACGAGCAACTCGAGTTCGTCGTGCAGGGCGAAGCCGGGGACGGAGTACGGCGTACCGGTGTCCGTGCCGGCCAGGACCGGTACGTCGTGGTCGAACAACTCGCGGACGAATCGTTGCCGGTACTCCCACATCTGCTGCTGGTGTGCGATCTCCTCGGCACCGCGATTCGCCTTGTAGAGCGTGTCGATCACGTACTCGAACGTCCCGATCGAGTCCTCGCTGAGGTACTTCAGCGTCGACGGATCGGGGCCGGTGAAGTCGGGCAGGTCCAGCGCGTGGTGCATGGTGAGCGTCGGCGTGACTCGGGTCCGGTTGCGTCGGAGCGTGCCGAAGACGTCGGCTGCCCGTGCGGAGCTGTAGGTGTTCGCGGCGATCCACTCGATCGGGTGCATCTGGCGGAACCACCCGTTGTAGTCGCCGGTCTTCACGGTGATGGCGCGCTGCATACGGCGTACGTCGGCCTCCCGGCTCGACACCGACAAGGCCAGCGAGTGGATGTGCTCGATGCTGCGCTGCCCGGCGGCGCTGACCTGCTTGATCGACACCTGGTCCGGCGCGTGCCCGTGAACTGTGAGGCCCTGCTTCTTTGCCTCGTCGAGGATCGCCCGGTACGCCGTGGGGCTGAGCCGCGAGTACACCTTGATGAAGTCGGCGCCCTCGCCCTTCACCTGCCGCACCGCGGCCCGCGCGCCGGCCTCGTCCTTCACCACCAGCACGTGCAGCAGGTTCGGGTCCCACAAGGTCGGGTCGCCGTCGATGATCTGGCTGGCCACGACCATCCGCGGCCCGAGCAGGGTGCCCGCCTCGATCCGGTCACGCCAGTCGTACAGGACAGGGTCGGGGGCGGCCATCTCGCGGACCGTGGTGAGTCCGTTCGCCAGGTAGAGCGGCGGTGAGACGTGCTCGTCGCCGAGCGAGTGGACGTGCATGTCGGCAAGCCCGGGGATGACGAACTTGCCGGACAGCCGGATCTCGGTGGCACCCCGCGGCACCGGCAGTCGGCCGACCCCGATGATCTCCTCACCGCTGATCAACACGGTCTGATGCTTGTTGCGCCGGCCGGTCACTACATCGATCACCGTGACATCGGTCAACGCGGTGATCCGGGTGCCGGACGCGATGGCCCGGGCGGTGATCCGGGTTCCGCTCTGCGGGGCGGTGAACGCGGAGGCAGGAGAGGCGGCGGCGAAGGACCCACCGGCGACCACCGCGGCCCCGGCTGCGGACTGGGCAAGAAACTGACGACGGGAACTGTTCATGGGTTCCAGTGTTATGCCGGCCGGGGTGCGTGGCAGGGGCCGCAGAACCCCGATCACGGTGGTGCTAGCTCCACCTACCCGCAGTCACCCAGACCCGCTGCCCGCCTATGCTCAGCCGGGTGAAGTTTCAACTGGTCACTCGTGGGCGGGCCGCCTTTCTGGGGATCCTGGCGTTGGCCGGCCTCGGGGCCGTGGGGTGGGCGGTCGCCGTACCGCGCCCTGTCCTCTACGTCCTCGGGCTGCTTCTCTGCGCACCCCTGCTTGTCCTCGTCGTCGCTGAAGTGCTTCGGCGGCGGACTTCGCGGCGGCTGATTCTCTGGCCGGCCGGGTTGCTGGTCGCGGTCGTTGTGCTGGCGGTGGCGATCGCGGTTCCGCGCGCAGCTCTCGATGCCCGGACCCGATCCGACATCCAGTGGTCCGCGTCGCTGGACGATCGGCTGTCGAACGCCGGCGGAATTGCGGTCTGGGCGATCGGTGACCGCATTTATCTGCTGGGCACCCAGCAGCCGCTGCGGTCCTACGAGAAGTCGACGGGCCGGTTCGTTGCCAGCTATCCGGCGGCCCGGTACGAAACGTCGGCGGTCGCTGCCGACGGCTCGGTTGTCGGCTGGTCGGCCTCCGGTGAGGACGGGGGCAACCTGACCTACTACTCCCGGGACGGCGAGAAGCTCTGGGCCAGATCCTTCAAAGGTCGCGGGGCGATCGGCTCGCTCGGCTACGTCACGCCTGTCGTGGCGGCGTCCGAGGGGCTGGTCGTTCTAGCGGACTGCAAGTTCAGGGAGTTGAGTGAGACCAAGCCCTGTACCTGGACCGGCGTCGACAAAACGGGCAAGACCGTCTGGACACAGCAGGACTACCGTGCGGCCGAGGACATGGCTGGGCGGACCCGCATCTTCCGCCGTACGGTCCCGGCGTTGCCGTCCGTGGTGGTGGGGCTGCGTCAGGTGGACAAGGAGCGCCGCGAGTATGTCATCCGGTCCGCTACTGACGGCCGTGAGCTGAACCGGCACCTCGTCCAGCCGCTGAGCACGCTCGGCTTGCAGGGTGATCTGACTGTGATCGCGGAGAAGGTCGATGGCAGCTGCCAGTTGCTGGGCTTCCGCGACGGGAAGCAGACGCTCGCCACCTCGGGAATGCCTTGTTTGCAAGGGCTGCACACGATGTACCCGGGCACCCTTCGGCTCACCCCCGACCGGGCGTATCTGCTGGAGGGCAGCAATGCGCGGACGGTGTCGCTGAAGGACGGCAGTTGGCGGTCGATCGGCGGCCTGACGATCTCCACCGGTGACGAGCCGGCGGTGGCCGGATCCGACGAGATCGTCTACCGCAGCGGCGGCACCCTCACGGCCGTCGACGCCGGCAGTGGTGACCAGCTGTGGAAGAAGGACGCTCCGGGCGACATCGTCGGGATGTACGTCGACAACGGCGGCCTGCTGGTCTTCAGCAAGCCGAACGTCCACAACCCGTTCCTGTCCCACGCCGACCAGGGCGAACGCGCGATCCAGGTCACCTCGTGGGTGTCGCGGACCGGGAAGCAGACGGCTTCGCTGCTGGTCCGGAACGGCAACGCGACCCGCGGTGCCTCGATCGGCCCGGGCGAGAGCTTCCTGGTCGCCTACGATGCGCCGGCCGTCCGACTGGTCGGTGGCGACTGAGGCCGCCGTACGACGTACTCTTGGTGGCTGTTATGCGTACATATGAGGTCCGCACCTACGGGTGTCAGATGAACGTCCACGACTCCGAGCGGCTCCGCGGGCTGCTGGAGGACGCGGGTTATGTCCGTGCGCCCGAGGGTGACCAGGCCGATGTGGTCGTGTTCAACACCTGCGCGGTCCGGGAGAACGCCGACAACAAGCTGTACGGCAACCTCGGGCACCTCGCGCCGGTGAAGGCCAAGACGCCCGGTATGCAGATCGCCGTCGGCGGCTGCCTGGCGCAGAAGGACAAGGCCACCATCACCAAGAAGGCGCCCTGGGTGGACGTCGTCTTCGGGACCCACAACATCGGCTCGCTGCCGGTGCTGCTGGAGCGGGCCCGGATCGCCGAGGAGTCCCAGGTCGAGATCCTGGAGTCGCTCGACGTCTTCCCCTCGACGCTGCCGACCCGCCGCGAGTCGCCGTACTCCGCCTGGGTCTCGGTCAGCGTCGGCTGCAACAACACCTGCACGTTCTGCATCGTCCCGGCGCTGCGCGGTCGTGAGAAGGACCGCCGCCCGGGCGACGTCCTCGCGGAGGTCGAGGCGCTCGTCGCCGAGGGCGTCCTCGAGGTGACCCTGCTCGGCCAGAATGTGAACTCGTACGGCGTGGAGTTCGGCGACCGTTATGCCTTCTCGAAGCTGCTTCGTGCCTGCGGAACCATCGAGGGGCTCGAGCGGGTCCGGTTCACCTCCCCGCATCCGCGTGACTTCACCGCGGACGTGATCGAGGCGATGGCCGAGACGCCGAACGTGATGCCGTCGCTGCACATGCCGCTGCAGTCGGGGTCGGACCAGATCCTGAAGACGATGCGGCGCTCGTACCGGCGCGATCGGTACCTGAAGATCATCGAGGACGTCCGCGCTGCGATGCCGGAGGCGGCGATCACGACGGACATCATCGTCGGGTTCCCGGGTGAGACCGAGGCAGATTTCCAGGGCACGCTGGACGTCGTACGGCAGGCGCGGTTCGCCGGTGCGTTCACGTTCCAGTACTCCAAGCGGCCCGGTACTCCGGCGGAGTCGATGGAGGAGCAGGTGCCGCGCGACGTCGTACAGGACCGCTACGAGCGGCTCGTCGCGTTGCAGGAAGAGATGGCCTGGGCGGAGAACAAGAAGGTCGTCGGGCGGTCGCTCGAGGTGCTCGTCGCCGAGGGGGAGGGGCGCAAGGACGCCGCCACCCACCGGCTGTCGGGTCGCGCCCAGGACAACCGCCTGGTCCACTTCGCCCTCCCCGAAGGCGTCGAGAAGCCGCGCCCCGGCGACATGGCGACCGTCGAGGTCACCTACGCCGCCCCCCACCACCTGGTCGCCGACACGTTCGGTTCCGTACGCCGTACGCGAGCCGGCGACGCCTGGGAACGCCTCCAGGACGCGCCTCCATCAACTGCCCCGGGCGTCATGCTCGGCATGCCCACCATCGGCACCAAGCCGGCTCCCCTGGAACCCGCGACCGGCGGCTGCCAAGTTGGCTGACGTCCCACCCGACCCGGCCAGGACCGAACCTGCCGACGCACCGATGGTCAGCCCGGCAGGGCTGATTTCTGCTGATGCGGAGCCGTTTGCGGCGGGGCGGGATGCGGATGTGTACTCGATCGACGACGGGTGGGTGCTGCGGCGGTATCGGAATGGGCATCCGGTGCGCGACGAGGCCGACTTCATGCGATGGGTCGCGAAGTACGACTACCCGGTGCCCGCGGTCCGTCAGGTCGGCGGCGCTGACATGGTCATCCAGCGGCTCACCGGTCCGACTCTCGCCGACGCAGCAGTCGCAGGTGACCTGACCGCGGAAGATCTCGGCCGAGTCCACGCCGACCTCCACCGCCGCCTGCACGCGATCCCCCCACCGAGCGGCACCGCCGGCCTGGTCGTCATGCACGGCGACCTCCACCCGTACAACGTCATCCAGACCACGGACGGCCCGGTCGTCATCGACTGGCGCAACGCCGAAGAGGGCCCGGCAGGGTTCGACATCGCCATGACGGCGATCATCTTCGCCCAGGTAGCCCTGGACCCCGCCTGGGCCACCTTGTCACCCCTCCTCCGCGAGGCCCTGGCCGTCTACCTCGCCAATTCCTCCGACCCCACCCCCAGCCTCGACGCAGCCCTGGCCTCCCGCGCCCGCAACGTCACCCTCACCCCCGAAGAGCAAGCCCTCCTCCCCGCCCAAGCCGCCTTGATCCGCACCCACCTAACCTCCTGACTCGCGCCCCCGGCGACTCGATCCCCACCCCCTCGCGCCCTGACCCGCGCCGGCCTGAGGTATTTGTGGGAGAGGATGTCGGAATGGGGGACCGGGGTTCGTAGGAAGGGTGAGTGGGTGCCCAGGAGGGGTGCCGCGACAAGGAGGAAATCATGTCGTTCGCCCGGCAGATGCACGAGTTGGTCAGCCCGATCCACGAGCTTGCGTACTTCGCCGACGAGGTGGACGAGGCGCTGATGGCGCTCGGACTGCGGAACACCTGGGACGCCTACTTCGCCGGTCGCGCCGCACCGCTCGGCCTGGCACCGGCCGAAGTCGTGCACGCGATCTTCTACAACTTCGCGCCCGGCGAGGTCGCCCGCCACATCCCGTACGTCTGGAAGCTGACCACCCCACAAGCAGCGTTGGCCGCTCGCGAACAGGGCTGCACCGCGGCGCTCCGGCGCATTCTCGGCGACCTCGCCGACGACCCGAGCATCGCCCGCGCCGCCGACCTCGCCACCAAGGCGGCGTACAGCGCGCCGACCGTCGGACGCCCCCTGTACGCCGGACTTCGGGCGCTCCCCGCACCCATCGAGCCGGTCGCGCGTCTCTGGCACGCGGCGACCCTCCTCCGCGAGCACCGCGGCGACGGTCACATCGCCGCCCTGGTCAGCGAGGGCGTCGGCGGAACGGAAGCCCACGTGCTCCACGCGCTCTGGGAAGGCATGCCCGCCGAGAAGTTCGGCCGGATCCACCACCTCCCGGCAGCTCAGCTGAACGCAGTCATCGACGGCATGCGCTCAAGAGGCCTGGTAGACGACGGCGGCCTCACCGACGCCGGCCGCGCAACCAAGGCCCGCATCGAGGACCTCACCGACACCCTCGCCGCCACCGCCTACGTCATCTTGTCTCCGGCCGAACAGGACCAGCTCCGCACCGACCTCGCCCCCATCGGCAAAGCCGCCCTCACCGCCGTCCCCTGGTAGCCCTGGGGCCAACCGCGGGGTGAGACGACCGCCGACGGAGCTCAGGCGTTGAGGAATTGGGCTGGGTTGAGGGCGTGGTCGACTATGCGAACGTCGCCGATCGAGCCGGCGAAGCCCTGGTCGATGGTGTTGGCGTAGTGGCCGGCGCCGAGGAGCCAGGCGGCACCGGTGGTGCTGAGGCCGTTCGAGCGGGTGGACGGGTTGCGGAGAAGCTCTGAGGAATCGACGTACAAGGTGCTGTGCCGGCCGTCGTTGACGACGGCGAGGTGGAACCAGCGACCCGCGACCTGCTCGTGTCCCCAGTTGGTGAAGGTGTCGTTCTTGTCGAGCGGGTAGACGGCCCACTGCGCCTGCCGCCCACCGGAGAAGCCCAACTTGGCGACCGGCTCGGACGGATCGCTGCCGGTCTTCCCGACATCGGCGCCGGTACCCAGACGGCTGAGCAAACCTTCCCACGAATGATCGGCACCGTCGTCGGCCAGCTTGACGAACGCCTCGATCGTGTAGCCGTTGCGGAAGGTCTGACGGTTCAACGGCGCATTGTCCGCCGTACGGAGATAACCACCACGTGCCGGATCCTTGCCCCCGGCAAACAACCAGCTGGCGTGCGCAGGCTGATCGGGATGATGCTCGGAAGACACCTGGAGGCTGTCGGCAGCGCTCCCCGGCAACAGCACCGGCGTGAGGTCGTTGCCGCGGCCCGACCGGTCGATCACCTTGCCCACAGCACCATCAAGCCGCCAGTACGCCAGCGTCCCCGGGATCACCAGCTGGCCCGCGGGCCGTTCCGGCCGTACCGGCTGCGGGTCGAAGCCAGCAAAGCGGGCACTGAAGTCGAACGGCACCGAGAACCGGTTGGTCTCGTCGGTGAGCTCGATCTCGCCCTCGGCCAGCAGGCTGCGCCGGGCCGGGTTCTGGTCCATGATCCACGGCGAGATCGTCTCGACGTCGATCGTGTTGCGGGCCAGGTCGAAGTGGTAGAGGCGGATCATCGCCGAGCCGCCGTAGTACCGGTCCTGGTAGTTGGTGATGTGCAGGTGCACGTCATGGCCGGCCTTGTTCTGCCGGGCGACGCGCCCCGACGGCCAGTAGTGGCCGTTCAGGGTGAGGAAGATCTGGTCGTTGCCGTCGACAAGTTGTTCCCAGACCCGGTCGCCGTGGTCGGAGAACTTCGCGACCGGGTCGCCCGCGTCGGCGTACACGATCTCGTGGATGGTCAGGATCACCGGCAGCCGGGGGTGGTCCGCGATCACCTCGCGGGCCCAGGCGAAGCCGGCGTCCGACGGTCGCCAATCCATTGCCAGCAGCAACCATTGCCGGCCGGCCGCGCGGAACACATGGAAGGAGTTGTACCCGTCCGGCGACGAACCGCCGTACGTGCTCGACTTCCTGAATCGCTTCGGGCCGAACGTCCGCAGGTACGGCGTATCGCCGCGCTGGTCGTCCGTGCTGCCGTCGATGTCGTGGTTGCCGGCCAGCACCGAGTACGGCATCCGCGCCTTGTCGAGGATGTCGAAGACCGGTCCGGCCTGGGCGAACTCCATCCCGAGCGCGTTCTCGACCACGTCGCCCAGATGCGCGGTGAAGACGATGTTCTCGGCCTCGCGCTGCTCGATCAGATACTCGAAGGACGCCCTTAACGGCGCCGGATCACCCCGATCGGTGTCAAACAAATACTGCGTATCCGGCACGACGGCCACCGTGAACCGCGGGTTGTCAGCATCCCCCGTACGCCGCGCAGCGGCCCCCGTCGCCGAGGCGGACGCAGTGGCGTCGGTGACCGCGGAGGCGGGCGAGACGGCACCAGGCAGCGCCCCGAGCCCGACCGCACCGATCCCGGCGGCACCCGCCTGAAGCAATAGACGCCTACTTGTACCGTCGCTCTGCACGTCCACAATCGACCTCCGCAAGTGGTTGACAACGAAGGCACTGTAGAGCGAGCCGGAGGGCCCGGCGGTGAACAGCCGGAGAACTACTCGAAACCTTGCGCGATGACTGCGGGCAGACCGCCCGACTGGAGCCCTCTCAGCACCCGTGCCTCGTGCGGGACCACCGGGTCGGGCAGGTTGTCCAAGGAGTACCAGGCGAGCCCGGCAGCCTTGCCGGGCTCCATCAAGCGGGGCTCACCACTCCAGCGCGACGTGGTGAAGAAGAAATCGACCCGTTCGTCGATCGCCTGCCCGTTCCCGCCGGTCCGGTGCATCGCGGTGACCGGCACCAGGTCGTCCGGGTCGATCTCGACACCGACCTCCTCGCGCACTTCGCGAAGAGCAGCAGCGAGCACCGACTCGTCCTTCTCCACATGCCCGGCCGGCACCGCCCAGTAGCCGTCCATGTAGCCGGTATTGGCCCTGAGCAACATCAAGACCTCGTCGCCACGCCGCAGTACAACGTACGCCGCCGGAATCACCTGAAACCGATCCATCCCGCCACCCTAGTGCCCCGTGTCGGACAACCCTCGACAAGCAGAAGGGCCGCGAGGAGAAGGTTCGCCTCGCGGCCCCGGGACCTGCAGACGTCAGGCCTTGTTGGCGATGTCGTCGTCCTGACCGTCCAGTCCGTCGAGGCCGTCCTTGGCCTTGTCGACGCCCTGGTCGATCTTGTCGCCGTACTTGCCGCCGGTCTTCTCGTCAACGAAGTCGCCGGCCTTGTCGAGACCATCCCCGACCTTGTCGCCGTGCTGGTCGACGAGGTCGGTCGCCTTGTCCTTGAGGTCCTCGGCCTTGCCCTTGAACTTGTCGAAGATGCCCATCGCGTGGGGCTCCCATTCCTAGCGTAGTGAACTACTTACAGACAGCTAGGCTGGATACTCCCACCAAGCGGGCCCCAGGTGTGGGATCCCGGCGTACCGCTTTACTCGACGTCGCCGCCGCTCTCGTCCGGCCCACCGACCTCGACGTCCCCGCCGCTCTTGTCCGGTCCGCTGATCTCGACGTCCCCGCCGCTCTTCTGGGCCTCGACGTCGCCGCCGCTCTTACCCTTGAGCTCCACGTCGCCACCACTGCGCTTGGCGTCGGCGGAGTCGATCCCGCCGTCCAGGTCCAGTGCGTCCTTGGCGGCGTCGCCCTCTTCGTCGAACTGATTCGTCACTTGCAAACCCTCCCGAGTCGGTACTGCTCGCGAAATAAAGTCGGCCCCCCGTAGCGGACCGGAACTCCTTGCCCTTGTTCTTACCGAACGGACAGGGTCATCACAACCCCCGCACGGGCAGACTTGGGCAAGACTTCACGCCTGTCCGGCAGCCCGAAGAGCCGCACTGTCACACTGGTGTGATGGTCGTGCCCCTTGTCGTCGCAGTCGTCGGTCCCACGGCGGCCGGCAAATCCGACCTCTCCGTTGCCTTGTGCAAACGACTGGCGGGGGAGGTCGTCAACGCAGATGCGATGCAGGTTTATCGCGGGATGGATGTTGGTACGGCGAAAATCACGGCGGCCGAGCGGCAGGGGATCACCCATCATCTGCTCGACATCCTCGACGTCACCCAGACCGCGACCGTCGCCGAGTTCCAGCACCTCGCCCGCGCGGCGATCGACGACTGCCTGAGTCGTCAGGTGGTTCCCGTCCTCGCCGGTGGTTCCGCGCTCTACGTCCGCGCGATCCTGGACGACTTCGCCTTCCCGGGCACCGACCCCGCAGTACGGGCACGGCTGGAAGCCGAGCTAGCCGAGCACGGATGCGGCGAGCTGCATCGACGGCTAGCCGCCAAGGATCCGGCCGCCGCCCAGCAGATCCTGCCGAGCAACGGACGGCGGATCGTGCGCGCGTTGGAGGTCATCGAGATCACCGGTACGCCGTACGTCGCGACGCTGCCCGAACACACCTACATCTACCCCGGTGCCGTCCAGCTCGGACTCGACGTGCCGCGGCCGGTCCTCGACGAACGCATCGACCGCCGGGTGGACCGCATGTTCGAGAACGGCTTCGTCGACGAGGTCCGCGACCTGCTCGGCAAAGGTCTCGCAGAGGGCCGTACGGCGAACCGCGCGCTCGGCTACTCCCAGGTGATCGCGTTGCTGGCCGGTGAGATCAGCGAAGCGGAGGCGCGCGAGCGCACCGCTCAGGCGACCCGGAGATTCGCCCGCCGGCAGGATTCCTGGTTCCGCAAGGATCCCCGGATCACCTGGCTGGCCTACGACGATCCCGATCTGGTCGACCGCGCGCTGTCCGTCGTACGGGAAGCGGCCGAAAGCCAAGAGGAATCGGGTAATCCTTCGCGTGCGCAAGGCAACCGATCCCGCGCTACAGACGTAGTCGGGGTGGAAGAAGGCGCACGGCATGTCGATGCGAGGGGGTGACCGTGAGGCCGAGTTCCGCGAGTACGTACTCGCGGATCGCAACCGACTGATGCGTACGGCGATGTTGCTCACCGTGGGCGATGTGCACACCGCCGAGGATCTGGTCCAGACCGCCTGTACCCGGGTGTACGTGCACTGGCACCGGATCCGGCACGAAGGCGCTGGGCCGTATGCGCACCGCATCCTGGTCAACGCCTTCCTGGATGAGCGCCGCCGGGCCGGCCGCCACCCCGAGGTGGTGACCGCGGAGGCACTCGAGCCGCGACTGTCCGACGAGACGGACCCGGTGGACACACTGGCCGTCCGGCGGGCGCTCCTCGACCTGGCGCCGAGGCAACGGGCCGTCCTGGTTCTGCGGTACTTCCAGGACCTCGACGTCGCGAGCTGCGCACGGATCCTGGAGTGCACCGAGGGGACAGTGAAGAGCCAGACGGCGAAAGCCCTGAAACGACTGAAGGATCTGATGGCCGAGGACCCGGCCGCGGATCCCGCGACCGGGAGTAGTTGACGTGGACGAGGTGAAGAAGCTGCTGACGCAGTTCGCCGACCAGGCGGTCGACGGCCTGCCGCCGGCCGATGTGGACGCGGACGTGGCGCGCGGCCGCCGGGCGCTGTTCCGGATCCGGGCCCGCCGCCGGACGACCGGCGTGCTCTGCATCGCCGCCGTCTCGACGGCCGTGTTCGCCTTCGGCAACCAGCTGAAGTGGTGGGGCGGTGCGGACAAGGAGGTGGCCACGGGTGGGGCCACCTCGGAGACCACCGCGACCCCGACGCCGGCCGCGCCGACCCCGAGCCAGGCCGGCGAGACGATGTCGATGTTCGCCGGCGCCGCGCTCGACCTGGTCGCGAACACCAAGCCCTGGAGCTCGGTCGCCTGCACGCTCGTGCCGCGCGGCTGGACCCCGCAGACCCCGATCACCGCCGACCGCGTCGTACTGACTCCGCCGAGCGTGCGGACGTCGGACGAGAACGCCAAGCTCGTACTCCGGTCGGCCACCGACGCGCAGAGCCTGGCGTCCGTGCGGGTGAGCCAGGCGGACGGCAAGGTCTTCCACATCGGGACCGCGGCCGGGCGCGAGGTCGGTCAGGTGAAGCTCGGCGAGCGCTGGCTGGTGGTGCAACTGCCGGAGCAGCACCAGGAGTGGGACGACGTCTCGTTCCAGCGCTTCCTGGCATCTTGCTCGCTGTCCTGACAGAGCTGTCCTGACAGAGCTGTCCTGACGGAAACTGTCCTGACGGAAACTGGCCTGACACGGTTTCGACTGGCGGACCGGGCGTTGAGGCTGTAGGCAGGGGCTTGTCCCTGTTTTGCCGACCCCTGCGGAGGACCCCGGTGACACCGAAGAGCTTGGCTGCTGCCCTGACGACCGGCGCACTCGTCCTGTCCGGCCTGACTGTCACTACCGCGAGCGCCCACCACCCACCGGCGCCGACTCCCAAGGTGCCCACCGCGGTCGGGTACGGCGGTGCCGTGGCCTCCGTCGACGCCGATGCCACCAACATCGGCCTGTCCGTACTCCGGCGCGGAGGCAACGCGGTCGACGCGGCGGTCGCCACCGCGGCCGCGCTCGGCGTCACCGAGCCGTACTCGGCCGGGATCGGTGGTGGCGGCTACTTCGTGTACTACAACGCGAAGAGCCGCAAGGTGTACACGATCGACGGCCGGGAGACCGCGCCGGCGACGATGCCGAGCGACGCGTTCATCAATCCGGCGACCGGCAAGCCGTACACCTTCTTCCCCGACCTGGTGACGTCCGGCGTCTCGGTGGGCATCCCGGGCACGCTGGCGACCTGGGACTCCGCCTTGAAGTCGTGGGGATCGTTGTCCCTCGGCAAGGCGTTGCAGCCGGCCGCTGATCTGGCCAAGCACGGGTTCGTCATCGACCAGACCTTCCGCAACCAGACGCTGGACAACAAGGTGCGCTTCTCGGCGATCGTGCCGACGGCGAACCTGTACCTGCCCGGTGGCGATGCCCCGGTCGTCGGGTCGGTGTTCCGGAACAAGGACCTCGCGAAGACCTACGAGTTGCTGGGGCGCAAGGGCACCTCGGCGTTCTACAACGGGCCGATCGCGCACGAGATCGAGAGCGTGGTGAAGACGCCGCCGAAGGCCCCGGGGACCACCTTGCCGGTGATGCCTGGCTACCTGTCGACGGCCGACCTCGCGAAGTACAAGGTCATCAAGCGGGACCCGACGAAGGTGCACTACGAAGGACTCGACGTCTACGGGATGGCGCCGTCGTCATCGGGCGGTACGACGGTGGGCGAGGCGCTGAACATCCTGGCGCCGCAGCACTTGTCACAGCTGCCGGATGCGCAGAGATTGCACATGTATCTGGAGGCGTCGGCGCTGGCCTTTGCCGATCGTGGCGCCTACGTGGGCGACCCGGCGTACGTGGATGTCCCGACCAAGGAGCTGTTGTCGAAGGGCTTCGGGGCGGAACGTTCTTGCTTGATCGACCCGGCGCACGCTGCCGTGAAGCCGGTCAAGGCAGGCTCGCCGGACGGCTCGTACCAGCCTTGCACTGCAGGGGTTGCGTCGGCCGACCGTCCTGACACC
The DNA here is from genome assembly GCF_040613535.1 of Kribbella sp. NPDC006257. Lineage (NCBI taxonomy): Bacteria > Bacillati > Actinomycetota > Actinomycetes > Propionibacteriales > Kribbellaceae > Kribbella > Kribbella sp. NPDC006257. The sequence continues at coordinate 50,491 of NZ_JBEXSJ010000036.1, forward strand.
GAGGGGCTGTCGACGACGCACCTGGTCACTGCGGACAAGTGGGGCAACGTGGTCTCGTACACGTTGACGATCGAGCAGACCGGCGGCAGCGGCATCCTCGTCCCGGGGCGCGGCTTCCTGCTGAACAACGAGCTGACCGACTTCTCCGCGGTCTACGACCCGGCTGACCCGAACCGCATCCAGCCCGGCAAGCGGCCGCGCTCCTCGATGTCGCCGACCATCGTGCTGCGTCACGGCAAGCCGTTCCTGGCGCTGGGTTCACCCGGCGGCTCGACCATCATCACCACCGTCCTGCAGGTGCTGACGAACCGGCTGGACCGGGACATGACGTTGCCTGAGGCAATCGCCGACCCGCGCGCCTCCCAGCGCAACACCGCGAACGTGTCCGCCGAACCCCCGTTCATCGTGAAGTACGGCAGCGCGTTGACCCCGTACGGCCACACCCTGATCAAATCCGGCGACGAACTCACCTCGGCCGCCGAGATCGGCGCCGTGGCAGCCCTCGAGTTCCTCCCCGGCGGCCGCTACCTGGCCGCCGCCGAACCCACCCGCCGAGGCGGCGGCGCAGCCGGCACCGTCTGGCCCCGCTGAGATTCTTCGCCTGCCCGCATGGACTTCCCGCGACTTACCGGATCGACTCGCCGAATTTTCGTCGGAAAATCGGCGAGTCGAGAAGGGGAGTTGAAGGACATCGGCCAGTCGAGCCGGTAAGTCGATCGGAGTGCGGCGAGCGCGCCGGTCAGTGGCTTTGCCGAGGCCGTGCGAGCCAGTGGGGCAACTCTCGATCGGAGCGCTTCAGGGGTTCTTGAGGCGTTTCGGGGCGGTGGGGAGGGGAGGGGGAGTGACGGGTGGCTCGGTGGTAGGGGTTTCGAGCCATCCGTCGTACTGCGTGAGTAGGTCGTCCAGGAGCGCGAGGTCGGTCGTACTGGGCAGGATGACCATCCACGGGTGGTCCTCGTCGTCGTCCTCGCCCTGGAAGCGGCCTCGGCGCATTTCGCCGGACAGGGCGTCGGCGACTGCCTCGGCGTCTTCGCGTTCGAAGAAGTAGGCGACCAGTTCCATGGGACGAAGCCTACTGAGACCCTCCCGGGCGACCGTGGCCTCGTGGGCGTAGCCGGTGGATTCGGCGAGCTCCAGAGCCTCCTGATAGATGCGGCGTGCATCGTCGGTCCGGCCGGCGACGAGGGAGGTTTCGGCGTAGCTGTTCAGGAAGTTCACGGCCCACTGGTGTTCGGTGGAGTCCTCGACGAGCTGCAGTGCATTCCGGTGATCGGCGAGCGCCTCGTCGTACTGGCCGGCATGCCGGAGAGCGACGGCCAGGTAGTTGAGGCACCAGGCCTGGTTCTGCAGGTGGTCGTCCTCGCGAGCGAGTCGTAGCGCCTCGGTGAGGTGGCCAATCGCGGCCTCGGGATCTGAAGAGCCGGTTGCCGCGCCGAGGGTGACGAGCGCCGTGATCGGTGGCGGCCAGTCCTCCTTGTCTTGCTGCAGGGCAAGGGCATTCGCGGCGAGCGCGGCTGCCTCGTCCAACCGCCCGAGCTGGTACGCCGCCCAGGCCTGGAACGCGGTCGCATGGGCGACACCCTTCGGCCGGCCGTCGGCACCGAAGAGCTGAGCGGCCTGCTCGAACAACGCCATCGCCCGGGCCGTCTCACCGAGATCCTGGTGGAGGTACCCACGGCGTACCGCCAGTGAGGCGGAGTCGGGCATCGCGGCCGCCGCGGATTCGTAGTACTGCAAGGCTTCCTGGAAGCGACCTGCGCTGTAGCGGGCGAATCCGAGATCGGCTTGGACCGCCGCGACGAGGCCGGGATCGTCCAGGCGTTCGGCGGCTGCCAGCGCCAGGTCGAGCAGGCGGTTCTCGTCGGCGGAAGCGGCGCGCCGGAAGTAGTACGGGCGGAGCACGCGTGGCAGGCGGCTGACATGCAGATCCGAGCCGAGAGCCAGAGCCTCCACGAGGTTCGGATACTCGTGGTCGAACCACGCCAATGCGGCATCCTGGTCAGCGAAAGCCGGCATCGCGGCCGGCTCGGGACAGGGGAGTGGTGTCTCGTCCGGATAGGCGTAGCGAAGAAGTCTGCTTGCGGCCGCAGCGCTGTGCAGGTAGTAGTCGAGCACTCGTACGACGGCCTGCCGCTGCTCCGCCTCGGACTCCTCGGCGGCAGTGAGTCGGCCGGCGTAGGCGCGCACCAGGTCGTGCAGCCGGTAGACCTCCGCTCGCGGTTGCTGCACGAGGTGGCTGTCGACCAGATCCTCCAACTGCTCCTGCGTGGCGCCGAGGGTGTTGCCGGTGAGCGCGGCCACGACGTACCCGTCGAAAGTTGCTCCTGGCAACAGCCCTAGCAACCGGAAGGTTCGCCGCTGACCATGATCCAGCTGCCGCAGCGACATCGAGAGCGCAGTGTCGACGTGATCCGAGCCGGCCCGCAACCGGTCCGCCAGTACGCCGACCGTCCACCCGGGCCGGTGCCGCAACCGTGCTGCCGACAACCTGATCGCCAACGGCAGCCCGCCGCAGAGCCGCAGTACTTCCGCTGCCGCGTCCGGTTCGTTCGCCACCCGATCGCCAGGACCACCCGCGTGCCGTAGGAGCTCGATCCCGTCGGCGTCGTCGAGCACCTCCAGCGAGACCGGCGGGACCTGGTCGAGCTCGACGAGCCGCTTGCGGCTGGTGGTCAGGACCGCGCTGGCACCGGCGCCCGGCAGCAACGGCCGGACCTGCTCGGCGGTGGCCGCGTTGTCCAGCAGCACGAGCACCCGGCGATCAGCCAGCTCGGCCCGCCAGCGCGCCGCCAGCTCCTCCAGCCCGTCCGATCCGCTCGGCACGGGGACCTCGAGAGCGGCAAGCAGCATCCGTAGCGCGTTGGCGGTCTCCAGCGGTTCACGCCCAGGCGTGAAGCCGTGCAGGTCCAGGTAGAGCCGGCCATCGGCGTACTCGGCTGCCAGTTGGTGGGCCAGATGCACGGCCAGGCAGGTCTTCCCGACGCCGGCCATTCCATCGATCGCGACCGCACGACCGGCGGCGAGGCTCTCCCGGACTGCGTCGAGTTCCGCCTGCCGTCCGGTGAAGTCGGCGACGTCCAGCGGAAGATCGTTGCGCCCCGCGACCTTGGGACGAGCCGGCGGCGGTGACGGCGGGAGCCGGGAGGCCTGCTCCCAGAGTTCGCGCAACGGACGGGGATCGCGCTGCACCACGCGGCACAGGGCGACGACCGAGGCCCAGGGCGGGAGGCTGCGGCCCGCGAAGTACCGCGACAGCGATGACGAACTGATGCCGGTCGCCCGCTCGAGTTCGCGCAGGCTCCGCCCGGACAGGTCCTGGATCGCCTGCAACCGCCCGGCCAGTTCGGTCCGGGGCGATGCGGCCCGCTGTGTCACGCCCCACCTCCGCCCGTGTCCCACCCCGGGACGATCATCTCCCCGCACATTAGTGCAGGTGGGAGCGCGTTTCGCTGTCCCACGGTGTCCCACCGGCCTCGCTGGGGCAGTGCTCCCGATGGTCCGATCGGTCCTGTTCACACCGAACACGAACAAGACACCGAGAAGGAGCCGACAATGCAGTCACGGATGAAGAACCCGGTCATGGTCATCACCGAGGCGATGGGTCCCGCACAGAAGTTGATGGGCGCGGCGAAGCTGGGCGGCGTACCGGAGACGACCCTCGAACTGGTCCACCTGCGGGTCAGCCAGATCAACGGGTGCAGCGCCTGTGTCGACGGCGGGACGAAGACCGCCCGCAAGGCCGGTGAGACCGAGGACCGGCTCGCCGCGCTCGTCGCCTGGCGCGAGACGCCGTACTACACCGACGCCGAGCGAGCAGCGCTCGCCCTCGCCGAAGCCGGGACCCGGCTGGCCGACGCCGCCCCGGGCGTCTCCGACGAGATCTGGGACGAGGCCGCCCAGTACTACGACGAGCGCGGCCTGGCGGCGCTGGTGCTGATGATCGGCGTCACCAACCTGTTCAACCGCCTCAACGCCACCACCCGCCAAATCGCCGGCGCCTGGGGCTGAGCTCGCGAGGAGAACCCGATGACCGTACGAATGCACACTTACCGGGTCGGCCCGGACGACCTGCCCGAATTCCTCAGCCGGCGAGCGGCCGTCATGTCCTTCACCGCCGACACCCACGCCCAGAACGGCGAAATCATCGACGAACACTGACTGGGCACTCGGACTTCCGTGCAACCGATCGCTGACCCGCCCTGTAGTTCAGGGTGAGATCAACGACAGGGGCACGGATGAGCCGGGACACGGAGTTTCTGGAGTATGTGACCGCGCACCGCGGGCGGATGGTGCGGACCGCGCGGTTGCTGGCCGGCGGGGATCATCATTGGGCCGAGGACCTGGTGCAGACCGCGCTGACCAAGTTGTACGTGCACTGGGGGAAGGTGCGCCAGGCCGAGGGCGCCTCGTCGTACGCCGATCGCATCCTGATCAACGCGTTCATCGACGAGCGCCGCCGGTTCTGGCGCTCCCGCGAAACCAGTACGGCGGAACTCCACGACCCGGATCCGCCGAGAGGCCCCGATCACGCGGACCGCCTCACCGTGCTCGACGCCCTCGCCCAGCTACCTCGCAGGCAACGCGCGGTCGTCGTACTGCGGTACTTCCAGGACCTCGACGTGGCCGCCGTGGCCCGGGCGATGGACTGCAGCGAAGGCACCGTGAAGAGCCAGACCGCCCGGGCGCTCGCCAAACTCCGCGATCTCATCGACGACCCTCTGGACACCTTGGAGCGTGCACGATGACCGACCTGAAGCACCTCCTCGACCACGCAGCCGGTGACGAGCCGGTCCTGACCGATGCCGACCTGACAGCCGATCTGACTCGCGGCCACCGCTCGCTCCGACGCCGTCGTTTCGTGGGGATCGCGGGCACTGCTACCGGTACCGTCGCTGCCATCGGCGTTGCCCTGTCAGTGGGCGCTCCGTGGAACAGCCCGGTTGCCGGCGGTACCCATGACGGCGTACGGCTCGTGCTCAGCGGCAAGGCGCTGCCCGGCGCGAAGGTGTGGTGCGACTTGAAGCCGGCCGGGTGGACACCGATAGTCCGGCCTTCCGTGGACGGGCAGTACCGGCTGGAGATTCTTCCGCCCAGCGGTGGCGACCCTCTCGTCGTCACCGCTGACGACGAACTGATCAACTCCTTCGACACGCCGCCGTCGATCATGGCGGATTCGGTGACCCTGCATCGGTTCACGGACTCCTGTCACACGGTCAAGTAGCTTCGCCCAGCCCCGTAGGATCGGGGGTGTGGGAGAGACTTTTGGTTGGCTCAAGGGGCATGGGACCGAGAACGACTTCGTGTTGTTGCCCGACCCCGACGGGACCGTGCACGGGGATCTGGTGCCTGGGTTCGTGCGGTTCCTGTGTGATCGGCATGCCGGGATCGGGGCCGACGGGGTGCTACGGGTGATCGAGGGGTCGAAGCAGTCGTACGTCGAGGACGGCGGCGCCTGGTTCATGGACTACTGGAACTCCGACGGGTCGATCGGGGAGATGTGCGGCAACGGGATCCGGGTCTTCGCCCGGTATCTGCTCGAGGCGGGTCTGATCGGCGACAAGCCGGTCCTGATCGGTACCCGGTCCGGCGTCAAGGAGGTCTCCTTCAACGACGACGGGACGCTCACCGTCGACATGGGGGAGCCGGCCTTCCCCGGCCCGGCCGGGATCGTCGTCGGGGCGAACGGGCACCAGTGGCCGGCCGTCCACGTCAACATGGGCAATCCGCACGCGGTGGCGTTCGTCGACGACCTCCGCGAGCCGGGCCCGCTGGTGGACGCGCCGGACTGGTCCCCGCTCGAAGCTTTCCCGGACGGAGTGAACGTGGAATTCGTGGTCCGCAAGGGCCCGAACGAGGTCGAGATGCGGGTCCACGAGCGCGGCTCGGGCGAGACCCGCTCCTGCGGCACCGGCACCTGCGCGGTCGCGGTGGCCTCCGCACGGGCGGCCCGGCAGGAAGCTCCGGTCACCTACAAGGTCGGCGTACCGGGTGGTGTTCTGTCGATTACTTGGCGTGACGACAACCGCATCGAGATGACCGGACCCGCTGTGATCCACGCTCGCGGCGAGTTCGACCGCGCCTGGCTGCCCGCCTGACGGGAATTCGGTACCACGTGTGGTCGTTGGACAGTTAATCGGGTCGCCTGTGTGGGCGCTCCGTGCCACGATGGAAGGTATATGACGACCCAATCGCATTCATACGAAGAAACAGATGTCGAACTCGACCTGGATCAGGGCGAGGACTCGGACTCTTCGGCGGGTTACGACCTGAACGACCGAGCTCCACGTACCGAACGAACGGGCACCGAGGAACTGGGCACCGAAGGCTTGGAGCTCGAGGAACGCCAGGCGCTACGGCGCGTGGTCGGGATGTCGACCGAGCTGACCGATATCAGCGAGGTCGAGTACCGCAAACTTCTGCTGGAGCGCGTCCTGCTGGTCGGGGTGTGGACCGAAGGCAGTGCCGAGGACGCCGAGAACTCGCTCGCCGAGCTGAAGCTGCTCGCTGAGACGGCGGGTTCGGAGGTGCTCGACGGTGTGATCCAGCGGCGCAAGAAGCCGGACCCGGCGACCTTCATCGGTTCCGGCAAGGTGGCCGACCTGCGCAACCTGGTCGCGTCGCTCGGCGCGGACACGGTGATCGCCGACGGTGAGCTGGCGCCTGCCCAGCTGCGCAACCTGGAAGACAAGCTGAAGGTCAAGGTGGTCGACCGGACCGCGCTGATCCTGGACATCTTCGCCCAGCACGCGAAGAGCAAGGAAGGCAAGGCCCAGGTCGAGCTGGCCCAGCTGCAGTACATGAAGCAGCGGCTGCGTGGCTGGGGTGGCAACCTGTCCCGCCAGGCCGGTGGCCGGGTCGGTGCGGCCGGTGGCGGTATCGGTGGCCGTGGTCCCGGTGAAACCAAGATCGAGACCGACCGGCGCCGGATCAACACCAAGATCGCGAAGCTGCGGCACGAGCTGAAGGCGTTGAAGGGCACCCGCTCGACGATGCGTCAGGAGCGCCGCCGGCACTCGATCCCGTCGGTCGCGATCGCCGGCTACACCAACGCCGGCAAGTCCTCGCTGCTGAACAAGCTGACCGGTGCCGGGGTGCTCGTCGAGAACGCCCTGTTCGCGACGCTGGACCCGACCACCCGGCGTACGACGACGTCGGACGGCCGCGTCTACACGTTCACCGACACCGTCGGTTTCGTCCGGCACCTGCCGCACGACATCGTCGAGGCCTTCCGCTCGACGCTGGAGGAGGTTGCGGACGCGGATCTGCTGCTGCACGTGGTCGACGGTTCGCACCCGGATCCGATGGCCCAGATCAACGCGGTCCGCGAGGTGCTGACCGAGATCGGCGCGGGTGACGTCCAGGAGATCATCGTGATCAACAAGGCCGACCTGGCCGATCCGATGGCGCTGGCACCGATCCTGCACCGTGAGCCGCACGCGATCGTGGTCTCCGCGCACACCGGCGAGGGGATCGACAAGCTGACCGAACTGGTCGAGTCGTCGCTGCCGCAGCCGGACGTATCGGTCGACCTGCTGCTGCCGTACGACCGCGGCGACCTGGTCTCCCGGATCCACTCCGAGGGCTCGGTCGACACCCTCGAGCACACCGGCGACGGCACCCGCGTCGCCGCCCGCGTGCACGCCGGCCTGGCCGACGAGCTCGCGCCGTACGAGGTCCCGGCCACGGTCTGAGACGAACAGAGCCGCAACGGTCTGAGACAAACTGAACCGCGGCCCCTGGGAAACCCAGGGGCCGCGGTTTTTGTTGCTGGAGGCAATTAGCTGCGCTTCGAGACCTTGACGGTCATCGAGGTGCCGCTCTGGCCCGTCACCTTGATGTTGACCCCGTTGTTGGGGATCTTCACCGAGTTGTTCGGGAGCTCCGGGAACCAGTAGGACTTGCTGTCGTTGAACGTCGGCACCGCGTCCTGACCACGGATGTAGCTGGCCTGGCCGTTGAAGTGCAACGTGAACGAGTCAGCCTTGATCAGCCCGAACGGAGCGTCGTAGCCGCTGACGCGCGGGCGCCAGACGGTTCCGTCGATCCGGTTGATCGGGACCGGCCGCGCGTCGATCGGCAGGGCCCGGCCAGTGCCCGGGTGGACGCTGACGTTGTTGTCGGGCACCGAGGTGTCGACGTACCAGATGAGCAGGCCCTGCTGGTACGGGAAGTGCTCCACCTTGTCCGGCTGCGTGTTCAGGAAGCCGAAGTTGTACGGGCCGGTCTTGAGGTTGGCGTCGTACGAGATGTGGTTGATGTTCGTCGCGATGTAGTAGTTGTCGAACAGCGTGGTGAGGCTGCCACCGGCCGAGCTGAAGCCGGCCAGCGTCCAGCCCTCCGGCGACGTCTCGGCGCCCGAGTCGACCAGGGTGGTCGTGCCGCTGGTGACCTTGAGGTCGTCGGCGAAGAAGCCCTTGCCGCCGGCCGCCGCGTCGGTCGTGTAGTGCAGCTGCAGACCGATCGTCTTGCCCGCGTAGGCGGACAGGTCGAAGGTGGCCGGGACCCAGCCGGCGCTCGTGCCGTCGATCCCGTTGCCCTCGGCGGCCTTGGTGATGCTGCCGGGGATCGCCTTGTAGCCGGTGCCGTCGTTGACCTCGACGTAGGCGTAGTCACACGGGTCGGGACCGCAGTCCTCGATGTCGTAGTTGGCCTGGAAGGTCAGGCTGGCCGGACCGGCCGGCAGGGTGACCTGGCGGCTCATCGAGGTGTTGATGTTGTTGCCCTGACCGCTCCACCACTGCTTGGCGCCGACCGCCGGGGTGACCAGCGGACTGACCACCTGCTTCTTCGGCAGTGTGACGACCAGGCCCTGCGCCTTCGGCGAGTTGTACTCGTACGGGCCGAGCTCGACGGTCCGGTTCTGGCCGGTGTTCACGATCTCGTAGTCCAGCCAGCCGAGGAACATCTTGTCCCAGGCGCCGAAGTCGGCCGCCTGCTCGCCGATACCACCGTCGGCGGGCTTGCCGACCCGGCTCTGCGCCATGATCGTCCACCAGTTGACGCCGTTCTCGCCGCCGGCCGTGTCGTACTGGTCCGGCAGGCCGAGGTCGTGGCCGTACTCGTGCGCGAAGACCGAGATGCCGCCGTTCTCCGGCTGGACGGTGTAGTCGCCGACCCACATGCCGGTGTTCCCGATCTGGGCACCACCGATCGGGAAGTTCGCCGGGCCACCCGGGGTCTGGACGCGCCAGCGGTGCGACCAGATCGCGTCCTCACCCTGCTGCGGGTCACCATCGGCCTGGTCGCCACCGGAGTGGACGATCTGGAAGTGGTCGATGTAGCCGTCCGGCTCGTTGAAGTTGCCGTCGCCGTCCCAGTCGTAGCGGTCCCACTGGTCGTACGTCGCCAGGTCGGCCTTGATCTGCGCGTCGGTCTGACCCTTGGCCTGCTGGTCGACGACCCACTGGTTCACGGCGTCCTGGACCAGCGCCCAGGTGTTGTTGCAGACGTTGCCGGCGCACGGGTAGCCGTTCGACCGGCCGTAACGGGCCTCGTTGTAGGGCACCTTCACCCAGTCACTGACCTCGCCGTTGACCGAGTAGCGCCCGGAGGACTGCCGCTCGTAGTACTTCTTCACCGAGTTGCCGGTGCCGAAGTACAGGTCGCGGTAGTGCTGGGCCGAGTAGTCGGCCTGCCAGATGGTGGAGTTGTCCACGGCCCGGTCCGGCTCGGGGATCGCGTTGTGCAGCGGGCCCTCGAACGTGGCCGGACCAGGCGTCGCCGCGGAGGTGTCCTGGTCGGGGTAGTTCGGGTGACGCTGGTTGCCGAACTCGGCCAGGATGACGAAGATCTTGTCGGTCTTCTCGCGGGACAGCTCGACGTACTGGTCGACCTTGCCCTGGGCGTTCTTGGTGCCCTTGGCGGCCTTGGCTTTGGTGCCCAGCTTCATCACGGTGCTGCCACCGCGCTTCTCGGCCTTGCCGGTGCCGTTCAGCAGCTTGGTGATCGCGTCCTGGCGCAGCTCCCGGCGCTTGTCCTCCAGCGGGTTCGGCAGCTCGTCCGAGGCCGGTGTCTCACTGGCAGTAGTGGTGCCGCCTGTGGACGGCAGTTTTGTCGCGGCGTTCCCGGCCTGGCTGATGGTCAGGCCGAGGGTCGCCGCAATAGCCAGGCTGACCAGCCCGACAGATAGCTTGCGCACGTTTCCCTCCCAGCTCATAAAAATCCACTCCGTCAGGTGGTAACGGAGTGTGACTCGTGCTCCCCCGAGCGTGTACTTCTGCGCGACAGTACGGGGAAAATCGCGGTTGCTGAAGTGGTTCGCCGGAATTTTCCGGGTAACAGCGGGGAATCATGCGCACACGCACCTGAGTAAGACCACTCAATCGACTGGAGTACCACCACGGAGCGCATCGGCCGGGCCGGTTGGCAGACTGTGCGGCATGGAGGATGTCCGGGCGCGTGGTGACTCCGCGGACCTGTTGCTGCCGCTGTGGCGCGCCCTGGTGGTGTTCCGGGTGATCACCTGGCTGTTCGCCTGCTTCGGTGTCTGGTCCCGGTGGGACGGCATCGTCCGGCCGTCGGGAGCGATCGCCCAGCTCGCGATCATGGGCGTGTGGACGGTCGTTGCCTCCATCGGCTACAGCCGGCATTGGGGCCGCCGTAACACCCGCCTGGCCGTCGCCGACCTGGTGGTGACGATCCTCTGCATGTATGCGACCCTGCTGGCCCAGCCGCTGGCGGACATCCGTGGTGGAGCCTCTGTGCTCACCTCTGTCTGGGCAGCCGGTCCGGTGATCGCACTGGGCATCTCCCGCGGCCGGGACGGCGGACTGCCGGAGCCGCGGCCGTCAGCCTCGCCCTGTTGTCCCTCCGTGGCGTGGACGACGCGTCGCAGCTGCTCGGCAACGTCCAGCTCCTCCTAGTCTCCGGATTGGTCGTCGGGTACGCCGCGACAACCATGCGCCGTGCCAACGCACGCCTGCGCGAGGCGATCGCTGCTGAGAGCGCTGCGGCGGAGCGGCTCCGGCTAGGCCGGTCGATCCATGACGGCGTACTGCAGGTTCTTGCGCAGGTGCAGCGGCGCGGTACTGCGATAGGCGGTGAGGCAACCGAGTTGGCGGCGCTCGCTGCCGAGCAGGAGATCGCCCTGCGCACTCTGATGGCTTCTAGACCGCCTACAGGTGACCGGGGACGGATAGACCTCTGCATGCTGCTGATCCCACTGGCTACCACGCGAGTGGACGTCGTCGTACCGGCAGAGCAGGTGCTGTTGCCGACGGCGACAGCTACCGAATTGGTTGCCGTGGTCAAGGAGGCACTGAGCAACGTGGACAAGCACGCCGGCCCGAACGCGCGATCGTGGGTGGTCGTGGAGGACCTCGGTGCCGACGTGCTGCTGTCCGTCCGCGACGATGGGACCGGGACGACTCCGGACCGGTTCGAACAGGCCGGCTCCGACGGTCACCTCGGCGTCAGCCAGTCGATCCGCGGCCGCATCACCGACCTGGGCGGCACCGTCTCGGTCCGCACAGCTCCGGGTGAAGGCACCGAATGGGAAATGAAGGTCAGCAAATGACTCGCGTGATGATCGTGGACGACCACCCGATGTGGCGTGAGGGAGTTGCGCGGGATCTGGGGAGTCGTGGGTACGACGTGTGTGCGACGGCCGCGGATGTCTCGAGCGCGGTGCGGATCGCGTTGGCGACGCGGCCGGATGTGGTGGTGATGGATCTGCAGCTGGGTGAAGGGTCCGGGGTCGACGCGACCCGGGAGATCACGGCGGCGCTGCCGGACACCAGGGTGCTCGTGTTGTCGGCCAGCGCTGAGCAGACCGACGTACTGGCTGCTGTGAAGAACGGCGCCTCCGGCTATCTGGTGAAGTCTGCGTCGCTGGAGGAGTTCGACGACGCAGTACGGCGTACTGCTGAAGGCGATGCTGTCTTCAGCGCCGGGTTGGCCGGGTTGCTGTTGGGGGAGTACCGGCGGCTCGGTGCTGGGCCAGAGGTGCCGCAGCTGACCGAGCGGGAAACAGAGGTACTACGGCTCGTCGCGCGTGGCCTGACTGCTCGCCAGATCGCGACCAGGCTGGTGCTGTCGCACCGGACTGTTGAGAACCACGTGCAGAACACTCTGCGCAAGCTGCAGCTGCACAACAGGGCCGAGCTGGTTCGCTATGCCATTGAGAACGGCATCGACTCCTCCTCCTCTGATGGCGAGGAGGAGTCGACTACTCGCTAGAGGCCATTGCTGTAGAGCAGGCTTCACTGCATGGGCGGTCACCCAGTCGACGTCGGCGATGGCGGCGGACGCCGTACCGGAGCCGTTGCAGTCCAGCCACTTCACACCGTGCAGCCGGATCTGCTTGGCGATTCCGTACGACGTGGAGCCGATGGTGCCGGCCACGTGCGCACCGTGCCCCATGCAGTCGGTGTTGTTGGAGTCGTCGAAGGTGGCGCGGCCGCCGAAGTTCGGGTGGGTGGCGTCGATACCGGAGTCGATGATGCACGCATTCACGCCGCTACCGGTGTGGTTGTAGGTGAACGAGTTCGACAGCGGCAGGTTGCGCTGGTCGATCCGGTCGATGCCCCACGACGGCGGGCTGGTCTGGGTCGCGTCGATCGCGCGGCCTTGCTTCAGCTCGACGATGTAGGTGTCGGGGCGGAGGGGTGATCACTCGCTGCTCGTGAGCGCTCATGGCGCTCCGGGGCCACCCTTGAGTCCGTCCGTACACTGTCGATCCATCCCCGATTGACTGCTCTCAGTCACGACACCGGCACTTAGTGTGCTGAGTGCCCATCTCCCGGAGGCTGTCAGTGAAACGCTCGTCCATCGTCCGGGCGCTCTTCGCGTTCTTCATCCTGGTCGCGTCCGGCTATGTGGTGATGACCGCGAAACCACAGCTCGGCCTCGACCTGCGCGGCGGCACCCAGATCGTGCTGGAGACGAGCGACTCGCCGACCGTCAAGGCCGGCAAGGAGACCACGGACAAGGCCTTGGAGGTACTCCGGCGCCGGATCGACGCGCTCGGGGTCAGCGAGCCGAGCGTGACCCGGCAGGGCGACAAGCGGATCATCGTCGAGCTGCCCGGGGTCCAGGACCCGCGCGAAGCCGCGAAGGTGATCGGCAAGACCGCGCAACTGACCTTCCACCAGGTGCTCGACCAGGTCGCCACCAAGCCGGCCAAACCGGCGGCCGGCGATCTCTACCTGCCCGACGAGTCCGGCGGCGGCTTCCTCAAGCTCTCGAAGCCCGCGATGACGGGGGAGAAGGTCGGCGGCGCCGACGGCCTGTTCGACACCCAGCAGGCCTCCGGCTGGTTCGTCCAGATGGACTTCAAGGGCGACGGCGGCAAGGTCTGGGCGAACATCACCGGCAAGGCGGCCTGCGAACCGGTCGGCGCACCCCAGCGGCGGGTCGCGATCGTGCTCGACAACGAGGTGATCACCGCGCCGCAGGTCGACCCGAACGGCGGCGCCCAGCTCTGCAACATCGGGATCGCGGGCGGCACCAGCACGATCACCGGCTCGTTCACCGAGGACGAGGCCAAGGACCTGGCCGCGCTGATCGAGGGTGGCTCGCTGCCGGTGCCGGTGCACGTCGTCGACCAGCGCACGGTCGGCCCCTCGCTCGGCAAGGACGCGATCCAGGCGAGCGCGCTGGCCGGCGCGATCGGCGTCGGACTGACCGCCCTGTTCATCATCTTCGTCTACCGGCTGGTCGGCCTGATGGCAGTCCTCGGCCTGATCACGTACGCCGGGATGTCGTACGCCGCGTTGACCGCCCTCGGAGCGACTCTGACGCTGCCAGGGCTGGCCGGGTTCGTGCTCGCGATCGGGATGGCGGTGGACGCGAACGTCCTGGTCTTCGAGCGGGCCCGCGAGGACTACATCAGCGGGCGAACCGACGGGCTGCGGCGATCTCTGCGGAGCGGCTTCCAGAACGCTTTGTCGGCGATCGCGGATTCGAACATCACCACCTTGCTGGCTGCCGGACTGCTGTTCTTCCTGGCTGCCGGGCCGGTGCGCGGATTCGGGGTCACGCTGAGCATCGGCGTACTGGCTTCGATGTTGTCGGCGCTGGTCGTGACCCGGGTGCTTGCGGAGTTCCTTGTTTCGCGGAAGTTCCTGCTGAAGCGGCCTGCTTGGAGCGGTATCGCCGGGCATGGCCGGGTTCGGGTGTGGCTCGAGGCGCGGCGGCCACCGTTGATGAAGCACAGTCGCCGGTGGTTGGTGATCACGGCTGTCGCGATCGTGGTCAGCATCGCCGGGGTCGGGGTTCGCGGTCTCAATCTGGGTGTCGAGTTCACTGGTGGACGGCTGCTCGAGGTGAGCACGGCTCAGCGGATCACGCCGGATCAGGCGCGGGCCGCGGTGGCCGAGGCGGGGTACCCGACGGCCGTCGTACAGGCGTCCGGCGCCGACGACATCACCGTCCGGACCGGCACGATCAGTGACGACGAGGCGGAGAAGATCCGCGAGTCGCTGTCCCGGATCGGCGGCAGCGCGGACGTCATCCGCAACGAGAGCATCGGGCCATCGCTCGGGACCGAGCTGCGGAACAAGGCCTTGATCGCTCTGGGAGTCGCGCTGCTGGCTCAGCTCGCCTATCTCGCGGTGCGCTTCCGGTGGACGTTCGGCGCCGGTGCGGTGCTTGCTCTGTTGCAGAACGTCGCTGTGGTGGTCGGCGTCTTCGCCTGGACCGGAAAGCCGGTCGACGGCATCTTCCTCGCCGCGCTGCTGACGATCATCGGTTACACGGTCAACGACTCGGTCGTCGTCTTCGACCGCATCCGGGAGACCCGCAACGCCCGCTCGACCGAGAACCTCGGCCCGGTCGTCGACACCGCGATCGTCAACGTCCTCCCGCGAACCATCAACACCGGCATCAGCACCCTCTTCATCCTCGCCGCCCTCCTCTTCCTGGGCGGCGACTCCCTCGCCGACTTCGCCCTCGCCCTCCTCCTGGGCATCCTCGTAGGCACTTACTCCTCCAACCTCACCGCCGCCCCCCTCCTGGTAGAACTGGAAAAGCGCTACCCGGCCCCACCCCCACGCCCCAAAACCCCCCAACGAGACCGAAACGCTCAACCAGACCGAGGCGCCGTCGTCTAACCCCGCCCCACCCCCACCGGACGCCTCGCCTGCCCGGCGTCACCCCACGCCCCACCTTCGCGTTCGCGCGGCACCCACGCCCCACCTTCGCGTTCGCGCGGGGCACCCACGCCCCCTTCGCCTCCGCGGCACCCCCGCCCGGCGAACCCACAGTTTGAGGGGTTGTCCCCTCAAACTGTGGGTTGCCTGCGTGGATACCGGGCGCCAACCCACGCCTTCGGGGGATAACCCCTCAAACGGTGGGTTCGCCTTGAGCAGCCCGCCCTGGCCCACGCAGCCCTGGTCCACCCCGCCCCTGGCCCACGCAGCCCTGGCCCACGCAGCCGTGGCCCACGCAGCCCTGGTCCACCCTGCGCTGGGTCCGCCGCAAGGCTTGGTCCACCGCGCCGTGCCCAATCCCCTTGGCCTTCCTTCCCTCCGTCGTACTTTTGCTCTCGCCGCCCGCAGGGCGGTGGTTGTGGAGGTTTTCCACAGGCTTGCTTGTGCTGGTCGGGGAATGTCGGCTGGGCGGGCTAGGGTGATGCGGTGGTTGTCGAAGTGCGGGAATTGCTGGAGGCCGCGGTCTCCGGGATCGGTGGTCAGACGCGACCTGGCCAGGTCGAAATGGCCGAAGCGGTCAACGGGGCGATGGAGGACGGCTCCCATCTCCTCGTCCAAGCCGGGACGGGAACAGGGAAGTCGCTCGGGTACCTGGTGCCCGCGCTCCTGCACGCCCTGGAGGACCGTCGGGTAGTGGTCTCCACAGCGACCCTGGCGCTCCAGTCGCAGCTGGTGGATCGCGACATGCCCGCCCTGCTGGACGCGACGGAGAAGCTGTTGCCGCGCCGCCCGGCGTACGCGATCCAGAAAGGCCGGAACAACTACGCCTGCCTGCACCGGATCCGCGAGGGCGCGCCCGACGACGACGGCATGCTGATCGACATCCCGCCGGCCGGCCCGATCGGTCAGCAGGTCCTCGAACTGCGCGACTGGGCCGAGCAGCAACTCCTCGACGGCGAGGCCGGCGACCGCGACCACGCGCCGACCCATCAGTACCAAGCCTGGCAGCAGGTAGCGATCGCCGCCCGCGAATGCCTGGGCGCCCAGAAGTGCCCGTACGGCGACGAATGCTTCGCGGAGAAGTCCAAGGAGCAGGCTCGCAAGGCCGACATCGTGATCACCAACCACGCGCTGCTCTCGATCGACGCCTTCGAGAATCGGACCGTGCTCCCCGAGCACGACGTGGTGATCGTCGACGAAGCGCATGAGCTGCCCGCGAGGGTGACTGGCGCGGCCGGTGCCGAGCTGTCACCGCAGATGGTCGAGCGCGCCGCCAAGCGGGCTCGCCGGTTCGTCGACGACGACCATGCCGACGACCTGATCGATGCCTCGGATGCGTTGCGGGCGGCGCTCGACGAGACCCGCGAAGGCCGGATCGAGGCGGCGAACGGCGTGGTCCTCGAAGCCGCCGCGCTGGTCCGGGATGCGTCGCGTGCGGTCTACTCCGATCTGAACAAGAAGACCGACGACTCCTCCGCCGATGATCCGGACGGCGCCAAACGGCAGTCCAAGGGCGCGGTGAAGGAGATCTTCGACGTCGCCGAACGCGTCGCCGCGCTGAACGATCTCGACGTGGTGTGGCTGGTCGATCGCGAACGCTTCGGCCGCGAACTGCGGATCGCGCCGCTCACCGTCGCCGGGCTGCTGCGCGAACTCGTGCTGAAGGACCGCACCGTAGTACTGACGTCGGCGACGCTCACCCTGGGTGGCGACTTCGACGCGATCGCCCGGCAGGTCGGGTTGCGGCCGTCGGACAAGCTGACCGATGACGAGGAGATGCCGTCCGTCGACGCCACCTCCGACACCGGGCCTCTGCCGTGGCGCGGCCTCGACGTCGGCTCACCTTTCGAGTACGAGAAACAGGGGATTCTGTACGTCGCCAAGCACCTGCCGCCACCGCATCGCGACGGGCTGGGCAAGAAGCAGTTCGAGGAGATCATCGATCTGATCACCGCGGCCGGTGGGCGGACGCTTGGGCTGTTCTCGTCCCGGCGAGCTGCCGAGGCCGCGACGGCTGCTGTTCGCGAGGCGACGGATCTGAAGGTGCTGTGCCAGGGCGATGCGCAGCTCGGTGAGTTGGCGCGCGAGTTCATCGAGGATCCAGAGACCTCGCTGTTCGGAACGCTGTCGCTTTGGCAGGGCATCGACGTACCGGGCTCGACCTGCAACCTGGTCATCATCGACCGAGTCCCCTTCCCACGCCCCGACGAACCACTGATGGCAGCTCGCCAGCGCGCAGTCGACGAGGCAGGCGGCAACGGCTTCATGGCAGTCGCCGCAACCCATGCCGCGCTCCTGCTGGCCCAGGGCACCGGCCGCCTGATCCGCCGCACCTCCGACCGAGGCGTGGTCGCGATCCTGGACCCGCGCATCGTGACCGCCCGGTACGGCGGCTACCTGCGCGCCTCCTTGCCTCCCATGTGGCCCACAGCCGATCGTGAAAAGGTGCTAGGCGCCCTGAAACGACTCCAGGACACGTGAGCCCCATGCGACGACCCCGATGACCTCCCCGCGGTGCCACCCGCTGAAGTGCCGGTTGCCGGCGCGCCAGCGGCGCGACCTGTTGGAGTGCCGATTGCCGGTCGCCGTCGGGCTCGACCGCCTGCGCGCCGGCGGCCGCCGTGCCGCTCGCCACCTGTCTAAGTCGCAACCCGCCAGAGCCCTCACCTTTGGGGCGCCGGTGATGTCTGAGCGCTTCGAGCATCGAGGACTGCAGTGAGTCCGGGGGTCGCCGTCGGGCTCGACCGGCTGCCGGCCGGCGGCCGCCGTGCCGCTCGTCGGCCACGCCCTCGCCACCTGTTTACGCCGCAACCCGCCAGAGCACAGTCACCCTTGGGGCAGCCGGTGATGTCTGGACGGTTCGAGCATCGAGGACTGCGGTGAGTCCGGGTGGGGGTCCGCCGGTGTTGCCGATGATGGCGGCGCTGGGGGAGATGCCGTCCGGACCCGGCTGGTCGTACGAGATGAAATGGGACGGCATCCGGGTGATCGCCGAGGTCGACGACTCCGGTTGCCGGCTCTGGTCCCGCAACAGCCGCGACGTCTCCGCGGGGTACCCGGAACTGGTGGGGATCGCGACCGACGCCGGCCTGCGGCTCCCCGCCGTACTGGATGGTGAGATCGTCACCCTCGACGAGAACGGCGCACCCTCCTTCGGCCTGCTGCAACGGCGAATGCACGTCCGCGACCCGCGCCACCTCGCCCAGCTGATCAACCAGGTGCCGGTCTCGGTGCGACTCTTCGACGTCCTCCAGCTCGACGGAAGGTCGTTGCTAGAGGCAACCTACGACCAGCGGCGTGAGGTGCTCGAATCGCTTCAGCTCACCGACCCGTTCTGGGAGATTCCGCCGACCTACACCGACGGCCAAGAGGCCCTCGATCTGTCGGCGTCGACCGGCCTCGAAGGCGTCGTCGCCAAGCGCCGCAAGTCGCGGTACCTGCCTGGCAAACGGAGCGCGGACTGGATCAAGGTCAAACCCGTCCTCACCCGCGACGTGATCCTGTGCGGCTGGCACCCGGGGGAGGGGAACCGTGAAGGCAAGATCGGCTCCCTGTACTGCGGCGCGTACGACGGCGACACCCTGGTGCTGATCGGCAAGGTCGGCTCCGGCCTCGACTTCGCCATGCTCGAAATCCTCAGCGCCGAACTCGCCGCCCTGGAGATCGACTCCCCACCCTTCGACGTCTCCTCGGTCCCCAACACCGACCGCCGAGCCGCCCACTGGCTCGACCCCCTCCTGGTCGCCGAAGTCACCTACTCCGGCTGGGCCGCCGACGGCCGCCTCCGCCACCCCGTCTGGCGAGGCCTCCGCCTAGACATCAACCCAGAATCAGTAACCCGCTAACCCCGCCCCTCCCACCAGAAGGCCCACCCGCTTCTCACCCCCCGAACACCACCGCCGCACACCCTCCACCCACCACCCACCCGCACCTGCCCAGCCACCTCCCGGGCACCTGGGACACCGACGCGGCAGACCCTCCGGTCACCTTCCGGGAGCCTCGGACACCACGACGGGGGCTAGGTCACGCCATACCGTGTCCGGACTCCCGACAACCTGTCCCGAACCCCCGGCATGGTGTGCGAACCCGCAGAGCGGAGCCGCTGCCCCCGAATCCGAGACCATCAAGGAGCTCACCTCCTGGGCACCTGGGACGCCGACGCGGCAGACCCTCCGGTCACCTTCCGGGAGCCTCGGACACCACGACGGAGGCTAGGTCACGCCATAACGTGTCCGGACTCCCGACAACTTGTCCCGAACCCCCGGCATGGTGTGCGAACCCGCAGAGCCGAGCCGCTGCCCCGAATCCGAGACCATCAAGGGGCTCACCTCCTGGGCACCTGGGACGCCGACGCGGCAGACCCTCCGGTCACCTCCTGGGCAGCTCGGACACCGCCAGATCCTCCGGTCACCTTCCGGGAGCGTCGGACACCAGGGCGGGGGTTAGGTCACGCCATGACGTGTCCGGACTCCCGACGACCTGTCCCGAACCCCCGGCTTGGTGTCTGAGCCCGCCCCGAGTGGTGCGCGTTCTCCAAAGCGGGGCCGCCGCCCCTGAATCCGTGACGATCAAGGGGCTCAGGTCCTCCTGGCGTGCTGATCCCCTGCTCTAGCAAGGGGGCAACCGCACCAAAAGGACCTAAGCGCTCATGCGCGGGGATGTGCCTTGCGCATGGGCCGGGACCGCCGACTGAACTGATACTGAAGGGCCGACTAGGGTATCGATTCCAGGTTGTAGCGGTTAGTCGCTCGACTCGCGGTGGCTTGGGGCCGGTACGGCGAGGGCGGCTTCGATCTTGTCAGCCAGCTTCTCCGGCGTGTGGGCCGGCGCGTACCGGGCGATGACACTGCCGTCGCGGGCGACCAGGAACTTGGTGAAGCTCCACTTGATCCGCCCGCCGAGCAACCCGCCCTGCTCTCGTTTGAGCCAGTTGTACAGCGGCAGCGTCTTCGACCCGTTGACGTCGATCTTCGCGAACATCGGGAACGTGACGTGGTAGATCGTCGAGACGTAGTTCGCGATCTCGTTCTCGTCACCAGGCTCCTGGTGACCGAACTGGTCGCAGGGAAATCCGAGCACGGAAAAGCCCTGTTTGCGGTACGTCTTGTACAGCTTCTGCAAGCCGGAGTACTGCGGGGTCTGGCTGGATTGCGAGGCCGTATTCACCACCAGGAGGACCTGGTCACGGAAGTCGGCAAGAGACTGTTCATTGCCTTCGATCCGGGTGGCACTGAAGTCATAGACAGTCGTCATAACTCAATCCTGACATGTCCCGGCGGAGTGCGCTCGCCGTCTGAGATGTCAGACACGCCGCAGAACTGTTACGACCTTCCCGAGAATGGTCGCGTCCTTGCCGTCGATCGGCTCGAACGCGGGGTTGTGCGGGATCAGCAGGATCTGCGTCGCGGTCTTCTTGAACGTCTTCACGGTCGCCTCGCCGTCGATCATCGCAGCGACGATGTCACCGTTCTCCGCGGTCTGCTCCTGCCGCACGACCACCCAGTCGCCGTCGCAGATCGCCGCGTCGATCATCGATTCACCCTTGACCTTCAGCATGAACAGGGTGCCTTCCCCGACCATTGCCCTGGGCAACGGGAAGACCTCCTCGATGTCCTGCTCGGCAAGGATCGGGTTACCGGCGGCGATCTGGCCGACCACCGGCACGTAGACCGCGTCCGGGTGCGCGTCGCCGGCCCCGGTCTCGTCGTACGACGTCTGTCGCACGGAGCCCACCGAGCCACGCCGGGCCGCGGCGTCCGCGACTTCGCCCGGATAACGGACCTCGATCGCGCGCGGCCGGTTCGGGTCGCGGCGCAGCAGGCCTTTCTGCTCGAGCACCTTCAGCTGGTGCGACACCGACGAGGAGCTGGTCAGGCCGACCTTCTCGCCGATCTCGCGCATCGACGGCGGGTAGCCCCGGCTGTCGACGGAATCCCGGATCACGTCCAGCACCCGGCGCTGCCGCGGCGTCAGACCGGTGGCGTCCGGCGGGCCGTCCGGCAGTTCGGAGACGGTCTTGGCGGCCTTGTTCGTGGCGCCCGCGGCGGCGCGATCGTCCTTGCTGGAACCGCTCGGCGTCCTGGCCATCGGCTGACTTCTCCTCGGGTCGGGCCGGCGGTTCCACCCCCGGCCAAGCTTTCAACGACTGAGAAGACCGTAGACCGAATCCTGAGATTCTTCAAACATCTGTTCGAAGGCGTGTCGGTTCGCACGTTTGTTCGTGTGTCAGGTTATAGAGCCCGGCGGGGCGCCCGGCCCGACGGGAATATCGGCGGCGTGTCGTCGTTGGAAATGGTTGCGTCCCGGCCGGCGTTCGGTTAATCATTCGTACAGGCGTTCGATCGAACAGGTGTTCGGGCCGGGTCGCCGGAGGGTCCGCCGAACGGTTCGACGAAAAACTGTCGGAGGCGCCCGGTAGACAGAGATCGACACCGCAGGACGAGGTCTGAACGAGGTCTGGAGGATCCGATGAGTACAGCGGCCCTGGCAGCAGGCGCGACCACTCAGGTGACGGTTGTGCCCGAGGTGGACGGCAACCGCCCGACCCGGCGCCGCCGTATCGCCGGCACCACCACCGAGCGGATCCCGGTCCGCGCCTGTTCCGGTGACGACCTCGGCCGGCACGTCCAGCTCGCCGAGATCGAGCCGCCCGCCCTGCGCCTGACCAGGCGCGGCCGGATGCTGCTCACCACCGTCTCGGTGCTGGTCTTCGGTGCCGCCGTCGCCGTCCTCGGCCTCCGGGTCGCCGGCCTGCTCGACCCGGCGCCGCAGTTCACCCACACCATCTCGGTCCAGGTCGGCGCCGGTCAGTCCCTGTGGTCGATCGCCCAGGAGACCAACCCGAGCGAGAACCCGGCCACCGTCGTCGAGCAAATCGCCAACCTCAACAACCTCCGCACCCCCGCGGACATCACCCCCGGCCAAACCCTCCAGATCCCCATCCGCTGACCCCGGCCCGTACGACGGGCTCACGCACCCGCCACGTCGCCACAGGCCAGCACGCCGACGCCCAGGCCCCGACGGCCCGACCTGGATAACCTCCAGAGACCTCGGACACGAAATTGCCTGTCCGAACCCCAGCCTCGCCGTCCGGACCTCAGGTTCGTCGACGCCGCTGAACGGTCCGTCTGGTTCCGATCTGTTGGCCGCAGTGGGCTAGGTGCTCAGCAGGGTGGCGACGTCTACCGCCTGGCCGGTTTCGAAAGATCGATTGGCTGCCAGCCCGACCAGGAGTGAGCGAGCGCCGTCGTGGTGATCCGCGCTGCGACCGAGCGGATCTTCGGCCGGTGATCCGAACAGCGACTCCAAGAGCCGCGCATCCCCGCCGCCATGACCCTGGCCGAGCTCATGGTGCAGCAGCGTCTGCGGCGGCTCCCACAACGGATGCAGCGTCAGCAGCGCCTCGGTCTCACCCGGAGCCGCGTCGCCATGCTGTACGGCGGTCGCATGTCGCACCTCCTCAGGCCGGGTAGCGAACGTGTTCTCCTTGACCAGCAACTCCAGCCGCCCAGCACTCCCGTTGAAACCGATCCGGTAGCCCTCCCACGGCGAGTACGCCGTCAGGTGATAGCTCAGCGAAGCCCCCGACGCATACCGGACGAGCACTGCCATGTCGTCCTCGATCGTGATCCCCTCGCCGAACACGTTCTGATCCCGGTGATACCCGTCCTCGTGTTCGGCCTCGAGATAAAGCTCCCGCAGTACGCCGTTCGCCGCGAGCTTGATCGCAAAAGGATCGTCCGCAGCGGCCGCCGCTCCGTCGGCCCGCTCGTAGTCACGAGCCAGCCCACGCCGCCGCCCGTTCTCGGCGCCGTAGAAGAACAACTTGCCGTCGGCAAAGACTTTCACCGGCTCCGAATCGATCCACCAGTTCACCAGATCGAAGTGATGCGTCGCCTTGTGCACCATCAACCCGCCCGCGTTCGCCTTCTCGCGATGCCAGCGACGGAAGTAGTCGGCACCGTGCCGCACATCGAGCAGCCATTCGAAGTGCACGGAGCCGATTTCCCCGATCGCGCCGGACTGCAGTACTTCGCGGACCTTCTCGTGCACCGGGTTGTAGCGATAGTTGAACGCCACCCGCACCGATCCGGACGCATTCTCGGCCGCGTCCAGAATGCGCCGGCAACGCACCGGATCCATCGTCATCGGCTTCTCCGTGACGACGTCCAGCCCCGCCTCCAGTGCGCTCACGATGTAGTCGTCGTGCGTCCGGTCCATAGACGTCACCACGACCACCTCGACACGCTGCTCTTTCAGCATCCGATCGAAATCAACGGCCCGGTACTGCGGAACTTCCGGGTGCCCGAATTTCGCGGCCAGCCGGCGATTGTGCACACCCATCCGGGTCGCGTTCACATCGCAGAATCCGACCAGCTCCGCGCGATCGGCGTACGGGCCGGCCAAGGCGTCGACAAAGGTCTGCGCCCGCGCCCCCAATCCGACCACGGCATAACGGCGGCGGGCTTCGGTCGCAGTAGGCACAAGCGCTCCCTCGACAGTCGGTAAACGCTTACCACCCAATCACGCCCGACTTCCTCAGAACAAGACTTGTCGCTCGCCTGTCCGGTTCCGGACACCCGAACCACCTAGTCCGTGTCCGCAGCCCCAGGACTTCCCACTGCCACGATGTTCGACCAATACCGCGCTATAAGCCCGACAGCGGACGAAAACCCCGCCAGCGGTGCCGGTTCAGACCAAACGCGGGGGAGGAGGTGGGCTCTGGGGGCGCGGGGCGGGACTGGGCATAGGTTGAGCGGTGGGCTCAGCGGTCGGGCTGAGCCGTGAGGCTGGGGTGGGGCTGTGGTGGAGCTAGGCCGTGGGGCTGGGGTGAGGCTGAGCGGGTGGGGCTTAAGCGGCGGGCTGAGGATGGGGGTCAGCGTTGAGCTGAGCGGTGGGAGTGGGCTCAGCGAGCTGAGCAGTGGGGTAAGGGGCGGGATTAGCTGACGGTGTGGAGCCAGAGGTCGGCGTAGCGACGGGCGTCCACGGCGGTGGCGACCTGGACAACCGTTGGCGCCGCGCCGTACGGGTCGCTGCTCAGGTCTTTCGACCAGTCTCGGGTGTCCACGATCGTTCGCCCGCGTGACCAACTGCCGGACAACTCGATCCGCAACGGGAACGGCTGCGTGGTCAGGCCGTCCGGATCGATGACTGCGCAGACGGTACCGCCGTCGCCGATGCTCGCCCCGGAACCCCCATAGAGCTCACTCCGCTTCTCGATCAGCGCCCGAGCCAGATCGGCCGACGACGATCCCTTCAATTCCCGTGCCTCGTCGAGCGTGATCTTGACGTCGTAGAACACATCGAGTCCGTACATCGTGATCGGTACGCCGAGTTCGCCGGCCGCCGCCAGCACCACCGCGGCCGCCTCCGGATCGGTCCAGATGTTGAACTCCGCCGACGCCGTCGCGTTGCCGATCCCGGCCGCGCCGCCCATGAAGACGATTTCGGCCAGTCCCGCGGCCGCTTCCGGGTAGGTCCGCAGCAGCAGCGCGATGTTGGTCATCGGCGCGAGCGGGATGAGCGTCACTCGCTCGCCTGTCCGCGCGGCGTCGAGGAGCACGTCCCGGAGTAATTCGACGGCATGCCGAGGATCCGTCGTACGGGTTGATCGCGGCCAGTCGAGGTCGCCGAGTCCATCGGCACCGTGCACGTGCGGAGCCGCGCGCACCGGCTGCAGGAGCGGCGTCGCGGCGCCACGAGCCACCGGTACGTCGGTACGCCCGGCCGCCTCGAGAACAGTCAGCGTGTTGACGACGACCTCGTCGAGACCGACGTTGCCGCCGACACAGGTCACCGCCAGCAGGTCGAGCTCCGGATGACGAGCGGCGAGCAACAGCGCACAGGCGTCGTCAAGCCCCGTGTCGACGTCAAGGATGACCGGTTTCATACCCCCATCCTCGCCCATCCGAAGCCCTCCCCAGGACCCACCCCAAGACCCTCCGCCAGGCCTCACCGCGACCCCCTCGGCGCGCTCTTCGGAGGGGTTCTGGCGGCGCGTAGTTTGCTCCTCCGGGGCGGGTTCGGGGTGGCGCCACGCGGGAGTACACGAGCTCGGGTTGTTGTTGGAACAAGGAGACGCGCGCGGGATTCGGGCGTTCTTGCAAACTGTCGGAGGCCGGACGTAGCATCCCTAGATGTAGTAGTTACACGCCTGTAGTTCTCCACAGGTAGTGGTTGGTTACTCACAGGTCATACACAAGTTGTCCCCAGTTCGATCCACAGATCCACCCCGGAAAGCGCGGGTGGAGCACTCGGGAGGAGTGATCCGACATGCACTGTCCGTACTGCCGGCACGTGGACTCCCGGGTCGTCGACAGCCGGGTCGCCGAGGACGGCGGAGCGATCCGCCGCCGCCGGCAGTGCCCGGTCTGCGAGAAGCGGTTCACCACCGTTGAGCAGATGCAGCTGACGGTCGTGAAACGGTCCGGCGCGACCGAGCCGTTCAGCCGCGAAAAGGTGATCAGCGGCGTCGGCAAGGCCTGCAAGGGCCGCCCGGTGGACGTGGACGCGCTGGCCCGGCTGGGCCAGACGGTCGAGGACACGCTCAAGGGCAGCGGCTCGCCGGAGGTTCCCGCGCACGAGGTCGGCCTGGCCATCCTCGGACCGCTGCGGGAGCTGGACGAGGTGGCGTACCTGCGGTTCGCCTCCGTCTACCGGCAGTTCGAGTCGGCCGACGACTTCGAGACCGAGATCGCGCTGCTGCGCGCCGAGAAGGAGCCCGAGGGCACCGAACCGGCAACGCAGGGCACCCAGACATAAATCGGGGATTCGCAGCACACGCAGTACGGGCCGGTGACGGCGCGCGCAGTACGCAGTACAGGCGTTACGGGCAGGACTCAACGGGGCGGTCCCGACAGATCGCAGACACAGGGCGAGGAGCAACCATGACAGAGACGGTGACCGGCCATTCGGGGTCGACCAAGAGGTCGACGGCCGGGTTCCGCAGGGGCAAGAACGCCCCGGCAGGACTCACCATCGAGCGCATCTTCACGACCGAGGGCATTCACCCGTACGACGAGGTGACGTGGGAGCGCCGCGACGTCGTCCAGCAGAACTGGAAGACCGGCGAGACCGTCTTCGAGCAGCGCGGGGTCGAGTACCCCGACTACTGGAGTGTGAACGCCTCCACGATCGTCACCACCAAGTACTTCCGCGGTGCCGTCGGTCACGACAACCGCGAGTGGAGCCTCAAGCAGCTCCTCGACCGTGTGGTCAAGACCTACCGCAAGGCCGGCGAGGAGCACGGCTACTTCGCCACCGACGCGGACGCCGAGGTGTTCGAGCACGAGCTGACCTGGATGCTGCTGCACCAGTACTTCAGCTTCAACTCGCCGGTCTGGTTCAACGTCGGTACTTCGTCCCCGCAGCAGGTGTCGGCCTGCTTCATCCTCGCCGTCGACGACTCGATGGACTCGATCCTGAACTGGTACAAGGAGGAGGGCCTGATCTTCAAGGGCGGCTCCGGTGCCGGTCTGAACCTGTCCCGCATCCGCTCCTCCAAGGAGCTGCTGCAGTCCTCCGGCGGTACGGCGTCCGGCCCGGTCAGCTTCATGCGCGGCGCGGACGCGTCGGCCGGCACCATCAAGTCCGGTGGCGCCACCCGGCGCGCGGCCAAGATGGTCGTGCTGGACGTGGACCACCCGGACATCGAGGAGTTCGTCGAGACCAAGATGCGCGAGGAGGACAAGATCCGCGTCCTCCGCGACGCCGGGTACGACATGGACCTCGGCGGCCGCGACATCACCTCGGTGCAGTACCAGAACGCGAACAACTCGGTCCGGGTGACGGACGAGTTCATGCGCGCGGTCGAGGAGAAGGGCGAGTTCGGGCTGCGGGCCCGGATCGACAACTCGATCATCGAGACCGTCGACGCCCGCGAGCTGTTCGACAAGATCAGCCACGCCGCCTGGGCCTGCGCCGACCCGGGGCTGCAGTACGACGACACCATCAACGACTGGCACACCACGCCGGAGACGGGCCGGATCACCGCGTCCAACCCGTGCTCGGAGTACATGCACCTGGACAACTCGTCCTGCAACCTGGCCTCGCTGAACCTGATGAAGTTCCTGAAGGACGACGACTCCTTCGACTCGGTGAACTTCGTCAAGGCCGTCGAGCTGATCATCACCGCGATGGACATCTCGATCTGCTTCGCGGACTTCCCGACCGAGGCGATCGGCGACACCACCCGCGCCTACCGGCAGCTCGGCATCGGCTACGCCAACCTCGGCGCGCTGCTGATGGCAACCGGTCACGCCTACGACTCCGACGGTGGTCGCGCACTGGCGGGCGCTATCACCTCACTGATGACCGGTACGTCGTACAAGCGGTCGGCGGAGCTGGCCGGCGTCGTCGGCCCGTACGACGGCTTCGAGCGGAACAAGGAAGCGCACGCCCGGGTGATGCGCAAGCACGCCGCGGCCAACGACGCGATCCGCACGCTCGACGAGATCGACAAGGACGTCCACAAGCACGCCACCGCGGCCTGGGACGGCGTGCTGAAGATCGGTGCGAAGAACGGCTGGCGCAACGCGCAGGCCTCGGTGCTGGCCCCGACCGGCACGATCGGCTTCATGATGGACTGCGACACGACCGGGATCGAGCCGGACTTCTCGCTGGTCAAGTTCAAGAAGCTGGTCGGCGGCGGCTCGATGCAGATCGTCAACCAGACGGTGCCGCGCGCGCTGCGCAAGCACGGCTACACCGAGGAGACGATCGAGGCGATCGTCGAGTACATCTCCGAGCACGGTCACGTCGTCGACGCACCGGGTCTGAAGACCGAGCACTACGAGATCTTCGACACCGCGATGGGCGAGCGGTCGATCAAGCCGATGGGCCACGTCCGGATGATGGCGGCCGCGCAGCCGTTCCTGTCCGGCGCCATCTCGAAGACGGTCAACCTGCCGGAGACGGCGACCGTCGAGGAGATCGCGGACGTCTACTTCCAGGGCTGGAAGCTCGGCCTGAAGGCACTCGCCGTCTACCGCGACAACTGCAAGGTCGGCCAGCCGCTGTCGGACTCCAAGTCCGCCAAGGCCGCGGCCTCCGCCTCTGAGGCGGCCGAGCCGGTGGTCGAGAAGATCATCGAGTACCGGCCGACCCGCAAGCGGCTGCCGAAGTCGCGTCCGTCGCGCACCACGTCATTCAGCGTCGGTGGCGCCGAGGGGTACATGACGGCCGGCTCCTACCCGGACGACGGTCTGGGCGAGGTCTTCCTGAAGATGGGCAAGCAGGGTTCGACCCTGGCCGGTGTGATGGACGCCTTCTCGATCGCGATCTCGATCGCCCTGCAGCACGGCGTACCGCTGGAGACCTACGTCCAGAAGTTCACCAACCTGAAGTTTGAGCCGGCCGGTCTGACCGACGACCCGGACGTCCGGATGGCGCAGTCGATCATGGACTACATCTTCCGCCGCCTCGCGCTGGACCACCTGTCCTTCGACGAGCGCTCCGCCCTCGGCATCTACTCCGCCGAGGAGCGCTCCCGCCAGCTCGACACCGGTTCGTACGAAGCCCCGGTGGAGGTCTCCGAGGCAGAGTCCCTCAAGGCCGTCGAGCCGGTCGCCGAACCGGCACCGGAGGCTGCGGTCGAAGAGGCCGGCGCCAAGGTCCTCGACACCTCCGAGGTCCGCACCACGGCAGAGATGTTCGAGCTCATCACCGGCACCTCGGTGGACGCACCGCTCTGCTTCACCTGCGGCACCAAGATGCGCCCCAGCGGCTCCTGCTACGTCTGCGAAGGCTGCGGCAGCACCTCCGGCTGCAGCTAACCCCTGATTGATAGCGCCACGGCCCCCGGGAACTTCCCACCTCCCCCGGGGGCCGCAGCGCGTTCAGGAGACCAGCCAGCTGAAGGGGCGGTCTTTCCAGACTTCGGCGGTGAGTTTGGTGCCGGCCGGTACGCCGGACGCCGGGACATCGAAGAGCAGGACGCCTTCGGCGGGGCCCAAGTTGCTCGGGCCGTCGCCGGAGACCTTGGAGCTGTGGGAGTCCCGGAAAGCATTCGGGAGGTAGGCGACGTTCGCATCCTGTGGGTACTTCGTGCCGTCGGGCGCGACGAGCTGAAAGTGCTGGTCGTACAGGGTGAACGGGTCGCCGGTGATGGTGGTGCGGAGGTCGGCCAAGGCGAAGATCTTCTGCGGACCAGGCCCGAACTTGATCCCTGGCACCGCCTTCATCGTCTTGAAGGAGACCAGCGTGATCGTCGCCGCGGCCCACTTGGGCGGGTCGTAGCTGGAGAGTTTGACGTTGCCAAGCTCGGAGACCTTGATCGACTGCCCCACCTTGGCGACGGCTGGTTCCGGGTCCGGGGGAGCGGTGGGCCGGGGGTCCACGGTGGTGGGCTGCGACGCCGGCGGGAGCTCGGTAGAACGCGTGCTGGGTGCGTTCGGGTCGTACTCGGGGATGCTCGAGCACGCCGCCACAGCGAGGCCGAGAACGGTGATCGAGGCAACGATTGCTGAACTGGCAGCGATCTTCCGGTGGACCATGGCCCGGAACCTACCGCGTGACGGGGCTACTGCAGCCAGTGACCCAAGCGAGGCCTCCAGAGCCTGTACTGCGCGCGCTCGGCGGCCGCGTCGTCCATCGTAGAGGCGCCTCCCGTTGCTCAGCGTGACGGTTGATTTCCATGCCCGCAACGGCATGTGGACCTCGGGCGGAAACTGTCGTCGGCCTGGGTCATGATGGGTTCCGGGACCCCTCGGAGGCGGGGGCCGGCAGGTGAAGGGGTGGCCGATGAAAAACCGTCTGATCACGCTGGTGGACTTGGGTCTGGACAGCTCGTTCGACGCCTCGATGACGTTCGTCCAAGGCATCACGAGCAATATCAACGCCGGCTGGAACCGCCCGGTGATCGACGTCAACTTCGTCCGCACCCGTGATCATGAGACGGCGTTCTCAGCCCTGACCACCCCCTCGTCCGTGCTGCACGTGATGGCACACGGTGACCACAGCGAGGAGCCGTCCTTCCTCAGCACGGACGGCGAGACCCAGGTCTCGCTGACCGCGCTCGCGGACTGGTTCCTGGATCGCCAGTGGGGGATCTCCAGCGGTGTCGTCATCGCGGACGGCTGCAAGACCGGCATCGGCCGCTGGCAACGCGCGATCCGCGACTGCCTGCAGGACGAGATCACCTACATCGGCACCAGCACGGTGATCGGCTGGTACGAAGCCACCGTCTTCTGCTCAGCCTTCTACGGCGCCCTGGTCCGCAACCGGGGCCGCGGCAAAAGCCCCGCCGAACAAGGCTGGGACGCCGCCCAACGCGCCATCCGGGCCTACGAAACCCTCACCGATGCCCGCTGCCCCTACAAACCAGTAACCCTCACCCCCAGCCGCCGAGCCCTCCGCTCCCTAGCCGGCTGAACCCCGGGACGACACGCCATTCGTTCCTACCGTCCGTAATGCATGTGAGACTTTTCCGTGGTCGTCGGACCGGCGTGAGGCGCGGTAGCCGAGGTGCGGAAGGTGGTCGGCTGTGCAGATTTTCGAGCACCCTCCCGCCGACACCTTCGCGGCTCAGATCGGACCCCAGCAGTGGCGAGATCTCCTGGCCGTAGGCAGTTTGCGGAGTTTCCGACCAGGACGCGTGATCCTTCGGCAGGGTGACCCCGGCGGCTTCCTGCTCGCCCTGGAAACCGGTCGCGTCAAGCTGCTGGCCAGCGCCGAAGATGGCCTCCAGCTGATGCTCACTGTCCGTGGCGGCGGCCACCTCCTCGGCGAACTGGCCGGCGACGCCAACGGCCGGCGTACCGCCACAGTAGAAGCCATCGACCGCTGTACTGCTCGCTATCTCCCACTGGTGACTTTCGAACGATTTCTCGCTGCCAAGGGTTTGGCCGCCCAATTCCATCGCTACGTGACCGGAAAGTTCGACCAGGCCGTCGCCCGCCAGGTCGACCTCGCCCACCGCCGCTCCGTACGCCGAATCGCCCGCCTCCTGCTCGACATGGCCCGCCTGGCCCCACCGGGTCTCGTTGACCCGTTGCGCATCCCGTTCACCCAGGAGGAACTCGCCGCCTCGCTCGGCATGGCCCGCAGCACCGTCACGGACCAACTGGCCAGGCTCCGACAGTCCGGTGCCCTCAGCTCCGGTCCGCAGTTGGTGATTGCTGATCTCGACCGGCTCACCGAATGGGCCGAGGCCTGATCGTGGGCCGGGTCACTCCCGCATTGTCCGATTCCGGACAACGCATCCCGCCGTACGCCGGAAGGCTGGTCCCACTACCCGTTCGCAGGCCCTGGGAGGCAACTATGAGCACACCACAAGACCCTGGATTCGCAGGTGTTTCCGATCTGCCGCCGTACCGGGCGATGCTCGTCGTCGACATGAAGGACTACAGCGGCGCTCCGGGCCGCCACCACGCCCACCTCAACGCCCTCATCCCGGAAATCCTGCAATCGACCTTCGTTCGCTGCGGATTGTCCACCTTCTGGTCCGAAACGACCTTCGCAGACTCGACCGGCGACGGCTTTGCCATCGGCCTCCCTGCTGAACGCCTGCCGTTCCTACTCAACCCCTTTCTGGAAGGCCTTCAAAACGAGCTCGAGGAACGTGGTCGCACCCTCACGGCTGCCGGTTTTGAACCGATCCGCATGCGAGTCAGCGTCGCCGTCGGCCCCGTCACCGATTCGGGTGAAGGTGCGGTATCCGACGGAGCCGGCAATGCACGAGTCGAACTCCACCGCCTCCTCGACAGCAAACCGGTCCGCGACCTTCTGACAAGGTCGGGCGCCTCCACGAAAGTCGCCGCGATTGTCTCCGCCCGGGCTTACGAAGACGCCGTCCTGACCGGCTACACCGATGAGGTATCCGGCAGGGGCGATGAGCCCCATGAGCTGTACGTCGAGGCCCCTGTCCAAGTCAAGCGATACCAGGGCAAGGCCTATCTCCGCGTCCCAAAACCATCCGGCGAGCTCCTTACACACGGTTTCCGCAAACCCGAGGACTCGATAGCAGCAGCCGATTTCGCCGGAGAGCGGTCAGCTAAGCAGCCCTCGTCTCCTGAACGTCCCCCAGCACAGGTACAAGACCATTCGACGAACCGACGGGGTGGTGTCGGAAACATTGTCGGCAGTGTCGGCTCAATCGTCACCGATCCAGCGGGGCCGACCCACACCGGAACGGGTCATCTCTACGTCAACGGTCCCACTGATCGTGAACCGCGATGACGACAGAAAAGGCCTTGGAGTCAGGCTCCAGGACACCGGACCCGAGTGTTGGCGATGGTCTGGGCAGACGGGGCGGGGTTGGGGACATTGAGGGAAATGTGGGCGGGATCGTCGTAGATCCGCGGGGACCAACACATACAGGTTCGGGAAACCTGGTCACGCAGTCTTCGCCGGCTGGCCTGACCAACGGCAACGTCGTCAATCAGCACGTCCATCAGTACTGGGGAGTCGTGCCTCAGCAGCAACGCTCCGTGCGCGTCAGCGCGGCGACCAAGGAGATCGAGGCGCTGCGAGCCATCTTTGTCGCTCCGGAGGGGTTCGCGGATCTTCAGCATCGGCTGCTTGCCCCTGGATCGTCCCTGGTGCTTACTGGTGCATCGGGCAGCGGACGGCGAGCGGCAGCGAAGATGCTGCTGTGCCCATCCGCCGAGTTGGCCAGCGCCCTTCGTCTCCTGTCGCAGGATGACCTGATTGGCAGCGACCGACTGTCGCCGGACGACATCTCGGACGAGGACCGAGTACTGATCGACCTGTCCGATGTGGGCGAATCGGCCTTTTTGCAGCTGCAGAGAGATCTGCTGATCTATGTCGCGAGCACCGAGCGGCGCAGGGCAAGGCTGATCATCTTGATTCCGTCCCGCCTGGAGTCTCGCCTTCACGATGATTTGCGTGGGGCGCTGGGCAGGGTCAATCGCCCGGATCCTTGGCAGATCCTGGCCAGCAGTCTGCGCCCGCACGGACTGTCGGTACCCATCGCGTTGATTGCCCCGACCGACCGGCAGACGCTCGATCAGCTGCCGATGAGCGGCGTCGCCAGGGTCGCCACCTTCCTCCTTGAGGCTCGCGAGCAGGATGTCGACGGGAAGATCACTGATTGGTTCGGTCAGGCAATTGCAGGCGTTGCAGATCACGAGGATGCCGTCGCTGAACTCGTCAGCCTCCATCCCTCGGTCGATGAGCGGACCTTGCTGCTCTCCGTGGCCATGGCGGAGCAAGGGTTGCTTGAGGCTGTGTTCTGGATCGAACGGGACTTGCAGGTCGGATTGAAGTACCAGGCGCCAACTGAGCTACACCGGCTCGCCGAGGACGGCATCACCGATCGAGTCCGGGGTTTGAGAGACGAACTGGAAATTCATAATGGGAGAGTCCGCTTCCGTCGGTTCGCCTTCGGGCAAGCAGTGCTGACCCACTTCTGGGATGCGTACCCGGATCTTCGCTCCGCCGTCGCCGACTGGGTCAGGCGGTGCGTCGGCCGACGGGAGTTGACCGCCGCGGATCGAGAGGCGATAGCCCGGCGATTCGCAGGCCAGGTCGCCCGAACCAACAGTCTGGGTTTGCTTTACGGTGTCGCGCAGGACTGGTCTACAAAGGCACGGGAAGAGTCGCGGGTCCTGGCGGTCGTCTGTCTGACCGAGGTTCTGCTCGATGAGCGGACGGCGTACGGAGTGCGGAGTCAGATCTATCATTGGTCCCGAAGTTCCAACCTGGCAACGAGTTTCGGTGTTCTTCTGGTCGGCATTTGTACAGACGTTCTCGCGGTTGGTCACCTCAGTCAGGCGCTGATCCGGCTCCGTTGGTTCTGCAATCACGAAGCGGTCGTAGGCGCGGAGGCTCGGCGGGCGCTCATTCAGCTTTGCGCTGAAAATCGAACACTGGAACAGTTCCTTGCCGTCCTGATGGACCGGGAACGCTTCGACGGTGCTCTCTGCAGGACG
The DNA here is from genome assembly GCF_040613535.1 of Kribbella sp. NPDC006257. Lineage (NCBI taxonomy): Bacteria > Bacillati > Actinomycetota > Actinomycetes > Propionibacteriales > Kribbellaceae > Kribbella > Kribbella sp. NPDC006257. The sequence continues at coordinate 84,470 of NZ_JBEXSJ010000036.1, forward strand.
ATCGCATCTCCGCGGCGCCTCGCTGATGGTTCGAGGGAGCCGTCCCCGATAGTCAGCGCGCGCCTGGCCAGAAAGGCAGTCGTCGCCTGGCGTCAGGCGACGGATGATCTGGATACGGCCGAATGGAAACGCGAGATCACCCCGTGGCTGGACGAACACGAAGCCGCTCGGGGCGACGGCCGGTACGACGTTGCGGCTGGACTGCTACGGGCTCTGACCGAGATCTGCGCTGGCCAGGTCGCGAGGTTGGCGCAGCTCTACAGCGCTAACAGAACCTGGCTGGGCTGCAGGCAGGGTTCGCTTGATCAGCCGCGCGAGGCCGCGGCAAAGGTCGAAGAGGCTGTTCGCCGTGCGCTCGCAGATCTACCGACCGCCCCATCGAAGAACTAAGGAGAACAGTGATGAAGCTCAACCGAAGGTCCTTGGTCATCCTCGCTGCGGTCATTGCGATCCTCTACCTCCTCGCAGTCATCTTCGAGCTGCCGCTTGCGGTGATTGCCTTTCTCCCGGTGGTGCTGCTCCTTGGTGCGGCCGTCCTCTGGCGTTCCAAGGAGCAGCCGACCGCGGCTGCACTTCCGCCCGCAACGCCGGTGGACGTACCCGCTGGGCTGGCGCTGGAGGAGGTCCTAGCGACGCAAACTGTTGTCGGCGTTCGGCTTCCCTCCGCGTCAGCGGACTACCAGTTCCTCTTCTCGGCGACCGTACGGTGGTCACCTCTGCCAGCGGGCACACATCACCCTGACCTCGGCAGTGTCGCGGTTGATGCCCTGTTGACCCGCGCGAAGACAACTACAGCATTCCTGTCGGCGTCAGAGGAATCGCTCGGCGAACACCGGTTGGCGGCTCTCCTCGGACGTCCGGAGTCAGACGACCGGGGCCAGGTGCAAGCTTGGGCCACGGGAATCTCGCTAGCAGTGCCGAGCGAGGATCGGAAGTATCTCGCACAAGTGACTGCGTTTCGTCGACGCCAAGACGCCGAGCGCTGGAACCGGCAGTTCGAACAGGAGCAACGTAAATATCTCAAGGATGACGTCCTGGCTACCGCAGGCTCTGCGACTGTCTGGTGGCTGGTCAACCATCCTGGCGAGGTGGAAAAGTGTGTCGAACTTGCCGGCACTCTGGCGCGACTGGCGGCAGCCGCGAATGACCTCCCTGATCCGTTCACCGCAGAGCAGTCCTCGGACCCCCGGAGCCGTAGTGAGGGGTGGGAGAGCCGCATGGCGCACGAGGATGGACCGATGCTCCTCCCTTCCCCTGTCCAACCGGCCGAGCCGGCTTCTTTCGATTTCGATGCAGCGGTCGCGAGACTGCTGGACGGGCACGAGGAACACGAGCGATCGCTCAAGGCCGACTCGCTTGCCAATCTGGAGGCCCGCTTCAACCGTCCGGAACGAGCCGAACGGATTCGTGAGCTCCACGATGTCGAACCTGTGCAGCTGATTGAGGCCACGGTGCCGTCAGTTGACGTCTCCACCGAGGTGGCAACGGACACTGAGCAGCAAGCAGTGTCCTCGAACTCGAATGAATCCATGGAAAGTCCGCAACCTGAGGTGTTGGGATCCTCCGTGAACGGTGAGCATCTCTATCACTTGGCCACGGACGGAATCCGGGACGAAGAGCTTGTCAATGAATCCTCAAATCGCCCCAGCGCGTCGGACGCAGGAGCAGAGGACTATCGCGAGCAGTTCTTCTCGGACTGAGGGAGAGGTAGGACCGGCGCGTCGGTGCAGGGGTGGCGCCGGTCCTACCTGATCAGGTGTCTAGCCAGCGGATGGTGGTGGCGCCTTGGTGGCCGTGGATGGCGCGGACGGCTTCGATGCCGTCTTGCCAGACGGTGGTCGTCGGGTAGCGGCCGCACCAGTGCAGGGTGACGGTGCCGTCGGACCACTCGACGCCCTCGGCGACCACGCCGGTGCCGCTCACGCCGGACACGTCGGCGTGCCGGACCAGTTCGAAGCGCCGCGGCCGGGCCGTGGGCGCCATCTTCAGATGACGACGCTGCAGGAGCGCCGTCTGTCTACCGCCGATGTTGTCCATGCGGTCAGTCAACGCGCGTCCGGCTGCCCGGACCATGAACTGATCCGGTATCCACAGGGCACTGATCGGGACCCCGAACGCTCACTCGATCGACGTAACCTGATTGCAAGGAGTGATCAAGATCGCGAGGAGCGAGCCGATGACAGTCATCGACCAGTGGACGGGCCGACATGCGAACGCGCTGCGCGCAGCCCTGCGGATGACCAACGAAGCGTTCGCCGAGCGCCTCGGCGTCGCCTCACGGACGATCGCGAAATGGCGGGAGCGCCAGGAGATGGTGCCGAGTCCGCCGCTTCAGGAGGCGCTCGACACCATGCTCCACCAGGCCAACGACGAGGCCCGGGCCCGCTTCGCCGCGAATCTCGGCGTCGACGAGAGACCGGTGCTCGACGCGGTTCTGCTGAGCCAGCTCAACACAGCCGTCGGTGACCTCAGCCGAGTGCTCGCCCTGATGACGGCATCACCGGCCGTGCCCCACCCACCACTCGACGAAATCGCCGGCTAGACGGGCGTCGTACGGAAGGAGTAGAAAGCTGGGTTCATGAGGCGGCGATTCGTGGAGTCGACGAGTGTGCGGACGGTCGGGTACAGCATGTCCAGCCGGACACTCGAGATCGAGTACGTCAACGGCAGCGTCTACCAGTACTTCGACGTGCCGCAGCCGACGTACGCCGGCCTGATGGCGGCGCCGAGCATCGGCAATTTCGTCAACACCCAGATCAAGCCGTACTACGAGGTCGCGGAAGTCTGACACTCGGATGCACCGTTTTCGGTGTGTCAGCGGCGGGCACCTGTTCGTGGTCACACGGGGTTGCGTCGTATTCAGGAGGTGGACATGAGCACTCGTACTACGACTGGTTCTCGCGTGATCACGGTTGTCGTTCTTGTGTGGCTGTTGATCGGACTCGCCGCGGCCGCACAGCGGCACTACTTCGCCGGCTCGGACGCGACCTGCGCGAAGGTGGGCACGACGCTGGTCACCATCGTCGCGGGACCGCTGAACTACGTGGGCGCGAACCCGAAGATCGACTGCTCCGCTCCGCAACCGTCCAAGTAGCCCGTACTACGGTCGCGGGGATTCTGATGATCTCCGCGACCGCGACGGTCGGTTGGTTCGGCACCCTGATCGGCGCCGCCGGCTTCCGCTCGGTCCCGACCGTGTTGCGCGAACCTTCCCGTAGCTACGCTCCGAGGATCCGACTCGGGAGGGGACAGCGTGGCTGACGCACTACGGGACGAGATCGAAGCGGACCTGCTGGAGTACCAGGTGCCGGGGATCAGTTGGGCGGTGCTCGAAGGCGGCGAGATCGTCGATCGGGGAGCCGCGGGTGTGCTCGAAGCGGACCGGTCCGACCCGGTGACGGACCGGACCTTGTTCCAGGCCTGCTCGATCAGCAAGCCGGTCGCCGTACTCGCGGCGCTGCGCCTGGTCGACCGGGGCCTGCTCGAGCTCGACGAGGACGTCAACCGAAGGCTCAAGTCCTGGCAGATTCCGCGGACAGCCTTCTGGCAACCAGTCGTCACCTTGCGGCAACTGGTCAGCCACAGCGCCGGCCTCACAGTGCACGGGTTCCCGGGCTACGAATCCGGCGAGGAGATGCCGACAGCGCTGCAGATCCTCGACGGAGTACCGCCGGCCACCAACTTCGGCGTACGGGTCGACACTGTGCCCGGGACACAGTTCCGGTACTCCGGTGGCGGCACTGTCGTCGTACAGCAACTCCTGGAAGACGTGACCGGTACGCCGTTCCGCGAGCTGATGCAAGAACTTGTACTGGACCCACTCGGCATGTCCAACAGCGACTACGCCCAGCCGCTCCCAGCGGATCGGCACAGCCAAGCAGCTGTCGCGCATAACGAACTCGGCCGTCCCTGGGATGGCCGCTGGCACAGCTACCCCGAGCTGGCCGCCGCAGGACTGTGGACAACACCCAGCGACCTCGTCACCTTCGCCCAAGCCATCAAGAACTCGTACGACGGGGTCGCCGGCGCAGCGTTGTCGCCCGCACTCGCGCGCGAGGCTCTTACTCCACAGGTGCCGTCGACGGAGCGGATCGGTGGACTCGATGCGCTCGGCCTCGGACTGTTCCTCGGCCAGGAGGGACGCGTCTTCGGACACAGTGGATCGAACGCGGGATTCCGCTGTCACCTGCTCGCGTACCGGGATACCGGGCAGGGCGCGGCGGTGATGACGAACGGCGACAACGGCAACTGGGTCGTGGAGAAGACTTTCGGTCGCATCGCCGCGGCGTACGGATGGGAGGGGTATCCCGGGGAGGTCAGCGAGCGGGTGCTGCCTGACGACGAGGTGATGGCGGGGCGGGTCGGCACGTATCGGCTGCGGGACAAGTTGGCTTTCTCGGTGGAGCGGGCTGGGTTGGAGATCCTCGTGACGTTCGACGGACAGTCGCCGATGCCGTTCCGGGCGATGTCGCCGGATCGGTTCGGCGCGTGGACGGCGGATACCGAGCTGCGGTTCGAGGACGGGGGAGTGGTGTTCGTCCAGAACGGCGAAGAGATCAGTTGCCCCCGGGAATAGTTGGCGAGGGGGCTCGGTTATGTGAGGTGTCGTCCAGTACATGACCCCCGGGCCTCACACTTAGCCGCTACGAGCGGCCACTCGCCGAGAGGCGTCTGCTGGACGATGCGGTACTCGATCGGAGGGGAGCCTTGCTCCCCTCCGATCTACCTGTTCGGGAGGTCGGAGAAGGTGCTTTGCAAGGGTTCGGCCAAGGCGCCGACCTCGATTTGCATCTTCACCGCGAATGTCAGTAATGTTCTTCTTGTTGGAGCGAGTGCGGGACGCGGAAGCGGCCGGTCGCTCTGGACATCCCTGAAGGTTCTGGTGGCCGAGACTTGCCTGTGGCGGGTTTGGGTTGCTGCTTGATGGGTGGCTGTTCCGGTTGGCAGCTGATTTGACTGGCTGGGACTGGAACAGTAATGTTTGGCGGGTTGCCCCGGAGCTTGGTTCGAGAGAATCATAGCGCGGTGTGCGTCCGATTCTTGAGAACTCAACAGCGTGCCGAAAGTCAATGCCGAAATTTAGCATTTACCCGTTTCACGGCATTGGATGATTCATCCACCCTTGGGCCTTGATGGTTTTTGGGTGCTGGGTTGTCTGTTGTTCGTGTTCGGATTCCTTTGATGAATGAATGATTCAAGTCAGTTTGATTGTTTCTGAGATATCAAAGGATCACTCAAAGTAGTCTATCTGCTCGCAGGCTTTGGTTTGTGGGTTGGTATATAGATTTCAACGGAGAGTTTGATCCTGGCTCAGGACGAACGCTGGCGGCGTGCTTAACACATGCAAGTCGAGCGGTAAGGCCTCTTCGGGGGTACA
>NZ_JBEXSJ010000037.1:0-88935 GCF_040613535.1 Kribbella sp. NPDC006257
CCCCCGAAGAGGCCTTACCGCTCGACTTGCATGTGTTAAGCACGCCGCCAGCGTTCGTCCTGAGCCAGGATCAAACTCTCCGTTGAAATCTATATGTCAACCACAGCAAGCTGTGGATAACAGACAAAACGAAAAACGATCCATTGCAATCAGAGACAATCAAACTGACTTGAATCTCAATAAATAATCACAAAGGAATCCCACACGGAATCCACGACGACACCAGACCATCAAAACCTCGAAGAGGCCAGACAGACCTGCTACCACCGAGACCCGTGAAGGGGGTTAATGCTAAATTTCGGCATTGACTTTCGGCACGCTGTTGAGTTCTCAAGAATCGGGCGCACACCGCGTCTGTGACCTTTCGGCCAGGACTCCGGGGCAACTTGCGCTACCTTACCGGACCAGATCCACCGGGTCAAGCCCGAGTTTTTCCGATCCGCCTCCCGCGTTGCAGCTACCGCCCCGAGTCAAGAAGACGCGGTTCGGCTCAGCTAGCCTTGGGGGGTTCGGAGCGACCGGCCGCTTTCGCGTCCCGCACTCGCTCCAACAAGAAGAACATTACGTGGCTTGCGGGTGACCGGTCAAATCCATTCCCGGTGGGTCGAATCACACGGCTGTAATTTGCCCTCGGCATCCAGTTTGTGGGATACCTCGCCGACCCTCAGCAGGACGGCTCCCAGCGCACGCCAGGAGCCTCCGCCACCCGTCAGCCGGCTGGGGTCGAAGCCAGAACCCCTGCAAATGAACGCTTCCCGCGGCGGAGTACGAGCGCGCCGCCTGGCAGCAGGTCGTCCGCGCCAGGCACGTACTCGGCGTCGCTGACCTTCACGTTGTTGAGGTATCCCCCGCCCTCGGCGACAGTGCGCCGCGCAGCCGACTTGCTGGCGACCAGGCCGGACTTCACCAACAGGTCGCCGTACGTTGGCATTGGCTCCCCTGCTGCAAGCTCCACGTGAGGCGCTTCGCGTAGTGCGGCTACCAGCGTCTCGCCGTTCAACGCAGCGAGCTCCCCTTGGCCGAAGAGTGCCTTGGAAGCCTCCTGGACTCGACGAGTCTCGTCGGCGCCATGGACCAGCGTGGTGACGTCCTCTGCAAGCACTCGCTGAGCTTCACGTGCGTGCGGACGCTCTGCGGTCGCCTCTTCCAACGCGGCGATCTCCTCCGCAGTACGGAATGTGTAGAAGCGCACCAGCTGCATCACGTCACGGTCGTCGGCGTTGAACCAGAACTGGTAGAAGGCGTACGGCGAGGTCAGCTCCCGGTCGAGCCAGACGCTGCCCGATTCGGTCTTGCCGAACTTGGTGCCGTCCGCCTTGGTCACCAGAGGTGTCGCCAACGCGTGCGCCTTGCCGCCATCAGCACGCCGGATCAGCTCTACACCCGCGGTCAGGTTGCCCCACTGGTCGCTCCCCCCGGTCTGCAGTGTGCAGCCATGCCGGCGGTAGAGCTCCAGGTAGTCCAGCGACTGCAGCAGGACGTAGCTGAACTCGGTGTAGCTGATCCCCTGCTCGAGACGCGCCTTCACGACCTCGCGGCCGAGCATGCGGTTCACCGGGAAGTGCTTGCCGATGTCCCGGAGGAAGTCGAGCGTGTTGAGGTCCTTGGTCCAGTCGTAGTTGTTCACGATCCTGGCCGGGTTCGGCAGCGACTGGTCGAAGTCGACGAAGCGTTCCACCTGGCTACGGACCCGCTCGACCCACTGCTGGACGACGTCCTTGGGGTTCAGCACTCGCTCGGAGGACTCCTTGGGGTCACCGATCAGACCAGTGGCGCCACCGACCAGACCGATCGGGTTGTGACCGGCGAGTTGCAGCCGGCGCAGCGTCAGTAGCTGCAGCAGGTTGCCCATGTGCAGACTCGGCGCCGTCGGGTCGAAGCCCACATAGGAGGTGATCGGCCCGGCCGCCATAGCGGCCCGCAGTACGTCGGGATCGGTCGAATGCGCGATCAGGCCGCGGCTGTCCAGGTCGTCGAGCACCTGCGTGCGGCTTGCGGTCCCGCTGTCGGTCACTTGGTCTCCTTGAGTACGTCGTGTCGACAACAAGGGTGCCAGTCCGTACTACGTGGCTTCCGGGCGGGACAGCACTGCGCGGAGCTGCGCCACCAGGGCGTGGCCGTCAGGGCCGTGCACTGTGGCTGCGGTCGGGCGATGCGGGTCGTGGGCACCTGGGTCCGGGTTCGGCACCGGGAGACCGTGGGACAGCACCTGCTCGGCAGGGGTCAGTTGGCGGATCCCGATCGCTCTGACGTGGTCCGGATGCGTCTGCGCGAAGTCGCCGTACAGCTGCGGGTCGTGCTGTCCGTCGTCGCCGACCAGGACCCACCGGACGTTCGGGAACTCCGCGGCAAGCCTCCGCAAAGCAGTGCGCTTGTGTTCGCGGCCGCTGCGGAACCAGCCGGTGTTGGTCGGCCCCCAGTCCGTCATCAGCATCGGCCCCGCCGGGAAACCGTGCCGGGCGAGGAACCTGGTCAGCGTCGGCGCGGTGTTCCACGCCCCGGTCGACAGGTAGAAGATCGGCGCACCGGGGTGGTCCGCGAGCAGTTCGGCGTACATCTCGGCCATGCCTGGTACTACGCGGCGCGCCTGCTCGTCGCGGACGAAGGTGTTCCAAGCGGCGATCATGGGGCGCGGCAGCATCGTCAGCATCACTGTGTCGTCGATGTCGCTGACCAGTCCGAAGGTGGCGTCCGGGTCGGGCACATAGATCTGTGCTCTCGCCTGCCGTTCGCCATGGACGCCCAGGCTGATCTCATGCCGCCCGGGTGGCAGCACCACCGGCACGGACAAGTCGATGAAGCCGCCGCGGTCGGTGGTCCCCTCGAAGCTCTGTCCGGCCACGGTGACAGCCACCTGTACGCCGGTGGCCGGTGCGGTGACGAACACCTTCCAGCCGCGGACCACCTGGTCCTCGTCGTACCGGGGTTGATTGCGCGGGTCGCGGCTCAGCACGACGCGGGCCAGCACCCGGACGTACTCCCGGTTGCCGTAGCCCACGTGCGGGATGATCCGTTCCCGCCAGCCGCGGCGCCGCAGGATCGCCTGCACGCCGGCGTTGAACCAGTCCTCCAGACGGGAGGAGTAGTGCTGTCGGGCCATGCCCGAAACCTACCCGTACCGAGGGCCCGTACGCCCGTTCACGAGACTGTCGGCGGCGACCTTTACGGTCTCGATATGACACGGACCTCTGCTGCGATCGGGATGTGCTTCCCGCGGACCTATCCCGCTGCCCTCGTGAAGGACGTCGCCCGGCGACTGGAAGCGGGCGGCGCGGACGAACTCTGGGTGATCGAAGACTGCTTCTACACTGCCGGGCCGTCGCTGGTTTCCGCTGCTCTGACCGTCACCGAGCGACTCACCGTCGGCCTCGGCATCGTGCCTGCCGTGGTGCGGACGGCGGCGGTCACCGCGATGGAGTTCGCGACGCTGGACGCCCTCGGTGGCGGGCGATTCCTGCCCGGTATCGGTCACGGCGTCCAGGCGTGGATGGGGCAGATGGGCGTGCGGCCGAAGTCGCCGCTGACCGCGCTGGAGGAGGTGACCGATGCCGTCACCCGGCTGCTCGCGGGTGAGGAGGTCACGGTCGACGGTCAGTACGTGCAACTCGATAAGGTGAAGCTCGACGCGCCGCCGGCTACTGCGCCGCCGATCCTGCTCGGGGTTCAGGGGCCGAAGTCGATGGCGCTGGCCGGCCGGGTCGCGGCCGGCGTGGTGCTCGCCGAGCCCGCCACCCCGTCGTACGTCCGCGCCGCTCTGGAACAAGCCGGTACGCCGGACAACTTCGTGCTCGCGGTCTTCTCGGCAATCTGCGTCCGCCCGGACCGCAAGGCGGCGTACGAATGGACTGCCCCTTGGCTGGCCGGTCTGATCGCGCAGAAGAACGCTGCGCTTCCGACGCTCCCGTTCTATGACGACCTGATCAAGCGGTTCGACGACCAGGGCATCCCCGGACTGGTGTCAATGCCCAACGACTGGTGGACCGAGATCGGCCCGATCGGCACTCTCGACGATGCCGCCACCCACCTGGACGCCCTCAACGCCGCCGGCGTCCACCACATCGGCCTCTTCCCCGACCCCGAGGTCGAACACGGCCTCCCCCAGCTCGACTACGTGCTGGAGCTCGCGAACCGCTAGGTCGAACGGCGCTTCGGGACGTGGGGTTTGTACGGCGAGACGGTGGGGTCGCCGGGGATCCAGAAGCGCCACGGCCGGTCGGCTGCTTCGCGGAGGCCGACTCGGGGGCCGGTCGCGGGTTCGCCGGCGAAGGGGGTGCCGGGGAGGAGCTGGATCGGCGATGTGCGGGAGAGCAGGTCTGCGCCGTTCTCGGTGCGAGTGATGGCGAGGGCAACGCAGAGCCGCGCGGGCCCACGAGCCAGGTCGCGGTCTGCAATCCTGCGGCCGGTGGCGGTCGGTCGGGCGGTCGGGGTCGTGGTGGGAGTGGGTGGGGTGGCGCCTCGGCGGGATCGGGCTAGGTCGATGCCTTCGATGACTTCGGCAGCTCGGAAGAGGACGGCTGAGGGTTGGTTGGTGGGGCCGGCGCTGATGTTCATGCAGAAGTGCATGCCGTAGGTGAAGTAGACGTAGAGGAAGCCGGGCGGGCCGAACATCACGGCATTGCGAGCCGTTTGGCCTCGGTAAGAGTGGGAGCCCGGGTCGTTCGGCCCGTCGTATGCCTCGACCTCGGTGATCCGGACGGCGACCGTGCCCTCTTCGGTGGTCCGGCTCAACACCATTCCCAGCAACGCCGGCGCGACCTCGAGAACGGGCCGCGCCAGCGACGTACGGCGTACAGGCATGGCGGGAAGGTTAGCCGAGGAGCTTGGTGTGTTCGGCGGTGCGGATGCGGAGTTCGGTCAGCTGTTCGGCTACCCGGACTTCCGCCGTGCCGCCGCGGGCGTCGCGGGACGAGATGGAGCCCTTGACGGACAGAACGGTGCGTACGTCGGGCGTCAGGTGCGGGGAGATCGCGGCGAGGTCCTCGTCGGTGAGGTCCCAGAGTTCGATCCCGCGGCTCTCGCATTCCTGGACGCAGGCGCCGGCCAGCTCGTGGGCCACCCGGAACGGGACCTTCTGCTTGACGAGCCACTCGGCGATGTCGGTGGCAAGGGAGAAGCCTTGTGGGGCCAGCTCCTCGAGGCGATCCACGTTGAAGCGGAGGGTGCGGATCATGCCGGTGAAGGCGGGCAGCAGGACCTCGAGGGTGTCCACCGAGTCGAAGACCGGTTCCTTGTCTTCCTGGAGATCGCGGTTGTAGGCCAGGGGTTGCGCCTTCAAGGTCGCGAGCAGGCCGGTGAGGTTGCCGATCAGGCGACCGGATTTGCCGCGAGCGAGTTCGGCGATGTCCGGGTTCTTCTTCTGCGGCATGATGCTCGACCCGGTCGAGTAGGCGTCGTCCAGCTGGATGAATCCGAACTCCTTGGTCGCCCAGATGATCACCTCTTCGGCCTGCCGGGACAGGTCGACGCCGATCTGCGCGGTGACGAAGGCGAACTCGGCGACGAAGTCGCGCGCCGCAGTACCGTCGATCGAGTTCGGCGACGAACCGGTGAAACCAAGCTCTGAAGCAACGAACACCGGGTCCAGGCCGAGTGACGAGCCGGCCAGAGCGCCTGCCCCGTACGGCGAATCGGCGGCGACCCGCTTGTCCCAGTCGGCGAGCCGGTCGAGGTCGCGGATCAGCGGCCATGCGTGGGCCAGCAGGTGATGCGAGAGCAGCACCGGTTGGGCGTGCTGGAGGTGGGTGCGACCTGGCATCGCGACGCCGAGGTGCTGCTCGGCCTGGTCGGCGAGGGTGTTCACCTGGTCGAGTACGAGGCGCGCGATGATCCGGCCGTGGTCGCGCAGGAAGAGGCGGAAGAGGGTCGCGATCTGGTCGTTCCGGGACCGGCCTGCTCTGAGCCGGCCACCGAGTGCGGCGCCGAGGCGATCGACGAGGCCGCGTTCGAGGGCGGTGTGCACGTCCTCGTCGGCCTCGGCTGCCACGAAGACTCCGGAGAGAACATCCGCGAGCAGCTCGTCGAGACCGGCCAGCATCTTGGTGAGGTCGTCGTCGGTGAGCAGACCTGCCTGGTGCAGGACTTTCGCGTGGGCCTTGGATCCTGCGATGTCATAAGGCGCGAGCCGCCAGTCGAAATGTGTCGACTTACTCAACGCTGCCAACGCATCGGCGGGCCCACCCGCAAACCGGCCACCCCAGAGTGCGGCGGAATTCATAAATGGTCCTTTACTTGGGGTCGGTGTGGCGGGCTGCGAGGTTGAGGAAGCGAGCGGCTAGGGCGGGGCCGCCGGAGGGGTCTCGGGAGACGACCATGACGGTGTCGTCGCCGGCGATGGTGCCGAGTACGTCGTCCAGTCCGACGTGGTCGATGGCCGACGCGAAGTACTGGGCCGCACCCGGCGGGGTTCGCAGCATCACCAGGTTCGCGCTGCCCTCCGCGGAGACGAGGAGTTCGGACGCGACCCGGGCCAGCCGCGCCTCGAAGGCAGCAGCTTCACCGGCGCGCGGCGTACGGTCACCGCCTTCACCCGGTACGGCGTACACCAGCTGGCCGGCCGAATCGCGCACCTTCACCGCGCCGATCTCCACCAGGTCACGCGACAGCGTCGCCTGCCCGACCACGAGACCGGCGGCCGACAACAGGTCGGCCAACTCGGTCTGCGAACGCACCGGCTGCCGGCCGAGCAGCTCCACGATGCGCTGCTGGCGCGCCGTCTTGGTGGTCGGTACCGCCATCGTCATGACTTCGCCAGCAACCATGAGAGCAACGCCTTCTGTGCGTGCAGCCGGTTCTCCGCCTCGTCCCAGACCACGGACTGCGGCCCGTCGATCACGGCTGCCTCGATCTCCTTCCCCCGGTACGCCGGGAGGCAATGCAACACGATCGCGCCATCGTTCGCTTTCGCCAGCAGCTGCTCCGTGACGGCAAACGGAACGAACGGCGCCTCCCGCACCCCGGCTTCGGCCTCCTGACCCATCGAGACCCAGGTGTCGGTCGCCAGCACGTCGGCGCCCGCCACCGCTTCGAAGGCATCCGAGCTCCACGAGGCCGAACCACCGGTCGCGCCGGCGATCTCGACAGCCTTCGCCAGCACAGCAGCGTCGGGCTGGTACTCCGCGGGCGAAGCAATCACCACGTGCATCCCGGCAGTCACCCCGCCGAGCAGGTAGGAATGCGCCATGTTGTTGGCGCCATCGCCGAAGTAGACCAGCTTCAAGCCCGCGGTCGAACCCTTGTGCTGCCGCACAGTCAACAGGTCCGCGAGGATCTGGCACGGGTGGAACTCGTCGGTCAACGCGTTGATCACCGGCACCTGTGAAGCCCCGGCCATCTCCTCGATCCGGACCTGGCCGGACGTCCGCCAGACGATCGCACCGACCTGCCGGTCAAGGATCCGGGCGGTGTCGGCGATCGGCTCGCCGCGGCCCATCTGCGAGGTCTGCGCGTCGATGATCAGCGGGACGCCGCCGAGCTCCGCGATGCCGACCGCGAACGAGATCCGGGTCCGCGTCGAGGTTTTGTCGAAGATCACCGCCACGGTCTTCGGCCCGGCCAACGGCTTGTGCCCGTACCGATCGGCAACCAGCTCCTGAGCCAGCGTCAGCACCTCGTCCTGCTCAGCGGGGCTGAGGTCGTCGTCGCGCAAGAAGTGCCTGGTCATGGGGCCTCCCGGCCTGGACTGAGGAGTGGAGGGAGCGAAGCGACCGGAGGGACGAGGGAAGGACGGGAGCTTAGCCCCATGACCCGCCGAGCCGGAGGCGAGGCAAAAAGCACTGTCACGAGGCCTCCACGAGGTCCAGCAACCCAGGGAGGGCTGCGACGAAGCTGTCGGCGTCAGCCTTGCTCAAGATGTACGGCGGTGCCAGTCGAATCGCGTCCGGAACTGCATTGTTGACGATGAACCCTGCCTCCAGCGCCAACGCCGCGACCTGGTCGGACACCGGCGCCGTCCACTGGATCGCAAGTAACAACCCACGACCCCGGACACCAGAGATCAAGGGATGATCCAAGGCTTCGATCGACGACGCGAGGTGGTTGCCGACAGCATTGACGTTGGCGAGCAGCCCGTCCCGCTCGATCACGGTCAGGACTGCGAGACCCGCGATCGACGCCACCGGATTGCCGCCGAACGTCGTCCCGTGATTACCCGGCTGCAGCAACTCGGCAGCCGCACCGAAGCCGAGGCACGCCCCGATCGGGATCCCCGCCCCGAGCCCCTTCGCAACGGTCACGATGTCCGGCGTGATCCCCGAAGCCTGGAACGCGAACCAGTCACCGGTCCGCCCGACCCCGGTCTGGATCTCGTCGATCCACAGCAGCGCGCCGTGCTCCGAGGTGATCTGCCGGGCCGCTTCGAGATAGCCATCGGGCGGTACGACGACGCCGTTCTCGCCCTGGATCGGTTCGAGCACCACGGCCGCGGTCTCGTCGTCGACAGCGGCGGCCAGCGCGGCAGCATCGCCGTACGGGACGAACGTGACGTCACCGGGCAGCGGCGCGAAGGCCTCCCGGTACGCCGGTTTCCAGGTGATCGCGAGTGCGCCCATCGAGCGACCGTGGAAGGCGCCGATGGTCGAGACGATCTTGGTCCGGCCGGTCTTGCGGGTGATCTTGAACGCGGCCTCGTTCGCCTCGGTGCCCGAGTTGGTGAAGAACACCTTGCCAGGAGCATCGAACAGCGAGAGCAGCTTCTCGGCCAACGCGATCTGCGGCGCGGACGCGAAGAAGTTGGAGACATGCCCGAGCGTCGCCAGTTGGCTCGTCACAGCCGACACCACAAACGGATGCGCGTGCCCGAGCGAGTTCACGGCGAGCCCACCGAGCAGATCGAGATATTTCCGCCCATCGGCGTCCCACAAGTACGCGCCCTCACCACGCACGAGCACCCGCTTCGGCGCACCGAAGGTGTTCATCAACGCCTGAGAGTAGCGCTCGGCAAGTGCCGCTCCGGTGCCTTCGACCGTCAGTAATTCACTCATGAGGGGATCACCTGGGTTCCGCTTCCGGCGTCGGTGAAGATTTCCAGCAGCAGGGAGTGCGGCACGCGGCCGTCGATCACGGTGGCCCGGGAGACGCCGGACTGTACTGCGCGCAGGCAGGCCTCCATCTTCGGCACCATCCCCGAGGCCAGCGACGGCAGCAGTTCTGCCAGTTCGGCCGCGTCGATCTGAGTGATGATCTCGTCGCTCTCCGGCCAATTCCTGTACAGCCCGGCGACATCGGTCAGGACGACGAGCTTCGACGCACCGAGCGCGACCGCCAGCGCCGAGGCGGCGGTGTCGGCGTTCACGTTGTGCGCCTGACCGTCCTCGTCGGGGGCGATCGTCGAGACGACCGGGATCCGGCCGGCGTCGATCAGGTCGATCACCGCTTCCGGCCGCACGTCGACCACGTCGCCGACCAGGCCGATGTCGACCGACTCGCCGTCGATCATCGCGCCGCGACGTTCCGCGGTGAATAGGCCGGCATCTTCACCAGACATGCCGACGGCGAACGGCCCGTGCGCGTTCAGCAGGCCGACCAGCTCGCGGCCGACCTTGCCCACCAGCACCATCCCGACGATGTCCATCGCCTCCGGCGTGGTGACCCGCAGCCCGCCGCGGAACTCCGAGGAGATCCCGAGCCGGCCGAGCATCTCGCTGATCTGCGGTCCACCGCCGTGCACGACGACGACCCGTACGCCGCAGTGCCGGAGGAACACGATGTCGGAGGCGAAGGCCTGCTTCAGCTCGTCGTCCACCATCGCGTTGCCGCCGTACTTGACCACGATCGTCTTGCCGTGGAACTCCTTCAGCCAAGGCAGCGCCTCGGTGAGGACGGCCGCCTTCTCGACGGCCGAAGCCTGGGTTGTGGAATGAAGATTCTTCTCCGAGGTCGCAGTCATGAGGAGTACGCCGAATTCTCTTCGACGTACGCGTGCGACAGGTCGGTGGTCAACACCGTCGCCGATGCGTTCCCGGCGTGCAGGTCGATCACGACGTCGATCTCCAGTCCGCTGAGGTCTGCCTCGGACCGGTCGACGCCCTTGCCACCGGCGATACAGATCGCGGCGCCGTTCAGGGTGATGTCGAGCAACGAGGGGTCGAAGGCGGTCGGCGCGTTGCCGACGGCCATCGCGATCCGGCCCCAGTTCGGGTCGGAGGCGAAGAACGCGGTCTTGCAGAGGTTGTCCTCGGCAACGATCTTCGCGGCGGCGACCGCCTCGGCCTCGGTGGCCGCGTTCTGCACGGTGATGCTCACGTGCTTCGTGACGCCTTCCGCATCGGCCTGCAACTGCTTGACCAGGTCGGCAGCCAAGGCAGTCAGTGCCGCTTCGAACTCATCAGCTGCGACCGTGATGCCCGATGCACCCGAGCTGAGCAGGAGCACGGTGTCGTTGGTCGACGTACCACCGTCGACGTCCAGCCGGTTGAAAGTCTTGGCGACCGCGTTCCGCAGCGCGTGGTCCAGATGCGGCTGGTCGACCACTGCGTCCGTGGTGATCACGCTCAGCATGGTCGCCATGTTCGGCGCGCACATCCCGGCGCCCTTGGCGAACCCACCGATGCTCCAGCCGTCCTTCTTGAGGACAGCCTGCTTCGGGACGTTGTCCGTCGTCATCACCGCGGTCGCCGCAGCAAGAGCATGGTCCGAAGAGTTGCCCAAGGCATCAACGGCAGCAGACAGCCCCGGCAGCAGCTTGTCCATCGGCAACCGCTCGCCGATCAAGCCGGTGGAGCAGACGCCGATCTCGGCCGCACCGACACCCAGCAGCTCGGCCAGCTGCTCGGCCGTCTTGTGAGTGTCCTGGAAACCTTCCGGCCCGGTGCATGCGTTGGCGCCGCCTGAGTTCAGCACGACTGCCTTCAATTGACCGGCGGTCAGCACCTGCTGGGACCACAACACCGGGGCAGCCTTCACCTTGTTGGTGGTGAAGACACCTGCCGCGGCGTACGACGGTCCGTCGTTCACCACGACGGTCAGGTCCGGCTTGCCGGCCGGTTTGATCCCGGCGATCACCCCGGCCGCACGGAAGCCGGCCGGCGCGGTGACTCCGGCGCTCCGATCGACTTGGGCATCCGGGGTGACAGCTAAGGTCACGGTGCTACTCCTACGAGGGGAAGGGCCAGGGTCTCGTCGAGACCGGCGGCCAGGTTCATGCACTGCACGGCGGCGCCGGCGGTGCCCTTGGTGAGGTTGTCCATCGCGGCCACGATCACGGCGCGACCGGCCCGCTGGTCCAGGGTGACCTGCAGTTGCACGGTGTTCGCGCCGAGGGTGGCCTGGGTCTGCGGCCACTGCCCTTCCGGCAGCAGGTGCACGAAGGGCTCGTCGCGATAGGCGTCGTGATACGCCTGCCGGAGGCTTTCGGCCGTCGTACCGGGGGTGATCGGTGCGCTGCAGGTTGCCAGGATGCCGCGCGGCATCGGCGCCAGGACCGGCGTGAACGACACCGAGACGGCCTCATCGGTGACCGCGCCCAGGTTCTGCTCGATCTCCGGCGTGTGGCGGTGCACACCGCCGACGCCGTACGCCGTGGCGGAACCCATCACCTCCGCGCCCATCAGATGCGTCTTCGGCGCCTTGCCTGCTCCCGACGTCCCGCTCACCGCGACCACCACCAATTGGCCGGGGTCGACGAGACCACCCTGTACGGCGGGGAGCAGGGCAAGGCTCGACACGGTCGGATAGCACCCCGGCACCGCGACACGGTTCGTTCCGCGCAGCTTCTCCCGTTGACCAGGTAGCTCGGGCAGACCGTAGGGCCAGTGGCCGGCGTGCTTGCCGCCGTAGAACTCCACCCACGCCTCGGCCTCGATCAGCCGGAAGTCCGCGCCGCAGTCGATCACGGTGACGTCCTCACCGAGTTGCTCGGCGATTTCGGCGGACTGCCCGTGCGGAAGAGCCAGGAACACCACGTCGTGACCGGCCAGCGTCTCCGCCGAGGTCTCGACCAGGATGCGCCCGGCCAGCGGCACGAGGTGCGGGTGGTGCGAGCCCAGCGCCGTACCGGCACTACCGCCGGCGGTCAGCGCGCCGATCTCGACCTCGGGGTGTCCGGACAGCAACCGGAGCAGTTCTCCACCCGCATATCCACTGGCACCCGCGACCGCGACCTTCAGGCTCATATGAATGAGTATGCCAGAGGTCGCATGAATATCCAACCTCGGGATCAGGTAGATCCACTCAGGCGCAGGCGACCGCGAGTCTCCAGGCTAAGAGCTATGGATGCAGATACGAGTAGGCGGCGCGCGGGACAGACCAAGAGCGCGAGAGCGCCCCGGCCCAGCAACGGCACCGCCGCCTTCATGGGCTGGATCGTTGCTGAGCTGTCCGGCTACGGCCTGCTGGTGGCCCTCGCCTCGGATCAGCAGTCGAGCACCTGCACCGGACTCTGCTTCTCCGAACGCGAGATCCTCGTCTGGCTCGGCCTGGTCTTCGGTTTCTGGGTGCTGCTGGCGCAAGTCATCCTTGGACTGGCCTTGACCGCTCGGTTTCATCGCGGCGGGATGGGTCCGGTCGCGGCCGGGAGCGCGTCGTTCTTCTCCACTCTCGCGGTCGTCGTAGCCGTCCTCGGCTTCCTGTTCACCGCTCAGCAATAATCACTGGGGTGACGACGGATGACGAGCAGTTGGCGGCCGAGTTCGCGGAGCATCGAGCCGTGCTGGTGGGTGCGGCGTACCGGGTGATCGGCAGCATGGTCGACGCCGAGGACGTCGTACAGGAGACCTGGTTGCGGTGGGCCGCCGCGGATCGGTCCGAGGTACTGGATGTCCGGGCGTATCTGATCCGGATCACCAGCCGGCTCGCGCTCAATCGGTTGCGGCAGCAGAAGGCACGGCGGGAGCAGTACGTCGGGCCGTGGTTGCCCGAGCCGATCGCTGCCGGCGAGGACCCGGCGGAGATGGCGGAGCTCGCCGACTCGGTGTCGATGGCGATGCTCGTCGTACTCGAGACGCTGACGCCGCTGGAGCGGGCGACCTTCGTACTGCGTGAGGTTTTCGACCTGCCGTTCAGCGAGATCGGCGACACGTTGGGTCGCTCCGAGTCCGCAGTACGGCAGCTTGCTCATCGTGCTCGCGAACACGTGCACGCGCGGCGGCCGAGGCAGCAGGTCGACCCGGCACGGCATACCGAGGTGACTCAGGAGTTCCTCGCGGCGACGTGGTCCGGCGATTTCGAGCAGGTCGTCTCGCTGCTCGCGCCCGACGTCGTGCTCGTCAGCGACGGCGGCGGCAAGCGCAAGGCCGCGCTCCGGCCGCTGCTCGGCGCCGACAAGGTCGCTCGCTGGCTGCTCGGCCTCTTCAAGACGGATCCGCAGATCGCCACCTTCGACATCCGGCTCGCCGAGGTCAACGGCGAACAGGCGGTCATCGCGTACGACGGTGAGCTGGTCGACAGCGTCGCGTTCCTGGAACTGGACGCTGTCAACGTGATCAGCAAGATCTACGTCGTACGCAACCCCGACAAGCTCGGAGCGATCCCTTCGCTGACCTAAGCTATCTGCAACCCAGTCGCAGGAGGAGATCATGGAGTACCTGGCGGTCGACCCCGAGAGAGTGTCCGATCCGGGGCTCCGGGCCGATCTGCTGGACACCTGGATCGCCGCCACGGACGCGGGCGGCAGTGTCGGGTTCGTCGCTCCCGCACCGGTGCACGAGATCGCGAACACCCTCGACCTCGCGCTCGAAAGGGTCGCCGCCGGCAAGGACCTGCTCGGCGTACTGCACAACGGCGAACGCTTCATGGCGATGGGCCTGCTGGTCAGCGACGACGGTCAACTCAGCAAACACTGGCGCACCGTACTGCGCGTCATGGTCCACCCGAAACACCAAGGCAACGGCGCCGGCCGCACCCTGATGGAAGGCCTCCGCGAGTCGGCAGTCGACCTGGGCCTGGAGCAACTGATGCTCACCATCCGCGACGGCCAGGGCTTGGAAAAGTTCTACGAACCCCTCGGCTACCGCATCGTCGGGCGCCACCCCCGTGCTGTCCTGGTGGCGCCCGGCGACTACCGCGACGAGATCATGCTGGTAAAGGATCTCAGCGGTGCACGGTCAGCGTGAACTCCTTGGTGAAGGGCAGTACACCCATTCGGCTCTCGGGCTCGGTTCCGTCGTTCCACACCCGGAGGTGCTGCACTCCACGCGTCGTCGGGCGGTAGGTCAGGCTGTAGTGCCCGTGGGCAGTAGCCATGACAGTCGGACTCACCTTCACCCATTCAGTGCCGACCTGCCGTTCGAGCCAGACCGGCACGGCTCCTGGTGCCACAGTTCCGGTGATGCGGACCCGCTCACCGACGCGTGGCGTTTGATCGCTGACGTTGGCGCTCACGAGAGCGTGGATCTGCACATCGCTGAAACTGCTGCTGTGCACCCAGGTGTCGTCACCGGAGAAGTGCGCGCCGCCGAGGAAGCTGCTGTAGATCCGCACATCGAGGCTGTAGGCACCTGAAGTATCGGTCGTCGTCGGAACCGGCGGGTGTCCGTCATAGATGTTCCCGACAATGATGCTCAGCTCGCGTCCGGCCATCGGCTGCCAGCCGGTGGCAGGGGTCCAGCCCTCGAACACGCCGGACACGTGCAGGCTGGTCCCGTACGGGAACGGGTCCGGCCTCGGCGGGGCGGTCGAAGTGATCCTGGTCAGGTTGAGCACCTTGACCAGGTACGGCGCGACCGGTTCGAAGGTGCGGGTCTCGCCACCCACTGTGTAGGAGGACAAGTACCACTCGCCTGACCGGGCATCGAGCGGCAGCTCGAAGAAGCCCTCTCCGACGACGGTCTGCTCGCTACCGTCGATCCTGCTGAGGACGCCCTGTGACGGACAGCCCGGGCTGGGATCGAGATAGCCGCTGAGCATGGTCGCCTCGGGAGTCAACGGAAACGCGTAGACATCGCTGGTGGCAGGAAAATCGCATCCGGGGTCGTCGGCCTGGGCGGTGCCGACCTGGACGAGCACGGCGGCTGCTACCACAGCTAGCAGGGTGAGTAGTCGGAACGGACGGTTCATTGCGCGCCTCCTGGGCTCTTCACCCACCACGATGCAAAGGCACGCCGATAAGTTGCAGCTCCGTGGCGGCTTACCGGCTCGACTCGCGGCTTCACCGCCACTTACCGGTTCGACTCGCGGGTTTTTTGGCGGCGGAAATACCGCGAGTCGAGCCGGTAGGTCGCGCGGGGACGGTCAGTCGAGCCGGTAGGACGCGCGGGGAAGGTCAGTCGAGCCTGTTAGGAAATCGACGTGCCGGCGGTCAGCCACGGAGCCACGCCAGCCAGGCACCTGCTGTTCTGTAGTGCCGGGTCCCGCTCCACAACGGGACCCGGCGCCACGGTTTCCCACTATTGGCGGCTGCGGCGGGCTATCAGGAGGAGCGCGGCACCCAGCGCGGCCAGCAGTCCGCCCAGCGTCAGCAGGAACACGGACGGCCCTCCGGTGGCGGGCAGTTCGGTCTTGTGGTGCTGGACGGGTGCGGCCGGCTGGGCCCCGATGGTCACCTTCACCTGCGCGGTCGCAGACACCTGGTTCGTGTCGGTGACCCGGTACGCCTGCTTCGCCGTACCGGTGAAGCCGCGCTCCGGAACGAGCCGGATCGTCCCGTCGGCGCCCACCGTCCAGACACCGACGGACGGTACGGCCACCTGCTTCCCACAGGTGGCCGTCCCGGTGACCAGGCAGAGCGTGCCCGGTCTCCAGACCGCGCCGCGGGTCGCGGCATCGTTGAGCAGCGGGTTCACGACCACCGGGTTGCCGGGCGTACCGGTACCACTGTCCGGGATGGCCTTCGCCCCGCCGGGACCACGCACGGTGATCTTCAGGCGGGCCGTGTCCGACGTCCCGTTCGCGTCGCTGATCCGATAGGTCAGCGATCTGGTGGTACCGGTGAAGCCCTTCACCGGGGTGTATCCGACGGTGCCGTCCGCCCCGACGAGGAACGTGCCCTCGCCCGCCAGCGTCACCGAAGTCTTCTCTGTCCCATCGGCCGGATCGCGCAGCACGACCGAGCCCGGGACCAGCGGCGCACTCGCATCGCCCGCCTTGTCGTTCGCCAGCACGTTCACGCCAACAGCAGTCCCGTACGCCGTACTGGCCGCGTCGTCCATTGCGTCCGGCCGCACCGGCGACACCGTTACCGCGATCGTCGAGCGCGCTGCGTTCCGCGCGGAGTCCTTCACCTCGTACGCCGTCGGGCGCGTCGTCCCGCTGAACCGGGTCGTCGGAGCAAAGGTCACCTTGCCATCGGCAACTTCATACGTCCCCTGGCCGGCCACCGTCACGCTCTTGACCAAGTTGCCTTGGGCATCGACCAGCAAAAGCGTCGCCGGATCGAGAGTGGCACCGGCACCAGGTTTGTCGTTGGCCAGCGGGTCGATGGTGACCTGCACGTGCTGCTTGGTCCGCCCCAGGTCTGGCAACGCCACCGGCTTGACGCCGACCGTCACGGTGAGCGTCGCCGTTGCGATGGTCCCGTTGGCATCGCTGACCTGGTAAGTCACCGGCGTCGTCTCACCAGTCATCCCAGCAAGAGGCATGAACCTGATCCCACCGTCCGGCTGAACCGTGAACGTCCCCTGCCCTGCCACCGCCAGGCTCGGCACCGGATCACCGGTCGCCGGATCGATCACCCGCACGCTCTTCGGATCCAGCGAAGCGCTCGGATCGCCGGCCTTGTCGTTCACCAGCACCGGCACAGTCACAGCGGTGTCGTACGCCGTACTCACCGCGTCGTTCACCACCACGGGCACGATCGGCGTCACCGTGATCGTGACCGTCGAGGTCGCCTTGTTCCCCGTCGTGTCGGCGACCTGGTAGCTGATCGAACTCGGCCCGCTGTACGACGGCAGCGGATCGAACCCGATGCCGGCCGGCGTCACCGTGAACGACCCCTGACCGGCGATCGGAACGGAAAGCAGCCACGCCTTGCCGTCGAACAGCCGAACCGAAGACTTCACCAGCTCGGCCGACGTCCCCGGCGAGTCGTTGCCGAGCGGTTCCACGGTCACGTCGCGATTCTGCTTCGTCGTACCGGTGTCCGGCTTGGCCTCCGGCCCCTTGCCGACGGTCAGGAACACCAGCCCGGTCGCCGTCGTCCCGTTCCGGTCACTCACCTTGTACTGCGCGGGCCTGGTCACGCCCTGGAAGTCCTTCACCGGTGTGAACGTGATCGACCCATCAGGGTTGACGACATAGCGCCCCTCCCCCGGCCTGGTCAGGCTCTTCCCGTACTGCGAACCGTCCTTCAGCAGCACCGATCCGGGGACAAGCGGCGCACTCGGATCGCCCGCCTTGTCGTTGGCCAGGACATTCACCGTGATCGGCCGGTTGAACGGCGTGATCGCCGAGTCGTTCACGGTGGACGGCGTCACCTGGACGACGGTCATCCCGAGTGTTGACGTGGCAACGGTCTTGTTCGAGTCGGCCACCCGGTACTGGATCGGCTTGGCCTTGCCGTGGAACGCGGGCAGCGGGTCGAACTGGATCGCTCCGCTCGCCTGTACGGCGTACGTGCCCTCGCCGGGGATCGTCAGAGTCTTGGCCAAGTCGCGTTGGGTGCCGATCAGCACGGAGGACGGGTCGAGGTCAGCGTCGGTGCCGGGCGAGTCGTTCGAGAGCACGTTGATGGTGACGGTGACGTTCTGCAGCGTCGATGCGTTGTCCGGGCGCGCGACCGGTGGTGCGCCGACGGTGAGCTTGATGACTGCGGATGCGGTGGAGCCGTTGTCGTCGGCAACTTCGTAGGACACCGGGGTGGCCGCACCGGCGAATCCGGCGGCCGGGTCGAACGTGACGATTCCGGCGGCGACTGTGTAGACGCCTTCGTTCTCGACGATGACCTCCGTCTTCAGCAAGCCGTCGGCGGGATCCTTCAGCCGCACCGATCCGGGGATCAACGGCGCACTCGGATCTCCGGCTTTGTCGTTGCCGAGGACATTGATGTGCGCAGTCGCGTCGTACGGCGTACTGCCGATGTCGTCGACCGCCGTCGGAGTGATCGCGGTGATCGTGATCGTGATGGTGGACTTTGTCAGCTGGCCGAATCGGTCGGCCACCTGGTAGGTCAGGTCCTTCGCAGTCCCGGTGAAAGCCGGCAACGGGTCGAAGACAAGCCCGGCGCCGGCACCGCGGGTCGTCGCGCTCCCGGTGACCTTGTACGTGCCCTCCCCCGCGACCTCGACCGACTTCACCGGCGATCCATCCGCGGGATCGATCAGCACCAGGCTGGCCGGGTCGAGGCTGGTGCCTCGGCCTGCTTCGTCGTTCGCGAGCGGATCCAGCGTGACATTGAGATCCTGCTTGCCGGTCGCCGTGTCGGGGTGCGCGATCGGCGCGGGCGGCTTCGCGACAGTCACCGTCAGCACCGCCTTGGCGAGCGTGCCGTTCACATCGGACACCGTGTAGGTCACCGGCGCCGCGGTACCGGTGAAGGTCGGCAGCGGATCGAAGTCCACCGTCCCGTCCGCCTTCGCCACCAGGACCGCCTGCCCGGCCAGATGCACCGTCATCACAGGCTTCTGCGTGATCGGGTCGATCAGCCGCACACTGCCGGGCACGAGCGGCACGCCCGGATCGCCGGAGTCGTCATTCGCCAGAACAGAAACAGTCACCGCAGTGTCGTACGCCGTAGTGACGGTGTCGTCCTCCGCGTCGGGCTGCACCGCAGTGACGCTCATCGTCAGAGTCGACGTGCCGAGAGCACCGTTGCCGTCGGCCACTTGATAGTGGACCGGCGTCGCGTTGCCGTGAAAGGCGGGGACCGGCTCGAAGAGAATCCGGCCGTCCTGCTTCGCGGTGTACTTGCCCTGACCTGGGATCACCAGACTGGTCACCGGCTGACTCTTCGCCAGACTGGTCACCGGCTGACTCTTCGCCAGACTGGTCACCGGCTGGCTCTTCGCCGGGCTGAGCAGCCGGACCGAGGCCGGGTCGAGTGCCGAACCGGTCGGGCCGGGCTTGTCGTTCGCGAGTACCACGAGGAAGGCCGGCCGACCCTGGATCGTGGTGAAGGTGTCGGGGTTGGCCACCGGCGGGCCGGGTGCGTCGACGGAGACGGTGAGCTGGGCGCGCGCCGCCGTACCGTTCTTATCGAGCACTTGATAGCCGACCGGTGTCGCCGTCCCCCGGAATCCGGCCACCGGCTGGAACGCGAGTTTGCCGTCGGCTACCAAGTAGGTGCCCTGGCGCGGCACGTCGAGCTTGTCGACGAGTTCGCCCGCGGAGTCGATCAGCTTCAGGCTGGCCGGGTCGAGCGGGGCATCCGGCGAACCGGGAAGGTCGTTGCCGAGAACGTCGACCTCGACGTCGGTGTCGAACGGCGTGCTCACCGAGTCGCCGATCGCCTTCGGAATCACCGGCGTCACCGTGACCGTGAGGGTCGACTCCGCGAACTGGCCGGTGCTGTCGGTGACCCGGTACCCGACGGACGTCGCGACGCCGGTGAAGCGTGGCAACGGGAGGAAGTCGACGAGCCCGTTGTCCCGTGCGGTGTAGCTGCCCTCGGCCGGGATGACGACAGTCGTCTTGAGCTGGGAGTCGGCGGGATCCCGTAGTACGAGGGACGTCGGGTCCAGCGTCACGCCGGGAGCCGCCTTGTCGTTGGCGAGCACATTGACCGCCGTGCTGTCGTTCTGCGGAGTGCTCGCGGTGTCCGGGGCGGCGACCGGCTTGGCCGGCAGGGAGACCGTGACGGTCAGCTTCGCCGTCGCTGTGGTCCCGTTGCTGTCGGCGATCCGGTAGGTCACTGGCTTGCCGACGCCGACGAAGCCAGGGACCGGATCGAAGCCGATCTTGCCGCTCGCGGCCACGTACTTGCCCTGGCCGACCACATTCACCATCACGCCGCACTTGTCGCGATCGATCAGGCAGAGCGAGTCGGGCTGCAGCGGCGCCGCCGGATCGCCCGGCTTGTCGTTGCCGAGGACATCGGCCGTCACCCCGGTGTCGTACGCCGTCGTCGCCGCGTCGTTCACCGCGATCGGAGGGGGCGGCGGCGCGATGACGAACGGGTAGTCCTCCACCTCGCCCGAGTCCGCCGCACCGACTGCCTTGTCCACCTGCGCCGTCGTATAGCCGAGCCGAACCCGCGCGTACGACGTACTGGCGCTGAGGTTCGCCAGGTTCGTCCAGTTCAGAGTGACCGCGCCTTGCCCAGCGCTGAAGGCGGCGCACGATCGCTCGGCCGGATCGAACGTGCCGTTCTTGTCGAGATCGATCCAGGCACAGACGCGGCCGGGCTTCGACGTACCGGTCAGTGCGACCGATGCCGAGTAGCTCTTCGCTGTGGTGAGCAGCGGCTTGAAGGTGACGCCGTCGTCGCCCTGATCCGCGACCGTCGGGCCGGTGCTGCTGTTGGCGATGGTCGTGTTGTCCTCGGTCGCCGCCGAACCGAGCCGCGCATCGCCGAGCACCGACCAGGCACTTCCGTACGACGTTGGCGCGTCGCCGAAGTCCTCACCGACCGACGCGACGATCGAGAACACATCGCCGGAGCTGGACGCGTTGAACGCGGGGAGCTGTGGGTTCTTGGTGAAGAGCGCGGTGACGTCGAAGGTGACCGACTTGACCACGCCGAGCACCCGGACCGATCCACAGGCGGCCGTGGCTGCGGCATCCGGGCCGGTGCCGGTCTTGCCGTTGATGCAACTGGGTCCGGCGTCGGGGTTCGCGGCGGTGATGGTGTCGCTGGTGACCGCGAGGTTGTTGCCTTCACCAACCTTGGTCAGGCTGACGCCCGCCGTGGTGAGCTTGAGCACCGAGTGGAGTTCGGACTGCCGGGTCGGGCGGCCGTTGACCGTCTGGGTGGCCGATCCACCGATCCCGGCGAGATGCAGCACCGGGTCGCGGACGGGCTGCGAGAACGCGACCGTCAGCGTTCCGCGGCTGCCACAGCTTCCGGTTGCGGCGCAGTCGCCGGTGTCGACGACGAGATCCTGCGCGGGAGTCGTCCGGGCAATCGGTGGCGAGTAGGTGCGATCCGTCGTACCGCGCTCGCCGGCCGTCCCCGGATCGGAGAGCGCGGTCTTACCGGTGACCGAGATCGTCTGGACCAGCCCGGAACCGGGCATCGTCGCAGTCGCCACGTTGCCGTCGGCAAAGGGGGCCGAGGGCACCTGGTAGGCGCCGGCCGCGAGCGGGAGCGCGCCGAGCGCCAGGACGAGAACGACTGCGACAAGTGACCGCCTCGCCGTCATTCCCACGCCCCTTATCGATCACCGTTGCTGCATGCATCGGCTCGGGGCGAGCGGGCCGGCGTAGACGTAACGTTCCACGCTGACCGTATGTTACGGGAGAACTACTGGGTGAGTTCGTAGATGCCGATCTTGCCTTCGCGGTGTCGGAGGGTGGCGAGCTGGTCGAGGCGCGGGGAGACGGGTCCGTCCCAGCGATCCGCGTAGAGCCAGCGCACGCCGTACTGGTGGCGTAGGCGTCGCAGCACGTCCACGTTCGGTGCGTAGAGCGCCTGCTCGGTGATGGTCGTGCGGTCCGGCCAGGGCGACGGCTGTTGCGTGTAGCGCAGCCCGTTGAGTCCGTGATGCGCCATCGCCTCGGAGGTGTAGGCCCAGCCGTCGATCAACGCCCGCCGGCCCGCGATCCCGCTGATGATGTAGCCGCGCGCATCGCAACCAGGCTTCGGTACGCCGGCCGGCCGGCACCACGCGTTACCAGCCACGATGTCCTTCGAGCCGGTGTTTCGCGACAACCAGATCGCGGCCAGCGCCTCGTCCGTGCGAACCGTCCACAGGTTCGACGTGAACGATGTCGCCCGCACCCCCTCGCCATGGACATGGAGGCTGTGCGCCACCACGCCGGCCGACGGCACCACGAGCAGCGTCAGGATCGCGAGCACTCCCCCGAGCCCGGCCGCCTTCGGGAAGAGCCGGGTCAGGAACGGCCAGGCGACCCGTAGTACGACGCTCAGAAGGACTATTGCGATCAGGGGCCGGGCGACGTCGAGGATCCGGTGGCCTTGCGGACCGGTCGGCGCGATTTTGGCCTGGAGCATCACCCACGCGTACAGGGCGCCGAGCACCAGCGCCGCGGGCACGAGCCAAGGCGACGGACGGTGCCTTTTCACGAGGATCACCGCGAGCCAGCCCACTGCGGCCAGGCCGAACGGGACCGCAGTACGGATGAAGTACCCCTCGCTCACTGACGGGTGGTCGACCAGCAGGAAGGCCGCCCAGCCCGCGACCAAAGTGCCAAGCAGGAACCAGGCCAGCGGGTCTCCGCGGGCTTCCCGTCGGCCCAGCAGACCGTAGCCGGCCGCGACGATTGCCTGGCTCACGATCAGCAGTGCGAACACCACCAGTGCACCGACGATCGACAACACGTGACCCGATGCCAAGGCGGGCAGAATGTGACCGCCGGCGCCGGCCTCGGTCTTGTCGCCGGTGGCGGCGGTGTAGCCGCCCGCGACCTTGACCACCGCGAGGAACTGAATGCCCGAACCGCTGGTACTACCGGCGACCGTGACGATCGTCCCGACAGCCGCGAAGACCAGCAGCGATCCGGCGACGACGAACCTGATCGGCAACCGCCGGTCCCGGATCAGCACGAACAGCGCGGCCAGGCCGACACCGCCGACCAGGATCGGCAGCACGGTGGGCTTCGAACCGCCGCCGATCACCGCGATCGTGAGGGCCAGCAGCCAGAGCGTCTTCGGCTGACGACCGCGGAACAGCAACTCGATCAAGAAGATGGCGGCGGTCGCGGCCATCAGCATGCAGAACGTCTGCGAGGGACTCAGCAAGCTGACCGGTGGCTCGAGGTCGACCCGGGTCTCCCACCACATCGGCAACTGCGGAGCTGCGATCGCGCCGGCCGCGAGGACGCCGGTCCACCAGGTCTTGCTGACCGTGCGGGCCAGGGTCGCGAAGACCAGCAGCGTTACCACGAGCGCCGGCACCAGCCAGAGCCGGTAGAGCACCATGATCGGCGAGATCTTGGTGATGTCCACGGCCGAGGCCATGTCCGCGTTCGCGAACCAGTGGTAGTCCAGCCGCATCCCGGCGACCTGCGGAAGTTCGGGCGGCACCGAACGGGTCAGCTCGCTCACCATCGACAGGTGGTAGAGCAGATCCGGGTAGTACGCCGTGCCGTTCGGCGGCATCGGGTGGTACGGCATCAGGCCGAAGACGGCAGCGCCGAGCAACACCACAGCCGCGAGCACCAGGCCGGCGGTCCATAGCAGCGGCAACGGCTTCGGGTCAGCGATCCGCCAGAATTGCCAGAGCCTCGGCACCGCGCCGAACACGACGAGTACCAGGGCCGGCCAGACGATCAGCCAGCTCTGCACGCCGAGCGCGGTGAAGACGGCCCAGCCGATCAGTTGGTAGGCGATGCCGACGACGCTGCCGATCCCGAGGTCCTCGGTCCAGTTGCCGGTGCTCCGCCAGAGCGCGCGGAGCAGCAGTACGCCGGGCAGGGCGACCGCCAGGCCGAAGTACAGGAAGTACTTCAGCATCGTCCAGCCCGACACATCGACTGCGTGCAGGCCGATCGCGGTGACGATCAGCGGCAGCAGCCAGGGGAGGCCGCGCGCCCACGCCGTACCGGCCGGATGCCGCCGGGCCGGAGCTTGATCAGACTCCGGTTCGGCGACGGCCACGACGCTCAAGAGCGGACGGATTCCTCGTCGAGGGCCTGATGGCCCTTGTCCTCGAGGCTGTCGTAGCCGACCAGGAACTGCGGCCGTTTCTGGCTCGACTGGAACAAGCGCGCCACGTACTCCCCCAAAAGTCCAAGACACAGCAACTGGATCGCGCCGATCACGCTGACCGCCAGCACCGTCGACGTCCACCCCGGAACGCTCTGGCCGGCCAGCTTGATCGCCAGGGCGCCGACCACGAACACCGCGGACAGCAGCCCGCCGAGCAGGCCGAGCCAGGTCGCCAGCCGCAGCGGCGCCGCCGAGAACGCGGTCACGCTGTCGAAGGCGAGCCGGAACATCTTGGTCAGGTTGTACTTCGTGTGCCCCGCGGCCCGCTCGGCGCGCACGTAGGCGACCTCGGTGCTCGGGAAGCCGAGCCACGGGATGACGAGCCGGAACACCCGGCCGTCCTCGGGCAGGCCGTTGACCGCGTCGACCACCCGCCGCGAGACCAGCCGGAAGTCACCACCGTCGAACGGGATGTCCTTGCCGACCAGGCGGCTCATCAGCCGGTAGTACATCCGGGCGGTGGTCCGCTTGCCGAAGCTGTCGCTCGAGCGGTCCGAGCGCACGCCGTACACGACGTCGACATCGGCGGACTTCACCGCGGTCATCATCTCCGCGATCACCTCGGGCGGATCTTGCAGATCGGCGTCGATGGTGACCAGGTACTTCCCGCGGGCGCGGCGGAAACCGGCCGACAAGGCGGCCTGGTGACCGCTGTTGCGGAGCAGCCGGACCAGCCGGAGCTGGGGCCAGTCCCCGGCCGCGGCGATCAGCATCGACGCGGTCGCATCCCGGCTGCCGTCGTCCACCACGAGCACCTCGTACTGGATGCCGAGGCCGTCCAGCAACGGGCGCATCCGGTCGAAGAAGATCGGCAGCACCTCTTCCTCGTCGTACATGGGTACGACGACGGAGAGTTCGAGTTCGGGGTCCAACATGTCCGGCAGGCCTCCAAGGCAGTTCCAGCAACCACAAGAGTGAACGCCCGAGACGCCCAAAAAGATGACTCAGATCCTAAAGTGACATCAAGTTGGGTCCAAAATCGGGTTTAGACCAGAACGCTGCGTCATCAAGCAGAGACCGAGACCGCTCCCGTACGGCGTGGGTCGCCGACCGCGGTCAGGCCCTCGGCAGGGTCCCAGAAGGCTGCGGCCACCCCACCGAAGTACATCGAATGCGGTGGCATCGGGCGGGTCGGCAGGCTGGTCGATCCGGAGACCGGCAGGTCGTCCTCGTAGTCGACGACGACGTCCTCGCGGACCCGGACGTGCAGCCGGGGATGCTCGACGGCTTCCTCGAGCGACAGCCCACCGTGCGTGTAGAGCGCGTAGACCTGGGCGATCGCGGTCGGGATCCGGTCGGAGCCGGGAGAACTGATCGCCAGTACCGCGCCGTCGCTGTCGCGCCGGGCGACGCTCGGCGCCATGTTCGAGGTCAGCCGGGTGCCGGGCGCGAGACTGTGTGGGCCGCCGTGCACGAGCTCCTGCTCGCCAAGGGCGTTGTTGAGCCAGATGCCGGTGCCCGGTGTCATCACGCCGGAGCCGTAACCGGACGAGACGGTGATCGCGCAGGCGTCGCCCTCGTCGTCGACCACCGAGACGGTCGCCGTACTGGGTGAGCTGAGTGCTCTCAAGTCTCCGCCGGCAGCGAGGTCGAGCAGCTTCTGACCTTCGAGCTTGCGGACGTCTTCCTCATCGAGCTCCGCCAACCGGCGACCGAAGACGGCATGCTGCACGTCGACGAGCCGCTCGAGCTCCTTCGGATTCCAGCTACCTTGCCCCGGTACGCCGTCCAGCAACGCGAGCATCGCGGCGACCGCGACTCCGCCGACAGCGGGTGGTGGGTTCGTCGCCAGCCGCCAGCCGTTCTGCTGCACGATGAGGGCGGGCCGGACGACAGCCTCGTACTCCGCCAGGTCCTGTGCGGTGAGGATGCCCTCGTTGTCGGCCATGTCGCGGATCAGCAACTCGGCGAGCTCACCGGTATAGAGCGTTTCGGCGCCGTCCTTCGCGATCAGCTCGAGCGCCTCGGCCAGCTCCGGGATCACCACGATCGAGCCGGCCTTGATCACCACGCCGTCGTCGTCGTGGACGGCCCGATGACTCGGTTGGTGCCAGCCGAAGATGATCTCGTGGGTGTAGCCGAGGTAGTACCCCGACGTACGGCTGAGCGGGAACCCTTGGCGGGCCACCTCGATCGCGGGCCGGACCACCTCGCTCCAGGGCGCCTTGCCGGATCGCTGGTGGGCGAGGTCGAGCGCCTTCATCCCACCCGGCGTCGCGACGGACCCATGCCCGACGGTGGTGGTCGTGCCGCCGCCGTACTCCGTCGTCACGTCCCAGACGCCCCGGCCGAACTTGTCCGTCGGCAACCCACGCCCGGGCATCTCCACCCAACCGTCGATCGTCACCGCCTCACCACCGGCAACCTGCAACGTCACAAACCCACCCGACGCCGGCGACACCACCCCGATCTCATTGACCATCGTCACCAACGTCGCCGCGATCGCAGCGTCAACGGCGTTGCCACCTTCCGCCGCGACACGCACCCCTGCCTCAGCCGCCGCCTTGTTAGGCGCCGCCACCGCAACCCTCGGATTCGTACCGATCACCTTCACCCGCTCATCCTCCCGCACCCAACGCCTGAGCGGAGCGCCAGACCATCAGTACCGCCCAGCTGCCGCGGCGAGACCGCCGACCTCAGGCGCACGGTGGCGCCGCCGGTCAGCAGGAACCCGAGTACTGATGGCGTGGCGGTCCGCTTCCACCGGACTACCCGCCGGTCCGACTCTTGGCGTCTGGTGTCCGGCGGGTTCCGGCGTCTGGTGGTCCGGTCTGGTGATGCCGGACTAGCCGACTCGTTGGATGGCCTGGAAGCGGTCGACTGCTACCTGGACCGCTGCCTGGCGTGCCTCCGCGACCTCGGTCTCGGTGAGGGTGCGGTCCGGCGCTCGGAACCGGAGAGCGAAGGCGAGCGACTTCTTGCCTTCGCCGATCTGCTCGCCGGTGTACAGGTCGAACAGCCGGATCGACTCCAGCAGCTCGCCCGCGCCCTCGACCAGCGCGGCCTCCACCTCGTCGGCAGGAACGTCGGCCGCGACGATCAACGCCACGTCCTCCTTCGCCACCGGATACGACGAGAACGGCGTCGCCGTGACCGACTGCGGACCGGCCGCGATCAACGCATCGAGGTCGAGCTCGATGGCACCCGCCCGCGCCGGCAAACCGAACGCCTGGCAGACCTTCGGATGCAACTCACCCGCATGCCCGATCACCTTGCCGTCAACCGACACCTCGGCACACCGACCCGGGTGCCACGGAGCCAGCTCGACATTGCGCAACTGAGCCTCGACACCAACGGCGGCAGTCACAGTCCTGGCAATCTGTACTGCGTCCGACCACGTCGACTGCTGCCCCTTGCCCCACCAGCCCGTCGGCGTCCGGCTCCCCGTCAGCACGACGCCGAGATGCAACGGCTGCACCGGCAACGCGTCGTACAGGGCCTGGATCTCTTCCTCGCTCGGCCGGTGCTCGACCGACGGCAACGGCGCCGGCTTCGCGTCGGGCCGCGGCAGGAACACCAACCCGGTCTGGAAGATCGCGAGGTCGGACGACCCACGTCCGACGTTCCGCTCGGCCGTCCGCAGCAACGTCGGCAGCAACGTCGTCTGCATGAACGGCTCTTCGTCCGAGATCGGATTGACCAGCTTCACCGTCGTACGCCGTACGTCGTCCGCCGGCACCCCCATCGCGTCGAAGTCCGCATCCCCGACGAACGGGTAGGACACAACCTCGGTCAGCCCAGCCCCGACGAGCGCAGTAGCAATCCGCCGCCGACGCCGCTGCGAGTTGGTGAGCCCCTTGCCACCCGGAGCCTTCGGCAACACCGACGGCACGTTGTCGAACCCGAACAGCCGAATAACCTCTTCAGCAAAGTCATTAGGGTCCCGCAGATCCGGCCGCCACGACGGCGGCGTCACCACCAGCACGTCGGTCCCACCCGGGACCGCGCCCTCGGCCGCGTCGGCACCGACCGCCAACGGCGCGAGCGCCGCCACTCCGTTGCCCTTGGCAACTACGCAGCCGACCGACGCGAGGTTGGCGATCGTCTCGTCGACCGTGATCGGCGCGCCCGAGACGCGGACCGGGTGATCGGCCCGGATCGCCACCCGCTTCGGAAGGAGGTGGGTGTCGATGACTGTTTCGTCCGGCTGGATGGTGCCGCCGGCTAGTTCGGCCAGGAGGTTGGCTACTCGCTGCGCGGCGTAGCGCGGGAGTTCCGGGTCGACCTCGCGTTCGAAGCGGCGTGATGCCTCCGAGGAGAGCTTGTGCCGGCGCGACGAGCGGGCGATCACGATCGGGTCGAAGTGCGCCGCCTCGATCACCACGTCGGTGGTCGACTCGGAGATCTCGGTCGACGCGCCACCCATCACACCGGCCACGCCGATCGGACCGGAGTCGTCGGTGATCAGCAGGTCCTCGACATCCAGCTCACGCGTCTGGTCGTCCAGCGTCATCAGCTTCTCGCCGGCCGACGCCCGCCGTACGACGATATCGCCGCTCAGCCGGTCCTTGTCGTACCCGTGGATCGGCTGCCCCAGTTCGAGCATCACGTAGTTGGTGACGTCGACACCGATCGAGATCGGCCGCATCCCCGCCATCACCAGCCGCTGCTGCAACCAGCGCGGCGACGGCGCCTTCGGATCGATCCCGGTCACCGTCCGGGTGACGAACACGCTGCAAGCCTGTGCGTCCTCGATCCGCACCGGATAGCCGTTGGTCCCAGAGCCCGTTAGCTCGAGCGCGGCCGGATCCTTGAGCTGCACGCCGTACGCCGTAGCTGCCTCGCGGGCGACACCACGGATCGACAAGCAGTACCCGCGGTCCGGCGTGACGGCGATGTCGAGCACGTCGTCGCGCAAACCGAGCAGCTCGATCGCGTCGTCACCCACGGTCGCCTCGCCCGGCTCCAGTACGACGATGCCGTGCGTACCGTCGTCGCCCAGGCCCAGCTCGGCCGATGAGCAGATCATCCCGTTGGAGACGTGCCCGTAGGTCTTGCGCGCGGAGATCGCGAACCCGCCCGGCAGCACCGCACCCGGCAGGACGACGACGACCAGGTCGCCGACCTCGAAGTTGCTCGCGCCGCAGACGACCCACTGCGGCTCGTCCTTGCCGATGTCGAGCGAACACCAGCGGATCGTCTTGCCGTTCTTCTGCGGCTCCGGCTCGTAGCTGAGCACCTTGCCGACGACCAGCGGCCCGGTCATCCCGGCGCCGGCCTCGTCGACCGTCTCCACCTCGAGCCCGGCACGAACCAGCTTCTCGCCGACCTGGCGACCGGTCACGCCGGCGGGCAGTTCGACGTACTCACGAAGCCATGACAGTG
Organism: Kribbella sp. NPDC006257; assembly: GCF_040613535.1. Taxonomy (NCBI): domain Bacteria; kingdom Bacillati; phylum Actinomycetota; class Actinomycetes; order Propionibacteriales; family Kribbellaceae; genus Kribbella; species Kribbella sp. NPDC006257. The sequence continues at coordinate 29,018 of NZ_JBEXSJ010000037.1, forward strand.
GGACCCGCATCAGATCTCCATCCCGAACTGGCGGCTGAACCGCACATCACCCTCGACCATGTCGCGCATGTCCTCGACCCCGTTGCGGAACATCAGCGTCCGCTCCAGGCCCATCCCGAACGCGAACCCGGAGTACCGGTCGGTGTCGATGCCGCACGCCTGCAGGACGCGGGGGTTGACGACACCGCAGCCGCCCCACTCGATCCAGCCCTCGCTGCCACAGGTGCGGCACGGGCGATCCGGGTTGCCGACTGACGCACCGCGGCAGACGAAGCACTTGAGGTCCACCTCGGCCGACGGCTCGGTGAACGGGAAGAAGTTCGGTCGCAGGCGGGCTTCGAGGCCCTCGCCGAACATCGAGACGACGAAGTGGTCCAGAGTGCCCTTGAGGTGCGCGAGCGTGATGCCTTCGTCCACCACCAGGCCCTCGACCTGGTAGAAGACCGGCGTGTGCGTCGCGTCCAGCTCGTCGGTGCGGAACACGCGGCCGGGGCAGATCACGTAGATCGGCGGCTTGCGGGTCAGCATCGATCGCGCCTGCACCGGCGACGTGTGCGTCCGCAGTACGGTCCCGGCACCAGCCGGCTCGACGAAGAAGGTGTCCTGCATCTGCCGCGCCGGGTGGTCCGGCTGGAAGTTGAGCGCGTCGAAGTTGAGCCACTCGGCCTCGACCTCGGGCCCCTCGGCGACATCCCAGCCGAGGGCGGTGAAGACGTCCGCGACCTGCTCGGAGATCAGGCTGAGCGGATGGCGTGCGCCGAGCTGCGGGGTGTGCCACGGCAGCGTCACGTCGACGCGCTCGGTGGCGAGCATCCGCTCCTCGTGCTCGGCCTCCAAGATGGCGAGCCGGGCTGCGTAGGCGTCATTGATCGCCTTCCGCGCCGAACCGATCCGCTGCCCGGCCTCCTTGCGACCCTGCGGCGGGAGCGCACCGATCTCCCGGTTCGCCAGCGCGATCGGCGACCGGTCGCCGAGGTGAGCCAGCTTCGCCTCCTGCAACGCCGCCAGATCGGCCGCCTTCGCGAAGGCATCAAGAGCCTCGTCGCGCGTCCGTTCGACCTCATCGGCATGCAGAGGCGTCACCTCGACCGGGTCGTAGTTCTTATTGGGACCGGACATGGCTCTCTTCCCGGGGTCGCTGATCTGAACAAACTGCTGCCCGCAGTCTAGGAACCCGCAGCCCCTCAGCGTGAATCGGTTGTCCACAGGCACCCAATCAAGCAACCTTGGACACCAAGTCGGAGGCTTGAACACTGCATCGGGGCTTCGGACAGGCAATACCTTGTCCGAAGCCCCGACACGGTGTCCGGAGACACCAACGATCCCCGTAACTACGGGCGCAGGCCGAACCAGGGTTCTTTGGCTAGTTCGGTTCGGAGGACTTGCTGGTCGGTCGGGTCGGCGACGTGGGTGGTCAGTTCGATGGCTTTGGCCAGTTCGGCGCGGGCGGAAGGTAGGTCACCGGTAGCCGCGAGGGCGCGGGCGAGGGCTTCGCGGGCGAAGGGCTCGTCCCAGTCGGACATCTGGCTGGGGTGGGCGTGGATCACCTCGAGGCAGCGACGGGCGTGATGTAAGCCGAGCTGACCTCGTCCGATCCGGAGCGCCGCGCGGGCGATCAGGTGTTCGCCGCGGGCGTGGTTCGCCTCGTTGCCGGCTTCGAGCCAGTGCAGGCAGGCCGCGAACGCGCCGTACAGCAGCCTCTCCTGGTCCTCCCGCGGGCTGGTCTCGTCGATCTGCTCCATCAGGTCCCAGGTCTCGTTGTTGAGCTCGACCCCGAAGTACCGGTGCAGTTCTCTGCCCTCGACCAGCTCGGTCGCGACCTTCTCCATCAGCTCGCTCCAGCCGGGCAACCCGTACTCGCGAGCAATGGTCAGCTGCGCGTCCCGCAAGGTGAACGCGTCCAAGGGCCCTTCGGCGTACGCCGGGTGGTGGGCCCGGACGCGCTCGACCGCATCCGGGCGCGCCTTCGTGACGGCCTTGCGGAGGTCCTTGGCCCGCGCGCGAAGCTGACTCAGGCTGGGCTTGGCGGGCAGGGGTGTGGTGGTCATCTGCGAATCCTTCCGGGACTGCCCGCTCCGCTGAACCGGGCCGCCCCGAAGGGTTCGTCGGCCACACGGTTGCTCAGATCTACCCAGGTGCACTCGGTGCTTGCCGCGGAGAAGAGGCGCCCTGGCGCGCGCTGCCCCAACGCTGACATGCCACCACGGCTCCCGTCAACGCACAGCCGGTACGCCGGCCTCCCGGCGTACCGGCTCGCTTGATCAGGAGTCTGTGGAGACCTCGGCGAACTCGGGAGTCGGCTCCGCGGCAGGGCGCCGACGGGGCAGGGCAACGATGGCGACGACGGCCCCGGCGGCTGCACCGATGGCACCGGCCGTCATTGCGATGGACATCGCATCCGTGAAGGCGCTCCGAGCCGCTGCGACAAAGTCCGTACCGAGGGCAAGCGTGTCGGCGATCGACTTCCGCGCACCCTCCGGCACCGAATCCGGTAGCGACGATGAGTACGCACCAGCAAGAACACTGCCCAGTACTGCGACCGACAGCGCCGCCCCCGCCTGCTGCACGGTGTCGTTCATCGCCGATCCGACGCCCCGGTGCTCCGCCGGCACCGACTGCATCAGCAACGTGTACGCCGCCGGCCCGGCCAATCCGCCGCCGACACCCATCACCAGCAACCCAGCAATCAGCAGCCCATACCCACTGGAAGCACCGACCTGCGCCAAGATCCCGAACCCGGCCGCGATGATCACCAACCCGCCCGCGATCAGCGTCCGGTCGGCCAGCTTCTTCCCGAGCGTCGCGCCGAGACCGTTGAAGAGCATGGCCGACGCGGCGTACGGAATGAGCGCAAGGCCCGCCTTCAACGGGCTGTACCCGAGCACGAACTGCAGGTACTGCGTCAGTGCCAGCAGCAACCCACCGGCGGTGAAGGACAACAGCACGATCGAGAAACTGGTTCCGCTGAAATTCCGGTCCTTGAAGAGCGCCAACGGCACCATCGGGTGCTCGCTCCGCCGCTCCCACAACGCGAACGCGGTCATCCCCGCCACCCCGACCAGCAACCCGCCGAGCACCTTCGCCGAGAAGAATCCGTCCGCCGGGATGGAGATGATCGCCCAGACCAGTGCCGTCATCCCGACCATCGACAGCACCGCGCCGCCCGGGTCGACAGCGCGCGCCGGGCCGCGGGACTCCGGGATCAGCGCGACCGCACCGATGATCGCGACCACCGCGATCGGCACGTTCAGCAGGAAGATCGAACCCCACCAGAAGTGTTCGAGGAGCACGCCGCCGACGGTCGGACCGGCGATCACCCCGACCATCGCGACCATCGACCAACCGGCCATCGCCTTGCGCTGCTCCTCCGGCGGGAACACCGTGAACAGCAACGACAGGGTGCTCGGCATCAGCAGCGATCCGCCGACGCCCATCAGCGCGCGGCAGCCGATCAGCTGCCATGGATTCTCGGCGAGGGTGGCCAGCAGCGACGCCAATCCGAACAGCACCAGCCCGACCAGCAGCACCTTCCGCCTGCCGAATCGGTCGGACAGGCTGCCCGCAGTCAGCAGCAGTCCGGCGAACGCCAGGATGTAGGCGTCGATGATCCACTGCACATCGGCCGGGGTCGCGGACAGGTCGCGCATCAGGGACGGGATCGCCAGGTTGAGGACGGTGTTGTCGACCACCAGCACCAACAGGGCGAGACACAGAATCAGCAGGATCCACCAGCGTCGCGGATGACCGGTCGCCGTGGACTCGTACGGTGTACTAGTCACTCGCACACTGTACGACAAGACTCGCACAGTGTTCCAGTGAATTGGTTAGGCTGGGCGCATGAAGGAATCGATCTGGACCCGGAAACCAGCCGCGGCCCCGGCGCGGGAGACCCTCACCCGGGAGCAGATCACCAAGGCCGCGATGACGACGCTCGACGCCGAGGGCCTGGCCGGACTGAGCATCCGTAAGCTGGCCGCCAAGCTCGGCTCGGGCGCAACCAGTCTGTACTGGCACGTGCCGACCAAGGACGATCTGATCGACCTGCTGATCGACGAGGTCTGGGGCGAGATCGACGTACCGGATCCGTCCCTGGCCGGCTGGCGCAACGGCGCTCTGCTGTTCGGGCACAGCCTGCGCGCGGCCGTGCTCCGGCATCATTGGATGCCCGACGTGATGTACCACCGGCCGAGCATCGGGCCGAACGCGATGGCGATGGGGTCCCGCGGCCTGGTCCTGTTCGGCGCGGCCGGCTTCACCGGCAAGGATCTCGACTACGCGATGGGCAGCGTGATGGCCTACACCCTCGGGACCGCCAGCGCCGAGGTCGCGACCCGCGAGATCACCAGCAGGTCGGGGCGCTCACTGACCGAGTGGGCGGGCGAGGTGATCCAGCAGGCCGAAGCCGTCGCCGACCCCACCATGCGCGAAGCCTTGAACCGCCGGGTCGCCCGCGACATCGACACGACCTTCAGCGAGCCCTTCGCGTTCGGACTCGAAGCCCTCCTGGACGGCCTCGAAACCCGCGTCGAGAAGTAGCCCAGCCGCTGCGACGGCGTTTCAGAAGGTGCGACGGTGTTTCAGTCCGTACGCCGTTGCGCGCGAGCCGAGGCGTAGAGGCAGACGGCTGCCGCGGTGGCGAGGTTGAGTGACTCGGCTCGCCCGTAGATCGGAACCTTCACCGAGCGGTCGACGATCGCGTCGAAGCCGTCCGGAAGCCCATGCGCTTCATTGCCGAAGAGCCAGACCGACGGTTTCGCGAGGGTGCCGTCGTCGATGCATTCGTCGAGATCCGAGCTGCCGTAGCCGTCGGCGGCGAGCACCTGGAGTCCCTGCTCGCGCCAGGACTTGGCGGCGGTGACGATATCGGCCTCGACCGTGATCGGCAGGTGGAACAGGCTGCCCACACTCGCCCGGACAGCCTTCGGATTGTGCGGATCGACCGACTCCGCGGACAGTACGACGGCATCCGCGCCGGCCGCGTCCGCAGTACGGATCAAGGTGCCGACGTTGCCGGGGTCCCGCACCTGGACGCCGACGGCCACCAACCGCGCAGTACGGCGTACTGCTTCTTCCAGCGCGACGTCGACCAAGGTGCAGATGGCCACGACGCCTTGGGAGGTGACGGTCTCACTCAGTACTTCGATCGCCGCGCGATTCACGTCGTACCACGGGACGTCGGCGAACTGGGCCAGGTCGCGCAGATCCCGGTGTCGGGTGGCGACGTCGGGCTCCGCGTAGACCTCGACGACCAGCTCGCGGTGTTCGAGGGCTTCCCGAACGGCCTGCGGACCCTCGACGAGGAAGCGCCCCGACTTGCGCCGGAACGCACGAGTGGCGAGCCTCCGGGCCTGTTTGATCCGCACGGATTGCGCGGTCAGCAGACCTGGGCTCGCCACTTCGGTGCTTGCTCGAGAGATCGCTGCGGCTCAGGCCGCGGCGTCGCTCTTGGCGTTCACGTCGGCCGGCAGGGCCGCCTTCGCCAGCGCGACCAGCGCCGAGAACGCCGGCGCGTCGTTGACGGCCAGGTCGGCGAGGATCTTGCGGTCGACCTCGACCTCGGCCAGGCGAAGACCCTGGATGAGGCGGTTGTAGGTCAGGCCCTCCGCGCGGGACGCAGCGTTGATGCGCTGGATCCACAGCTTGCGGAAGTCGCCCTTGCGCGCCTTGCGGTCACGGTAGGCGTAGACGAGCGAGTGGGTGACCTGCTCCTTCGCCTTGCGGTAAAGCCGCGAGCGCTGGCCGCGGTAACCGCTGGCCTGCTCGAGTACGACCCGGCGCTTCTTGTGGGCGTTGACTGCCCGCTTCACGCGTGCCATGAGGTGTTACTCCTTGTATTTCTGCGCCGAGAGAAGTCGTCCACCCGGCGGGGTGTTCGGGGTGGGGGAGGGCAGCTCAGATGCCGAGCAGCTTCTTGAACTTCTTGGCGTGCGTCGGCGAGACCTCGATGGTGCCGGCCAGCCGGCGGGTGCGGCGGCTCGACTTCTCCTCGAGCTTGTGGCGACGGCCGGTGCGCTCGCGCAGCAGCTTGCCCGAACCCGTGACCCGGACGCGCTTCTTGGCACCCGAGTGGGTCTTCATCTTCGGCATGGCTATGTACTCCTGGTCTCTTTCGTTGACTCGACCGGTGCTGTTGCTCCGGCTGCGATGCGTTTCGACCTCGCCGCCGGAGCGACGCGTCACTCCGGGTCGAGGTTGTCTGCCGGACCCTTGGGCTTCTTGGTGGCCCCGGCTGCCTTCTCGGCCTCGTACTGCTTCAGTTGCTCGGCACGCTCGATCCGCTCGGCCTCTTGCTCGGCCTCGTGCTCCGCGAGCTTCTTGGCCTTCTCGGCTTCCACGTCCACGCGCGCCTCGGACTTCTTCTTGTGCGGTCCGAGCACCATGATCATGTTCCGGCCGTCCTGACGCGGCGAGGACTCGACGAAGCCGAGCTCACTGACGTCTTCGGCCAGCCGCTGCAGCAGCCGGAACCCCAGCTCGGGGCGGGACTGCTCGCGACCGCGGAACATGATCGTGATCTTGACCTTGTCACCGGCACGCAGGAACCGGACGACGTGACCCTTTTTGGTCTCGTAGTCGTGCGGGTCGATCTTCGGCCGCAGCTTCATCTCTTTGATGACGGTGTTGGTCTGGTTCCGGCGGGACTCGCGCGCCTTCTGCGCGGTCTCGTACTTGTACTTGCCGAAATCCATCAGCTTGCAGACCGGCGGACGTGCCGTGGCCGCAACCTCGACCAGGTCGAGATCGGCTTCCTGTGCCAACCGCAGTGCGTCCTCGATCCGGACGATGCCTACCTGCTCACCGTTCGGTCCGACCAGTCGCACCTCGGGAACGCGGATGCGCTCGTTGACGCGCAGTTCAATGGTGATGGGTCCTCCTGGGTTGTTCGTATTCTGAGTACCACCTCGTGACCGCCCGAGGTCACTTCCGCCGGAAACAGCAAAAGGCCCTCGTGCGTCCACACGAAGGCCCAATTCCCAGATCAGCAGCGGTGCAGCCCCGGTCACCCGAAGTACGCCGTACGATCACCGTTTTTCCGTTCCCTCGCGGGACCGGTAAACCGGCGTTGACCGGGACCCGCCGACTCTTCATCGACTGGGTGGGAGGTGGCCCTCCGCTTAGACTCGAACCATCGGCAGCCCTCGAGTATTCCGCTCAGGGGTCACCGGTGGACCGGGTCGGTCGCCGTGCAAGAGTAGCAGCATGACCGACCCCATCTCCACTTCACCCGAAACCACCCCTGCCGGCCCCGCTGCCGAGGGCCCGGCCGAGCACCGGGTGGATCCGATGTCGACCGTTTCGCGCGACATCGCCGAAGTACCCAGTGTGGAGATCATCTCGACCGCCGCCCTGCACCTGATGAGCGCCGCCGCGGTTAACCTCGGCCTCGCCGAGGACCTCCCCGAACACAAGGACCTCGACGAGGCGCGGTCGTTGATCGACGCCCTGGCCGGCCTCCTCGACGCCGCCGCCCCCAGCCTCGGCCACCACCACGCGGCCCCCTTGCGCGACGGCCTCCGCTCCCTCCAACTCGCCTTCAAGGAAGCCTCGACGATCCCCGACGAGCCCGGCACCGCCCCCGGCGAGAAATACACCGGCGAAGTCCACCCCGCAGCCACCCGCCGTCGCTGACCCTCCCCGTACTCCGAACGGCCCGCCCGCGCCGCCCACCTTCCATCGGCCGCCGCGGCATCCGCCCTGAACCCCAAACCCACCGCGCCCAGACACCCCCAGGCTGCCTCATCCCCCTAATCCGCTCAAGAATCTCGGGGGCCGTTGTCCCGACCGACAGGAAGTAGCCGAGGGCAACTAGTGAACCGGAGCGCAACCCGGCGGCGCGTGTACACCGTCTCGAGGTGCACTACCTGTCGGTCCGGACATCAAACCCTAACAACCATCTGCGGGCACCTCCCGTACTACGAAGCGCTCAGGTGGCTGGGCTTCGGCGCTGTTAGCTTGGCCTCATGTCCGTCGTCTATATGCCGTATCACCTGGACGACCATCTGACTCGGCTCGATCTGCCGATGCCGGACGGCTTCATGGAGTTCTCGGCCGACCTGCCGGATGCGGACGTCTGGACTCGGATGGCGGCTCTGTACGACGCAGTCGGCGACACCACTCGGCAAGCTTTTGAGGCGGACTCCAGCGTCACCGTCGTATCCGGTGACTGCACGCTGGCGATCGGCATGGTGGCTGGCCTGCAGCGGGCGGGGCTGGATCCGTCGGTTGTCTGGGTAGACGCTCACGGCGACCTGCAGTCCTTGGAAACAACGGAATCCGGTTACCTCGGCGGCATGGCTCTGCGTCTGCTTCTCGGCTACCGGCCCGACTACATCGCCGACCGTCTCGCCCTGCGACCGCCCGCGCCCGAGCGCGTTCTGCTCGTCGAAGCGCGAGACCTGGACCAAGCCGAAGCCGACTACCTCGCCTCAACCGGCCTGAAGCGAACGCCACTGCCCGCCCTCTCGCCCGACGACCTCCCACCGGGCCCGCTGATCGTCAACTTCGACTTGGACGTCGTCGACCCGGAAGCACTTCCCGGTCTCCGCTTCCCCGCCCCCAACGGACCCGACATCGAGACCGTCCTCCAAGCCGCCGACACCATCCTCAACACCGGACGGGTGGCAGTACTCAACATCGCCTGCACCTGGGACCCCGGCCCCGACGCTCCCGGCGAACCCCGCAAGCAGCTCATCTCCAGCATCCTGGCAAGCCGGACAGCCAACCCGTACAGACCGTAAGCGTCATCGGAGCGAGTGCTTCGGCGACGCTTACGGACAGTGGGTGATCAGGATCCTTCGGTCACCGGGTAGATCTCGTCGGCGACGAGGCCGTGGGCCTCGCGATGGACGGTGATCGCCGCCTCGGCGTCCGGCGCCTCGACGAGGCAGAAGACCTTTCCTTCCTGCTCGTTCGCCCAGTAGTGCAAGTACTTCACGCCGTACTCGTCCTGCGTCTTCAGATCGGCGGCGTGGGCATCGGCGACGTCCTGCAAGGTCGCGCCCTCGGGCAGATTCTGGTGTACGTCCATGAACAGTGCCATGACAGTTCCCTCCCTGGATCTTCGAGCCACCCCCAGCAGGCTCACGCTGTGTCATCATCAGTTTCATGGCCGACCCAGGTCTGCACCATGACCGTTCCGCCGCACTCGATGACCGAGAAGCCACGCTCGCGCGGGCGCTGGCCAGGCTGCGCCTCGAGGGCGCGATCTTCCTCCGCGGCGAGTATTCAGAACCCTGGGCCTACGAGTCGCTGCCACCCCAGGACGCGGTCGCCGTATTGTCGCCGGGCGCCGGCCGGGTGATCCTCTTCCATGTCGTGGCGGCCGGCCGCACCTGGATCGAGACTCTCGACGGCGAACGGCACTGGGCCGCCGAGGGCGACGTGATCGTCCTCCCGTACGGCGACAGCCATCGGATGGGCGGCACCGAACCGGCCGTCTGCGTCTCGGTGTCCAGCCTGATCGATCCGCCGCCGTGGCAACGGATGCCGGTCATCCAGCACGGCTCAGGTGGTGCGGAGACGCACCTGGTCTGCGGCTACCTCGCCTGCGACGATCCCCTCTTCGACCCGCGGACCCGAGCCCTGCCGCGGGTATTCGTCGTCCGCCCGGACGGTGCCGCCCGACCGTGGGTCCGGGCAAGCATCGAGTACGCCGTACAGCAAACCGCCCTCGTTCGACCGGACCACTTCGAGGCGCCGACCCGGATCCCCGAACTGCTCTTGGCCGAGGTACTGCGAATCCACCTCGCGGACTCCCCCGCGACCGAGACCGGTTGGCTGCAGGCGTTGCGCGATCCGGTACTGGCACCGGCCCTGGCCGCGATGCACGCTTCGCCAGAGCACAAGTGGACGCTGCTGGAGCTGGCTCGTGCCGCCCAGGTGTCCGTCTCACTCCTCGACGAGCGCTTCCGTTCGGTGCTTGGCCTGGCACCGATCCGCTACCTCACCGGCTGGCGCATGCACCTAGCGACCGACCTCCTCCGCTCCACCGACCTCGGCGTCGCCACCGTGGCCCGCCGCGTCGGCTACGAGTCCGAAGAAGCCTTCAGCCGCGCCTTCAAACGCGAACTAGGCAACGCCCCCACCCCCTGGCGCCTCACCCACACCTCCACCTGATCGAGTCAGCGTTCACTCATCTCAGCAAAGAAGTCGAGCAGGCCTTGGGGGCTTTGGGGATTGAAGCAGAGGGCTAGGCCTTGGGCTGATTGGTTGGCTGCTGTTGTGCTGCGGGGGAAGAGGGCAGCCTCGTACTGCGTGAGTGCGTCTTCCGGGCGAGCCGGGTTGGCGACGATGGCGAGGGCTAGTTCGGCGCCGTCTTGTAGTGCCAGGTTGGCGCCTTCGCCGGCGAAGGGGGACATCAGGTGGGCCGCGTCGCCGAGGAGGGTGACGCCGGGGATCCGGTCCCATTGGTGACCGACGGGGAGGGCATGGATCGGGCGGGGTACCAGCGCGCCGTCGGCCTCGGTGATGATGCCGTGGAAGTCCTCGTGCCAATCCGCGAAGTGCTCAACCAGTGCAGCCTTGGCCTTGTCCGTGTCGGCGAAGTCGATCTCACCCGAGGTGGACCAGCCCTCGTCCGTCAGCAGCGCGGCATAGACATGCAGCGAGCCGTCGGGGTTCCGGTGCCCGAGCATCCCCTTGCTGTCGCCGAGCGCGAACATCATTCCGCCACCGACCAACTCGGCTGCGCGAGGATGGCGGCGATCGGCGTCTTCAAGGCTTAGTTCAACGAACGACAAACCGGCGTACAGAGGTTTCGCGGCGGAGACCAGCGGCCGCACCTTCGACCAGGCGCCGTCCGCGCCGATCAGCAGGTCGGTGGTGAAACTGTTGCCGTCGGCAAGCGTTACCTCGTGCCGGCCGTCCGCGAGCCTCGTGGCCCCGACCACCTTCGCGCCCCACCGAACCGTTCCTTCAGGCAATGAACCAAGCAAAAGATCACGCAGCGAACGACGGTGGACCTCGGGCCGGTCGTCATCCCGATCGTCCTCGTCCGCCGCGAGCCGCACGGTGGCGTGCTTGTCCAGCACCCGCGTCGCCTCGCCGCCCGGCATCACGAGGTCGCGGAACTCGTCGTACAGACCCGCTGCCCGGAGCGCGGCCTGGCCGGATTCGACATGGATGTCGAGCATGCCGCCCTGGGTGCGTGCGGTCGGCGAGGCGTCCAGGTCGAAGACGGCAGCCTCGAAGCTGTTGACGTGCAGAACACGAGCGAGCATGAGCCCGCCGAGTCCCGCACCGATGATCGCGATCGGGTAGTGGGTCATTTCGCTTCTCCTTCAGGCAGTGGGGTGCTCAGCACTCCGTTGATCAAGACGCGAAACCCCCACGCCAACCGCGCCTTCCCCGGCCCGGCCAGCAGGTCGGTCCCGTGCGCTGCGAGCTGCGGATAGGACTCCGCGGAAACATTCCGTATGACGTTTGCCAGCGCAGCCCATTCCTCGCCGGGCGCGACCGTCTTCTTCGTTCGCGGATCCGGAGCCGAATGCTCGGCAGCGGACGCGGTGGCGAAGCCCAGCAGGATGTCGATCCCCCAGCCCGCCTGCCCCTTGGGCACATCACCCTCGTCGAGCAGGGCGAGCAGAGCTTCGATCAGTTTCAGGTAATGCTCCCCCGACGGCCTAGCCACCATGGCGGACTGCGCCAATCCCGGGTACGCAAAAAGCACTTCGGCGTACGACGTGAGCACGCGCTCGAGTCGGTCCCGCCAATCACCCTTCGCCGTCACCGGGCTGAGGTCGACAGCGCCCAGCAACTCCTCGAGCACGGCCGCGTGCAGCTCATCGGTATTGCGCACGTAGACGTACAGCGACGCCGCCCCCGTATCGAGCTCCTGCGCCAACCGCCGCATCGTCACCCGCGCCAGCCCCTCGGCCTGCACCAACCCGACCGCCGTCGCGACGATCCCCGCCCGCGACAACGCCGCCTTGGCCGGCCGCTCCCGCCGACTCCGCGGCCCCACCTTCTCCTCAGCCATCTCCCAGCACTTCCTCTCGCCTGTCTCCACACCCTAACGAACATGTTCGTTACGAACAAGTTCGTTAGGTCACAAAAGACCGAGCGGCCCGGTCGGGGGGAATGACCGGGCCGCTCGGAGAAGGTGGATCTAGGCGAAGACCTTCAGTTCGTAGATTCGGGCTGCTGGGTCGGTGCCTTGGGTGGGGGTGGTGATGTTGAGGCGGACGTAGCGGGCCGTCACGCCGGTGAGGGCGTGGGTGGTGACTGCGGCGGTGTTGTTGGTGACGGTGGCGCGGGTGGTCCAGGTCGAGGCGTCGGTCGAGGTCTGGAGGGTGAAGGCGCGGGTGTTGTACGACGCCGACTCACCGCCGGCCGAGGCGTGGGAGATTTCTACACTGCCAAGACTTTGCGATGAACCAAGGTCCACCTGAAGGAACTTCGTGGCGGCCAACGAGCAGAACTTGTCGGAGTTGCCGCCGGAGACCGAGCCGTTGACCGCCTTGGCCGGGCCTTCGGTGGTCGCGCAGGCAGCCGATCCGGTCGCGGCTTTGTTCAAGGCTAAGTTCACCGGACCGGTCGAACCGGACATCGCGGACGTCATCTCGCGAGCCCATTGCCAAGGCGCCGAGGTGCCGCCCGGGTCGGAATTGAAGTACTCCCAGCCGTCGACGCCACCGAATGTCGGGTACTTCGCCACCAGTGCACCGAGCGTCGACTTCAACGTGGGAAGCGAAACATATCCGCTGCAGTTGGCCGAGTTCGTCACCACTCCGGCCACCACCTTCGCCGGGGTGAACAGGCCGCGGTTGATGATGTTGTCGTAGCCGGTCGTGTTCGCCATCGAGCCCCAGCCGCAGTAGAACTGCGCGTTGTACCAGTCGATCTTGGCGCCGCGATCGCGCTCGAGCGTCTCGTAGTTGAAGCCGGACAGGTTCCCGCCGCCGGTCAGCGCCGGCGCGACCGGCGCCAGCGTGATGATGAAGCCGGTCCCGAAGTCGGTGGTGAGCTGGTCGATCAACCGGTTGATCCCGGCCTGCGACATGCTCTCCTCGACATCCAGGTCGAGCCCATCCAGCCCGTACGTCGTGACCAGGTTCTTCAAGCGCGGGTAATAAGTGTTGAAGTCGGTGTCGAGTCGCTGGAAGCTGCCCTGCGCGGCACCGCCGACGAAGGCGGACACCTTGACGCCGACCGCCTGCATCGCATGCAGGTCGGCCCACATCTGGGTGAACTTGGCCGCGTCCGGCGGGTCGTCATTGAGATGCACGACGTCCGGGTCGAGGTGGATCGCACCGACCAGGACATTCGTGACGCCGGTGTTGTTGTCGGTCAACGCCTTCGGCGACACATAGACGCCATTGACGTACTGGGTCTGGTAATAGACGACGACTCGTTTGCTGTCGGCCGTCGTACCGGCCTGGGCCGTTCCGGTGGAGAGCAGCGCGGCGCCGAGAAGCGCTGCCGCCGCAAGGGCGATTGTCTTACGCAACATGACGGAACTCCTTGCAATGGGCGGATTGCAATGCGTACTTACCCCTTCACGGCGCCCTCCTCGACGCCCTTGAAGAAGAATCGCTGGCAGACGGCGAACACGATCACGATCGGGATGAACGCGATCATCGTGCCCGCGGCGATCAGCCGGGGGTTGTTGCTGAAGGTTCCGGACAGGTACTGCAGACCGACCGTCAGGGTGTACTTGTCCGGATCGGTCAGCACGATCAGCGGCCAGAGGAAGTCGTCCCAGGCGCCGATGAAGGCGAAGATCGCCACCACGCTGATCGTTCCGCGCACCGACGGCAGCCCGATGTAGACGAACCGCTGCCACACGTTCGCGCCGTCCACCACAGCGGCCTGGTCGACCTCGATCGGCAGCGAGCGGAACGCGTTGAACATCAGCAGTACGTTCAGCGCGCCGATCATCCCCGGCAGCGCCACGCCGACCAGCGTGTTCGCCAGCCCGAGCTCCCGCACGGTCACGTACTGCGAAATGATCGTCACCTCACCCGGCAGCACCAGCGTCGCGAGGAACAGCCCGAGCACGATCCGGCGGAACCGGAACTGCAAGCGCGACAAGGCGAAGCCGGCCAGCGACGAGCCGACGATGTTGCCCCCGACAACCAGTACGGCGACCAGCAGCGAGTTCTTCATGTAGTCCCAGACCGGGATGGTGTCCGCGACCTCGCCGTAGTGCGACAGCGTCGGCTGGGCCGGCAGCAGCCGCGGGATCCGGGTGTAGATGTCCTCCCCGGATCCCTTCAGCGAGGTGGACAGCTGCCAGAGGAACGGCCCGATCGTGATCAGCAGGACGAACACCAGGAGCAGGTAGCGGACCACCTTCTCGGTCCGCGAGATCGAGTTGAACCCGAACGATCCACGCCGCCGCGGCTTCGGCGTACCGGCTTGCGTTGGTACTTCGACCGGGCGGGCCGGATCGGTCACGAGACTCATGCCTCGGCCCCCTGCCGGTTGAGCCGGGCCAGCACCAGCATCGGTACGACGGTGACGAAGAACAGCACGATCGACAGCGCCGACGCGTAGCCGAGATTGCCTTCGAAACCCTGGCTGTACTGCTGGATCAGCATCACCACCGAGTTGTCCCGGCCGCCGGGGCCACCCTTGCCGCCGGACAGGATGAACAGCTCGGAGAAGACCCGCAGCGCCGACACCGAGATCAGGATCGAGATCAGCACCATCGTCCCGCGGACACCCGGGATCGTGACGTTGAGGAACCGCCGGAACGCCGACGCCCCGTCCACGGCGGCCGCCTCGTGCAGCTCACGACCGACGTTCCCGAGGGCGGCCAGGTAGATGATCATGTAGTACCCGAGGCCCTTCCAGATCGTCAGACTGATTGCGCTGAGCAACAACAGCCACTGGTCGCTGAGGAACGGCAGTGGCCCGGAGATCACGCCGAGCTTCTCGGCCAGGCCGTTGACCAGGCCGCGATCGTCGAGGATCCACTGCCAGATCAGCGCCACCACGACGGCCGAGGCCACCACCGGGGTGTAGAACGCGGTCCGGAAGAAGGTGATGCCGGGCAGCTTCTTCTCCACCAGCACGGCGAGCAGCAGCGGGAAGATCGTCAGGAACGGCAGGCAGACGACCATGTAGATCACGCTGTTCAGCAGCGCGTACCGCAGCTGCTCGTCGTGCAGCAGAGTCTCGAAGTTCTTCAGCCCGACAAAGGTGCCACCACCGATCGGCCGGGCGTTGGTGAAGGACAGGATCACGGTGTTGACCGACGGCCACAGGTTGAAGACCAGTAGCCAGACCAGCGCCGGGATGACCAGCACCCACGGGGTGAACCAACGGTGGTAGCGCATGCCTCTCCGCTTCTTCGATCCGCGCGATTACTGGGTGAGCAGCTGGTTGGCCTTCGCCACCGCGGCATCCAGGGCAGCCTTCGACGTCACCTTGCCGGAGATCGCCAGCGAGATCTGCTGGTTGATGAAGTCGTTCGTCGCACCGCTGATCACGGCCGGCTGCAGCGACTTGGCCTTGGCCAGCGAGGCGAACGCGAGCACCTTGGCGTCGGACTCCAGCGTACCGTCGGACTTCGAGAAGTACGGGTCGTTCGCCGAGGCCTTGGTGGACGGGAAGATGTTGACGATCTTCGCGAACGCCGCCTGGTTCTCGGCGTTGGTGACGAACCGGGCCAGCGCGATCGCGGCCGCCTGGTTCTTGGTCTTCGCCGAGACCGACAGCCCCTGCACGTACAGCGGCGGGGTGTCCAGCGCCGGCGACGGGACGACCTTGCCCTTCAGCGACGGGTTGTCCTTGACGAAGTCCTGGATCGCGTTGCCGCCACCGGTGGTCCAGGCGACCTTGCCCTGGGTGAAGAGCTTGGAGTTGCCCAGGTACTCCTGGGTCAGGATGTCGCGCGGCAGGTAGCCGGCCTTGTACGCCGCGGCGTACTTGTCCAGCAGGGCAACAGCTTCGGGGGTGTTGAAGGTGAAGGTCTTGCCGTCGTCGGACAGCACCTTCACGCCGGCGTTGGTGAAGTCACCGATGCCCGGCAGCCGGCTCATCAGGTATTCCTTGCCGCCGGACTTGTCGTGCATGACCTTGGCGGCCGCGAGCAGCTCGTCGAAGGTCTTCGGCGGGTTCTTCGCGTCCAGCCCGACGGCGGCGAACTTGGTCGCGTTCCAGTAGTCGATGTCGGTGTTCAGGTACCACGGGTAGCCGAAGGTGCCGGTCTGGCCCTGGTACTGGTACGCCTGTACGCCGCCCTCGACGTACTCCTCGCCCAGCTTCGGGTCGGCGGCCGCGACGTCGAGCAGCAGGTTCTGCTTGGCCAGCGGCAGCGCGAAGTCCGGCGGCAGGTTGACCACGTCGGGCAGCTGCCCGGCCGAGGCCTGGCTCAGCACCTTCTTGTCGTAGCCGTCACCGGGCTGGTCCAGCCAGGTCACCTTGGTGCCGGGGTACTTCGCCTCGAAGGCTTTGATCACGCCTTCGACGTAAGTCGTGAACTTCGGCTTCAGCGCCCAGGTCTGCAGGCTCACCTCGCCGGTCACCTTGGTGTTCGCATCCACTGTGGGCTTGCTGCCGGACGAGGTGTCGTCCGACGAACCGAGCCCGCAACCAGCAAGAGCGAGGGCCGCGACGGCAAGACCTGCCACCGCGCTGAGACGCCGACTACGCATGAGGTTCTCCTGAAGTGATAAACCGGTATAGCTCCTGCACTATCCACATCGTAGAATCCGCTGTCAAGGGGACATACTTCGTTTCCGGGGTACGTGGACCGACGAGACACCAGGTGAGGGAGGGCCGATGGCGCGACCGACGATCGCCGACATCGCCGACAAGGCAGGCGTCTCGAAAGGCGCGGTCTCGTTCGCGCTGAACGGGCGCCCCGGGGTGAGTGACGCGACCCGGGCCAGAATCCTGCAGATCGCCGAGCAGATGAGCTGGCGGCCGCACAGTGCCGCCCGCGCGCTCGGCGCTTCCCGGGTCGACTCGGTCGGGCTGGTGATCGCCCGGCCGGCCCGGACGCTCGGCGTCGAGCCGTTCTTCGCCCATCTGCTGTCCGGGCTGCAGTCCGGGCTGTCCGCGCACTCGATTTCGCTGCAACTGCTGATTGTGGAGAACACCGAGGCAGAAATCGAGGTCTACAAGCGCTGGGCCTCCGAGCACCGCGTCGACGGCGTGATCCTGGTCGACCTGACCGTGCGCGACCCGCGACTGGACGCTCTGAAATCGCTGGAGCTGCCCGCGGTGGTGATCGGTGGGCGCGGCGGCAAGGGCGCGCTCGCCTCGGTCTGGGCCGACGACCGGGACGCGATGCTGTCGATTGTGGACTACCTGGCCGCGCTCGGGCACCGCCGGATCGCGCACGTCGCCGGTACGCCGAACTTCCAGCACACCCAGCGCCGGATCCGGGCCGTTCGGGACGCGGCGCCCCGGCTCGGCCTCATCGATGCACCCTCGCTGACGACCGACTTCAGCGACGCGGAGGGTGCCGCGACCACCCGCAGGCTGCTCTCCCAGGCGGTGCGGCCAACCGCGATCGTCTACGACAGCGACGTGATGGCGGTCGCCGGACTGGGCGTCGCGATGGAGATGGGCGTCTCGGTGCCGGGCGACCTGTCGATCGTCGCCTTCGACGACTCGATCCTCACCCAGCTCATGCACCCCGCCCTCACCGCGCTGTCCCGGGACACCTTCGACTTCGGCCGGCAGGCCGCCGAGGTCCTCCTCGAAGTCATCGCCACCCCCACCGCCACCATCAACCGCCGCACCGCCGACCCGGTCCTCACCGTCCGCGAATCCACCGCTCCCCCCGCCCACTGACCTTCCCGCCGCGCTCGCACCCCAGCCACACCCACTCAGGACCTCCCCGCCGGATCCAGCGCCTTCCCTTACCATCACCTTCGCGCCGGGCTCAGCCACGATGGTTGGCATTCTGGGCTAAACCGATTTAGCATCGCTGTCATGCTCTCGGATCCCGTCACGCCCCGGTTCGGCGCGAACTACGTCCCGTCGTCCGGCTGGTTCTACAGCTGGCTCGACTACGACGGCGCGGCGGTCCGCCGGGATTTCGCCGACCTGGCCGGCCTGGGCCTCGACCACGTCCGGGTGTTCCCGATCTGGCCCTGGATCCAGCCGAACCGCGCGATCATCCGCCGGCGCGCGATCGACGACCTGCTCGACCTGATCGACGCGGCCGCGGAGTACGGGCTCGGTGTTGCGGTCGACCTCGTCCAGGGTCACCTCAGCAGCTTCGACTTCCTCCCGTCGTGGGTCCTCACCTGGCACCGTCGGAGCTTGTTCCAAGACCTGGAGGTTCGCGACGGGCTGACGTCGTACTGCGAGGCGGTGGCCGGTGCGGTGGCCACGCGTCCGAACATCTTCGCGATCACCCTCGGGAACGAGGTCAACAACCTCTGGCCGGACAGCTCGACGACTCCGGTGGCGTCGGCGAGCTGGGCGCAGGATCTTCTGGAGACCGTGAAGAAGGCGGCGCCCGACGTACTGGCGTTGCACTCGCTGTTCGACGACGCCTGGTACAAGCCGGACCACCCGTTCCACCCGGTCGACGTCGTCGATCTGGGTGAGCTGAGCACCGTCCACTCGTGGGTTTTCAACGGGGTCTCCCGAGTGGACGGCCCGCTCGGCCCCGCCACCCTCACCCACGCCGACTACCTGGTCAGCCTTGCCGCCGCCACGTCGCTCGACCCCGCGCGCCCCGTCTGGCTCCAGGAGATCGGCGTACCCGGACCCGACATCCCCGTCGATCTCCAGGCCGAATTCACCCGCCGTACCGTCGAAGCCGTCGTCCACAACCCGGCGCTCTGGGGCATCACCTGGTGGTCGTCCCATGACATCGACCGACGCCTGTTGGACTTCCCCGATCGCGAGTACGACCTCGGCCTCTTCACCGTCGACCACCAGCGCAAACCAGCCGCCGAAGCGCTGGCTTCAGTCATCGCCGACATCCGCACCAACGGCGTGACTCCCGCACCCGCCACCACCCTCACCGCCCCCATCAACCCCCGCACCCACCCCGACCGCCGCGCCGAGCTAGCCCCCGGCAGCCCCTTCCACCAAGCCTGGGTAACCGCCCGAACCACCGGCCCAGTCCACATCACCCTCCCCAGCAACTAACCTGCCTGTCCCCCGCCCACCCGACGGCACCAGCAACTAGCTGCGGGCGGCAGGGCGTGAACGCCATCTCGGAGTTCCGGACACCATCTCGGGAGCCCGGACAACTCACTCCATGTCCCCACCTCCGACAAGGTGTCCGAACCCCCGCATTTCATGTCCTGACACCGCCGCCGGTCTGTGCGCCATGTCGGGAGTCCGGTCGCCATGTCGGGACTCCGGACACCATGTCGGGACTCCGGACACCGTCTCGGGAGTCCGGACACGTCTCGGGAGTCCGGACCCCACTTCGGGGGCGCGGACAGCTCACTCCATGTCCCCACTCCCGATGGGGTGTCCCCGCCCCGAGAAGGGTGTCCGCACCCCCGCGTTCAGGTCCGCAGCGCCGCGTTCATGTCCGGACCCCCCGGGTTCATGTCCGGACCCCCCGGGTTCATGTCCGGACCCCCGGGTTCATGTCCGGACCCCCGGGTTCAGGTCCGCGATCCAACGGAGTTGTCGAAGGTCGCCACTCAGCTGCGGTCGATGAGGGACTGGATGCCGTCGAGGATTGTGGTGAGGCCGAAGTCGAGGTCGTCGTCGACGCTGTCTTCGTACTCCTGGTTGGTGTAGAGCGACAAAAGCTTGTCGTAACCAGCAGAGATCAACCGAGGCACCAGGAACTCACCAACCGCCTGAGACTCAACAGGAGCTGAATCGCTAGCCGCGAGCTGCCGGAAGAGGTTGGCATAGCTGCGAACATGCCCGTCGAACAGCACCGCGCACCCGAGCATGTCGTGCTGACTCAACCCCGTGTCGTGCAGTACGACGAGCAGGGTCTCCAACCAGTGCAGGAGATTCGGCGTGACCGGGGCGCCGCGGATAGGCACCTCCAGCAACCATGGGCGTACGGCGTACCGGTCGATCTGTGCCTGCACCCAAGCACGTGATCCCTCGCGCCACCCGCCCGCCTGCACGATCGACGCGGGCGCCCGCCCCCACGCCTGGTCGGCAACCAGCACGATCAACTCGTCCTTGGACCGTACATAGCGATACATCGCGTTCGTGCTGACCCCGAGATGCGCCGCGATCTTCTGCAGCGAGATCGCCTCGAACCCCTGACTGTCGCCGAACTCGATGCCGGTGGCCACGATCTGCTCGACGGTCAGCGCCGGCTTCGGCCCGCGACGCTGGACCGGGTACACACCCCAGGACAGCGCGAGCCCCGGCGGCAACCGCTCGCCGTCACCCGTCACCTCGCCCATGGCACTCATCCTTCCGCATTTCCCCGCCGACGTCGGTACCTCCGGGCAAAGAGTGGGCCTAGCACCACCATCGAAACGGGTCCTGAACTCCTCGGCTGCGAAACTGTTCAACCCCTACGCTTTTCATCGTAAGCACTCCTCCTCCAGCGAAGGAACACCGCGATGAACAACCTGCTCAGCACCCTCGGCCCGCTGCTCGCCCCGTACGACGTACCGCTCACCGCCGCCGACAAGGAGCACGCCCACGCCACGATCGACAAGGCCGCACGGCAAGGCACCCTGCACCTCCCGCAGGCGACCGAACGCCACGACCTGCTCGAAGCCGCCCGAACCCGCGGCGACCTCCGGCAGGTCCTCGACGGCCTCGAGCGCCAGCCGTCCAAGGGCCTGGCGACAGCACTCCAGGTCGCGTCGGCCGGCTGGCTGGTGGTCTGCGTCGTCCAGTTCGTGATCTGGCTGGTTCTGGCCGGGTTCGGGCACATCGACTGGCCGTGGTGGCTGTGGTCGGACGTCGGCCTCGGCACGGTCGTCGCGATCCTGTGGTGGACCAACGAGTCCGCCTACCACCGCAAGTCGCAGCTGGTGGCGGTCCGATGAGCGCCCCGGTCCAGCTCACCGATGTGCACAAGATCTACGGCACCGGTCCCAGCGCGGTCACCGCCCTCGACGGAGTCACCTACGGCTTCGCGCAAGGCAGCTTCACCGCGGTGATGGGTCCGTCCGGCTCCGGCAAGAGCACGCTCCTGCACTGCGCGGCCGGGCTGGACGAACCCACGTCCGGCGAAGTGTCACTGGCCGGTACGCCGTTACGCGGACTCGACGAGACCGCCCTCACCGCGTTGCGTCGTCAACATGTCGCCTTCGTCTTCCAGGCGTTCAACCTGATGCCCGCGCTGACCGTTCGCCAGAACGTGGTCCTCCCGCTGACGCTGGCCGGCCGCCGGCCCGACGACGCCTGGGTGACCGAGGTCATCCGCCGGGTCGGGCTCGGCGACCGGACCAAGCACCGCCCGAGCGAGCTGTCCGGCGGTCAGCAGCAGCGGGTCGCGATCGCCCGTGCGCTGGCCGGTTCCTCCGCGATCACCTTCGCGGACGAGCCGACCGGCGCGCTCGACACCCAGACGGCGACCGAAGTACTGCAATTGCTGCGCGATCAGGCCCGGGCAGCCGGCCAGACGATCGTGATGGTGACGCACGATCCGGTCGCTGCCTCGTACGCCGACCAGGTGGTCTTCCTCGTCGATGGCCGGATCGTCTTCGAAACCCCCTCCCCGACCGCCGAAGGCGTCGCCGCTGTGCTCGCCAAGTTGTCCAGAACGAAGGTGCCGACATGATCAGGCTTGCCCTTTCCAGCTTGCGTTTCCGGACGGCAGCGTTCCTGGCGATCTTCGTCGCCGTCCTGCTCGGCAGTTCGCTGATGGCAGCGGCCGGTGGGTTGCTCGAGACGGGCCTGCGCCTGAACGCCGAGCCGCAGCGACTGGCCGCCGCCCCGATCGTGGTGACCGGCCGCCCGGCGTACCACCCGCCGAACGGCTCCGGTTCGGTCGCCTACTCCGAACACCACGGCGTCGACCCCACACTCGCAGCCAAACTGTCCCGTACGCCGGGCGTCGGCAAGGTCGTCCCCGATATCTCCTTCCCCGCGGTCATCGCTCCAGGCAAAGACACCCAACTCGGCCACCCCTGGACCGCAGCCGCCCTCACCCCCTACACCCTGACCACGGGACAAGCCCCGAAGCCCGGTGAGGTCGTACTCGACCCAAGCCTGCTGACAAAGAAAGTCAGTGTCGGAGACAAAGTACGCGTGATCGTCTTCGGTGAGGTGCGGGAGTTCACGCTCGCCGGGATCGCCACGCCGGGCCGTCGGGTCGACGTACCGTCCATCTTCTTCTCGGCCGACGACACCACCCGGTACGCCGGTACGCGGGTCGATGCCCTCGGCATCTTTCCGGCGAACGGCACCTCTGCCAAGGTCCTGGCGAAGCGACTCGACCTACCCACCGGCGTCTCGGCGCTGACCGGTGACGAGCGCGGCGCGGCCGAGTTCGCAGGGATCGCAACCAGCTTGCCGTTGATCATCTTGTCGGGCGTGTTCGGTGGCATGGTCGCCGTGGTGATGGCACTGGTGGTCTCCGCAACGATCGGCCTGTCGGTCCGCCAGCGCCGCCGCGAACTCGCCCTGCTACGAGCCAGCGGCGCCACCCCGGCCCAGGTTCGCAAGATGGTGATCGCCGAGACCATGCTCGTCGCCCTAGCAGCGCTAGCCGGCGGTCTGCTCCTCGGCCGGACGATGGGCCGCTGGATCTTCGGCCTGCTCACGGACAACGGAATCGTCCCGAATGCCCTCCGCTTCGACCAGAGCATCCTCCCCTTCGCCGGAGCCGCGCTCCTCACGCTGGTCATCCTCCGCGTGACGGTCGGCTTCGCCGCCGGCCGGGCAGCGGCGATCAGGCCGATTCAAGCCTTGAACGAAGCCGTGGTCCCGCCCGTCACGATCAGCCGCGTCCGCCTCGTCATCGGCGCGGTCTTCGCCGCCGCCACGGTCGGAGTCGGCGTCTCCACGATCTTCATGAGCCCCACCAACGCGGCGGCGATCGGCGGCCCCGCGGTGCTGACCGGCTCCATCGCCGTCGCGGTCCTCGGCCCGATCGTGATCCGCGCCCTGCTCACGACCCGGATCACGAACTATCTCGAGAACCAAGGTGTGAGCGGAATCCTCGCGGTCATCAACCTCCGGGTCCGTGCCGTCCAGTTCGCGGCGATCCTGGTGCCGATCACACTCGCCTCAGCGATTGCCCTGGGCAACATCTATTCGCAGACCACTCAGCAGAAGGCGGCTGTCGAGGCCTACACGGACAACCTGCACGCCGACGTGGTGGTGACCAGCTCCTCGGGCGGGATCCCGGCCGGCCTGTTCGACCAGGTACGCAGTACGGAAGGTGTGTCCGCGGCGTCCGAGCTGGTCCGGAGCAAGGGGTGGATCGAGGAGCCGTACGACACGACTCACACGAGTGACCCGTGGCCGTTGCTCGGCATCAACGGGCCTGTTTACAAGGGAAAGGTCCGGGCCGGATCGCTGGTCGATCTGAAGGGGCAGAGCATCGCGATTCCTCCGAAGGCGGCGAAGAAGCTGAAGGTCGGGGTCGGCGACGAACTCGGAGTACGGCTGGGGGACGACGCCTTGGTGAAGGTGAAGATCGTGGCACTGGTCGACGGCAGTTCGGGGTACGAGTCGCTGATCCTGCCGGCTGACCTGCTCGCGCAGCACACCACCTCCGGGCTGCCCAGTCAGGTCTTGGTGCGTACCAAAGTCAAAGCCTTGAATCTCGATCTGCAGAACTGGCCCGGGGCAACCATGGGTGATCGGGACCTGCTCTCGGCCGACTACGACGCCGGGCTCGGGGTGGATGCGTGGATCAGCTACCTGCTGGCGGCGATCGCCATCGCGTACACGGCGATCGCGTCGATCAACACGATCGCAGTCGCAGTGCTGGACCGGCGGCGGGAGTTCGGTCTCCAGCGCCTCACCGGCTCCACCCGCAAGCAGATCTCCAAGATGCTCTACCTGGAGAACTTGATCATCGCCGCGATGGGCCTGGTTCTCGGAGTCGCAGCCGCCTGCTTCAGCATCTTCCCCATCGCCATCGCCACCCGAGGCTGGCCGCTCCCGTCAGGCCCGCTCTGGCTCCTAGGCGCCTGGGTCGCCCTGGTCCTCCTCCTGGTCCTCCCAGTCACCGCCATCGCCGGCCGAATCGCCATGCGCCCCAAGCCAATGGACGCAGTCAACTCCCCCGCCGGGTAAACGCAGGGCGCACGGAGCCCGGGCAACCGCGCCTAACCCGGTGCCCTGAGGCGGACACCCCGTGGCGGGCACCCCGTGGCGGCGCTCCGCGGCGGCGCTCCGCGGCGGTGCTCCGAGGTGGGTGCTCCGAGGTGGAGTGCGGGAGTGCCAGGGCTCCTGAGGTCAGGCGGGGGTGATCCAGGCGTAGCCGCCGTCTTCCAGGCGTACCACCTGGAGGCCGGCGGCGAGTCGGCGTACGTCGTCGGTCTCCAGTACTGCGGGCGCCGGACCCGCTACGTCGAGCACGATCGCCGCCGCACCCTCCTGGACCGCGGCAGTAGCCACCAGTTGCGCCTGAGCCGGCATCGGCCGAGCCTCCGGACTCCACCGAGCCAGGCTCTCCGTACTCGTGAACGCCAGGAGCGCGTTCCGCCCGTCCTGCCCCTGCAGCAGCGCCACCGCCATGTCGGACGTCTTGTCGTGCGCGAGCCCCCGCTCGTCGTACTCGACCTCGCCCAGCATCGCCACCACCGGCACGAGCAGCCGCGCCTTGGTCAGAGCCAGCAGGATCGCCCCCTGATCGCGCGCCACCAGCGCGGCACCGAGCGCGGGATCAACCGACCCGTCGTCGTGGTCGAACCCGGTAAAGGCCAAGCGGCGTTCTGGTTGCACCCGCCCATTGTCCCCGGAGCACGGTTTCAGGGTGGCGTCAGGGCTGTTCCCCTCTTGGATCCTGCGCTACCTGTGCGAGCCTGGGGATGTGTCCAACTTCGATGGTGCAACGATGCTGCCGCTGTGTGTCGGTCTGACCCTGCTCGGCCTGATCGGCTCGTGGCTCGCCTGGAAACGCCGCGGCCTGGCTGCCGGGACCCGCGGCGTCGCCTGGTCGCTGCTGCCGGTCTCCCTGTACATGACCGGTCTGCTGAAGCTGCTTTGGGACATCGTGAGGTCCACGGTGACGTGGTTCACCCATCTGGTCTTCCACCCGTCCGTCTGGGCCGGCGTCGCGCTGTTCGGCGTCTCCGTCGTCCTGTACGTCGTGTCCGGGGTCGCCCGTGGCCGCGGCGGGAGCAAGTCCGCGGAGAAGACACCGAAGTCCAAGCCCGCCGCTGGTGAGTTGACCGCCACCGGCCCGGCCCCCGCCTCGGCCTCCGTCCCTGCCAGCAAGCCTGCCAAAGCCTCCAAGGCGAAGGCTTCGAAGCAGGAGTCGTCGGAGTTCGACGAGATCGAGGACATCCTGAAACGCCATGGAATCAACTGACCGCCTGACCAGCGAACCAGTCACTCCCCTGACCATCGACAGCCTGCTCGACCACGTCCAGACCACGCCCGCCCGGCTCGGCCGGACCCGGCTGATCAGCATCGACGGTCCGGCCGGCTCCGGCAAGAGCACCCTGGCCGCGCGGTTCGCCGCCCGCGCCGAGGCCCGCGACCTTCACACCTTGATCATCCACATGGACGATCTGTACGACGGGTGGGACGGAGCCGTCCGTGGCTTCGGGCTGCTCCGCGACCATGTGCTCAAGCGGCTCGCGGACGGCCGCGAGGGGCGGTACCGGCGGTACGACTGGAACGTGGGCGCGTACGCCGAACTGCACGTCGTACCGGTGACCCTGGATCTGCTGATCGTCGAGGGTGTCACCTCGGCCGACCGCGATGCCGATCCCTGGCAGTCGCTGCGGGTCTGGATCGAGACCAGTAACGAGGTCCGGCTTGACCGTGGCATCGCCCGCGACGGCGAGGCGCTGCGCGACCGCTGGCTCGACTGGATGCGCTGGGAACGCGACCACTTCGCCGCCGAGCACACCCGCGCCCGCGCGAACGTCGTCGTCGACGGCTCGCCGTCGGTCCCGCACGACCCCGAGCTCGAACTGATCGCCAAGGCGGTCAACCTCGTCCACGACTCCGCCGCATCGTAGGGGCCGTGGTGTCCGTCACGTGGTTGTAGCGGACAGCGGCGGTAGCGGTGGGTAAGGATGAGTTCATGAGCGTTTTGCCGTCGGGCGATCAGTGGACCATCCGGGCCGGTGGATACAGCGGGACCGTGGTGAGTGTCGGAGGTGGGCTGCGCGGGCTGACCTACCAGGGGCGCGAGCTGCTGGTCGGATATCCCGAGGACAAAGGTGCGCACGCCGGGATCGGGCAGCACATGTTCCCGTGGCCGAACCGGATCACCGACGGGAAGTACACCTTCCAAGGCGTCGACCAGCAGCTGTACCTGAGCGAGCCGGCCCGCTCGAACGCGATCCATGGGCTGACCCGCTGGGCCAATTGGGAGCGCGTCGACGACGGGATCGACGAGTCCGTGGTCGAGGTGGCGCACCGGCTGCACGGCCTGCCGGGGTACCCGCACCAGCTCGATCTCGGGATCACCTACCGGCTCGGCGACGAGGGGCTGACCGTCACGGCCACAGCGGCCAACATCGGCGCGAGCGACGCGCCGTACGGGTATGGCACGCATCCCTATCTCAGCGTCGGGCGCAAGATCGACGAGTGCGAGCTGGAGTTCACGGCCGAGAAGTGGCTCGAGGTGACGCCGGACCGGTTGAGTCCGATCGGAACGGCGGCGGTTGCGGGTTCGCAGTACGAGTTCGGCAAGGCGCGGCTGCTGCAGGACCTCGATATCGACAACGCGTTCACCGGATTGCCTCCGGTCTGGTCGGTGACGCTGACTGATCCGGACAGCGGGAATCGCGCCGTACTGACCAGTGACACGCCCTGGATGCAGCTCTATAGCGGGAGCGCGATCGGGCGGGCCGGGCTCGCGGTCGAGCCGATGACGTGCCCGCCGGACGCGTTCATCAGCGGCGAAGACCTGATCGTGCTGAAGCCGGGCGACGAGCACACCACGACCTTCCGCATCAGCTGCTAGAACGGAGCGTTGCTAGAACGGACCGTTGCTAGGCCGGACCGCGGTCAGGCCGGCTCAGCGGTGGAGCCGGCGCCGTGCGAGCGGGCGACCGCGGCCAGCTGCTTGGCCGCGGCGCTCGCCCTGCCGCCTTCGGAGGCCTGCACGGCCAGTACGCCGAGTCGGTTGCCGTCGGCATCGAACAGCTGGAGCCACGGATCGCCCGGGTTGAACCGAAGCTTCTTCACCTCGGTCCAACCGAAGCGATACGACTTGAAGACGTTCCGCACGACCAGCGCATCCTCGTACGCCGTGACGCGGACCGTCCCCATCCGGTAGAGCAGCCACAGCACCACGCCGAAGAACGCCAGCAACGTCAGCCGCTGGAACCAGGAGAACGTCGCCCGGGACTCGGCGTCGAACCGGAACCAGATCACCGCGAAGACCGCGACGATGCAGACCCCCATCACCGCGGTCATCATCGCGATGATCGCCGGATGAAAGGTCCACAGCGGCTTCGCCTTCTCAGGATCGTGCTTCACGGCGTCGCCCATGGCGTCAGATCCGGCAGGCGTGGATGTCGGTGGTGAGGATGGCACGGGCACCGATCTCCCAGAGCTGGTCCATGATCCGCTGCGCTTCGGCTCGGGGCACCATCACGCGGACGGCGACCCAGCCTTCGCGATGAAGGGGTGACACCGTCGGCGACTCGAGACCGGGCGCGACCTCGTTGGCAGCCTCGACCGCTTCGGCGCGGATGTCGTAGTCCATCATCACGTAGTTGCGCGCGACGAGGACGCCTTCCAGCCGGCGGACGAGCTGTTCGAGCCCGGCCGGCTGCGCGACCCCGTTGCGCCGGATCAGGACAGCCTGTGATTTAAGGATTGGTTCACCGAATACTTCAAGGCCTGCCTGGCGCAGCGTCGTACCGGTTTCAACGACGTCCGCGATCACATCCGCAACGCCGAGCTGGACTGCTGATTCGACGGCGCCGTCCAGCCGTACTACGGACGCCGTGACGCCGTTCTCGGCGAGGTGATCGGTGAGGATCCCGGCGAACGAGGTCGCGATCCGCTTGCCTTCGAGGTCCTTGACCGATTCCGCGATCCCCGGGCGACCGGCGAATCGGAAGGTCGAGCCGCCGAAACCGAGCTCCATGATGATGTCGGCGTCCGCGTGCGAGTCATAAACCAGGTCGCGACCCGAGATGCCGATGTCGAGGGTTCCCTCACCGACGTACACGGCGATGTCGCGCGGACGCAGGTAGTAGAACTCGACCCCGTTGTCCGGGTCGGTCAGGGACAGGTCCTTGGTGGTCCGGCGCTGCCGGTAGCCGGCCTCGGTCAGGATGCCGGTGGCGGCTTCGCTCAGCGAGCCTTTGTTGGGTACTGCGACGCGCAGCATGGCATTTGGCCAATCTGTGAGAGGTGAACCGGTGATCTGTAGCGGCTCCTACAGATGTCGGTACACGTCGTCGAGGCTCAGGCCGAGCGCATGCATCATCACCTGCGCGTGGTAGAAGAGCTGGCTCAGCTCTTCGGCGGCCCGTTCCTTGCCCTCGTACTCGGCGGCCATCCAGGACTCGGCGGCCTCCTCGACCAGCTTCTTGCCGATCGTGTGCACGCCGGCATCCAGCGCTGCCACCGTGCCGGAGCCCTCCGGTCGGGTCAGTGCCTTCTCGCCCAGCTCGGCGAAGAGTTCGTCAAAGGTCTTCATCGCGGGACCCAGCCTAGAGGTCGGGGCCTGGCTGGTTGCGATCAGGTCTCGCTCTCCGGACCTGCCGCGCTCGCGGCGGCCAGGGATCGAGGTGGCGAGTGGGCGTCGACGTACCAGGCGTGGCGTTCTCTGAGCAGCCTCCTGGCCATGGCGTGATCCAAGCCTTCGTTCTCCTTGCGAAGGTGGAACGGAGGCGGGAAGTAGCAGTCGCCGAGCAGCATCACGCCGGCGTCGGGGACGGTCACGACGACCGAGTCCGGGGCGTGGTTTCCGCCGACATGCCGCACCTGTACGCCGTACGCCAGCTCGCGGACGTTCTCGAAGGTCTGGTGCGGAAGCCGGATCTCGAAGCCGTCCCAGTCGGGCATCGCGAGCGCCCGAGCCCTAAAGCTTGGACCAAGCCTTGGATTTTCCCTCACCTGATCCCGAAGGTACCGATGGCTCCACGGCCTCTTCGCCTCCTGTGCGAGCAACTCGGTCGCCGAGGCGTGGGCGATGATCTCGACGTCGTTCCAGGCGGACGCGCCCCAGGTGTGATCCCAGTGATGATGCGTGTAAACGAGCGCCGTGGGCGCCGGCAGACCTGCGTCTTCGATCGCCTGCTGAACCTCACGAGCATGTGCCGGACTGTTGCCGGCGTCGACCAGGATGCTGCCCTCGTCGCCAGCGATCAACGCCACCGAAGCACGGACGTTGTCCGGGTCCGGGTCATGCGGATAAAGCCACACCCGCCCGCTCACCTGCTGCAACTTCTCACCCATCTGGCAGACGATAACTCCCATGCCCACCAGAGCCCGCACCCTAGGAATCACCCGCGGCACCCTCCCGACCGGCCCCCTGAACGCCATCACCGACGTCCCCGGCGTCCTCGTCGGCCACACCACCATCACCAACGGCACCACCCTCCACACCGGAGTAACAGCAATAGTCCCGCCTGGCTTCACCCCCAACCCACTCACCGCAGGCGGGTCGGTCGATGGCGCGGACGGATCGGTGGACGCTCACGCCGGAGCGGAGCGCGAAGGTGAACCGCCGGGTGCAACCGCGGCCGGTGAAGGCGGATCGGCGGGTGTCGCGGGCAAAGCGCTGAACGCAGGCGACGGATCGGCGGGTGGCGACGTCGGAGGGGTTGGGTTGGCGGGTGGGGCTCGGCCGGCGTTTCCTGCTGCGGTTGCGGTGGGGAATGGGTATGGGAAGTTGGTGGGGTCTACTCAGGTCGGCGAACTGGGGGTGCTGGAGACTCCGATTCTGTTGACGGGGACCTTGTCTGTCTTCCGGGTGGCCGACGCGCTGGTGACCTGGTTGCTCGACCGCGATCCGTCCGCGACCAGCCTCAACCCGGTCGTCGGTGAAACGAACGACGGCTTCCTCTCCGACATCCGCCGCCGCCCGATCATCCCCGAACACGTCTTCGCCGCCCTCGACACCGCCACCTCAGCCCTCCCGGCGGAAGGCTGCGTAGGCGCCGGCACCGGAACCGCAGCCCTGGGTTTCAAAGCCGGCATCGGCACCTCCTCCCGCCAAACTTCAGCCGGCACCATCGGCGTCCTCGTCCAATCCAACTTCTCCGGAACGCTCACGGTGCTCGGTACGCCGATTCCTGCACCTAAAGCAGCCGGTACGCCGGGAGGTAACTCCTGCATGATCGTCGTCGCCACAGATCTCGCCCTGGATTCCCGCCAGCTCGGCAGAATCGCCCGCCGAGCCGTCTTCGCGATGGGTCGCGTCGGCTCCGACTACGCACCTGGCAGCGGCGACTACGCGATCGCCTTCAGCACCGCGACCACCAGCACCTTGCCCGAATCCACTCTCAACACCTTGTTCCAAGCCACGATAGAAGCAACAGAAGAAGCCCTCCTGAACTCCCTCACCATGGCCGTCGACACCACCGGCTACAACGGCAACACCCGCCACGCCGTACCCCTCGAAGCTCTCAGCGCTCTCGTTTCGGGGTGATGCCGGCAGCTACCAAAAGGCCGAAGGCAGACACTGCTGCAACCGTGCGAATCAGATGGGCGACCTGCCAGCGGTCGCGTACAGAAGCCCAGTCCGACGGCGGCACCTGCACCGACCAGTCCAGCTGATCAGCGTTGATCGGAAGGTTCACCGCGAGCGTCACCGCGAACACCACCACCAGCAACGCCACCGCCGCCAGACCGAACCATCGGTCGTTGCCCCCGGCCCGCATCCTGATCACAGTGATGATCAAGGTGCTAACCAAGGCCGGGATCAAGGTCGCCGATGCCAACTTGTCCAGGGAATCGAGCTCGACCAATCGCACTTGCGTATAGATCGCGGAATCGTAAGCCCGTAAGGAATTCTCGAGAACCAGCACAGCCAGGAGAAAGCCGGAGAAGAGCCCCGTGAAGAGCAGGCTCACACCGCGCACGACGACGGCAGCCGGGCGAACCGTGGTACGAGGCTGTTCAAAGGTTGTCAGAATCATCAGTAGCCCACGCTGACCGGCTGGTTGACCATCGCGTTGTCGTCGAGCGCTGCCAGCATCAGGTGCGCGACGTCGGCTCGCGAGACGCTGTAGGTCCGCGGAACGGTGTCGCCGATCGAGATCCGGTACTTGCCGGTCAGCGACTTCCCGGTGAGCTTGGGCGGCCTGACGATGGTCCATTCGGTCCCGCTGCTCATGATGTCGGCCTCCATCACCCGGAGATCGGCGTACACCTCGGCCGCGAACGCGTTGATCATCGGCAGCACGACGCGCCGGTTGAGGAAGCTCTCGTCGGGCGGGATCGGGCCGAGCGGGATCGCGCTCACCGCGACGAACCGCTGTACGCCGACCGCTGCCATCGCGGCGAGGATCGAGCGAGTGCTCTCGGAGGCGACCGGCCCGGCCTTGCGGCTGCGCGCGCCGACGCCTGAGATCACCGCCTGGCTGCCATCGACAGCCGGTCGCAGCGCCTCCGCATCCTTGAGACCCGGCACCCGGAAAACCTCCAGCGACGGATGGCTGACGTCGTACGCCGACGTCTCGCGCACCACCGCGGCGACCTTGTGGCCCGCTGCCAAAGCTTGTTCCACGACCTGTCCGCCGATCCCGCCCGTCGCGCCGAACACCGTGATCTTCATCAGGTACCGTCCCTCATGTCAGCTGAAACTCATATAGTATGGGAATCATAATATATGGAATCGAGAGAACCTAGTGATCTGCGTCGCCATCGCCGGGCCGGGACGGCGGTCAAGGCCGCCCTGCGCGACCTGCGGGTCGAACTCGCTCTGCTGAACCACCAGATCGGCGGCCGGCTGGCGCTGAAGGACATCGACCTCGACTGCCTGGACGTACTCGCTCAGAACGGCCCGCTCACCCCGAGCGCCCTCGCCCGCCAGGTCGGCCTGCATCCGGCGACCCTGACCGGGATCCTCGACCGCCTCGAACGCGGCGGCTGGATCGCCCGCGACCGTGCCGCGACCGACCGCCGCAGCGTCACCATCCGGATCCTCCCGGACCGCAACCGCGAGGTCTTCGGCTTGTACAGCGGCATGAACCAAGCCATGGACGAGGTCTGCGCCACCTATTCGGAGGCCGAACTCGAGGTGATCACGACCTTCCTCCAACGCTCCGCCGAAGCCGGCCGCACCGCAGTCGCCAAACTCGGCGAGGACGGCTAGACCTCCAAGGCAGGGCGAACGCGGGCAACTCGCGGCCGGAGCACCCACAGGCCTGGGCGAACCGCCACGCCATCAGTAGTCGGTACTCGAGCCCATGTGAGGTCGGCGCTGAGCGAGACGCCACACGCTGACCCGCAGTACTGATGGCCTGCAGGTCCGCAACCACCCTCCGCTGCGGTCAGGCTTCGTAGGTTTTGAGGATGTTGTGGGCCAGGCGGGTTAGTTCTTGGCGGAGTTCTGCGGGTTGGAGGACTTCGAGGTCGCCGGCGAAGCGGATGAGTTGGGTGGCGGCGTTGCCGATGGACTCGATCGGGACCTCGACGGTGATAGTGCCGTCCTCGGCCGGCTCGGCGCCGGTGTCGGTGATTGCCTTGAGCAACAGGGTCGCCGAGAGATCGGCCAATCGGCGTACGAGTGAAGGCGCGATCCGGACAACCGCATGCCCGGTGAACCGGCGTTCTTCGAACTGGTCGAGGTGCTCCTGCCAGTAGTTCGGCAGGTCGAAGCCGGCCGCGCGAGTGAACGGCTCGTCGGTCGTGCTGAGCTCGAGAATGTTGGAGACCCGGTAGGTCCGGATCTCGTTCCCGGAGGACGAAGCCGCGACGTACCAGCTGCCGTTCTTCAGCACGAGCCCGTACGGCGAGAGCGTGCGCTCCACCTCGCGCGGCGCCTCCCAGCGCCGATACAGCACCTTGATCCGGCGATCGTGCAGCACCGCCTCGGCGATCGCTGCGAGATGCGGGGATTCCTCGGCATCCTTGTACCAGGCCGGAACATCGAGATAGAAGCGATTCTTGAGCCGCCCGGCGCGATCGCGTTGTTCGGGCGCTAGCGCCGCTAGAAGTTTGAGCTCTGCTCCACTCGTCTGCTCGGTCAACCCGAGCGCGGCAGCCGGCCCAGGCATCCCGACCATGAAGAGAGCGGCGGCCTCCTGCTCAGTCAGCCCGGTCAGCTTCGTGCGATACCCGTCGACCAACCGGTATCCCCCGGCCCGCCCCTGGTCGGCGTACACCGGAACCCCCGCCGCGGCGAGCGCCTCCACGTCGCGGTAGATGGTGCGCAGCGAGACCTCCAGCTCGTCGGCCAACTCGCGCGCCGTCAGCTGCCTCCGCGTCTGGAGCAGCAGGAGGATCGACAGGAGCCGGCTTGAGCGCATAGTTCAAGACTAGTTTTAAACACTGCCACGAAGTGTCAGGTTTCACCGACAAGCTCGGGGCATGAGCAAACTGACCAGCGATTTCGACTTCCTCACCGGGCACTTCGATGTCGTCAACCGCGTCCTGACAACGTCAGGCGAGTGGCAGGAGTACCCGAGCACCTGCACCGGCCGGACCCATCACGAGGGCGCCGTGAGCATCGACGAAGTGCGGTTCCCGACCAGATCGGCGTACGGGATGTCGCTTCGGCTCTTCAACCAAGACACGAAGGAATGGACCGTCTACTGGGTGAGCAGCTCGACCGGCAAGCTCCAACCACCGGTTCGCGGCAAATGGTCGGACGGACGCTGCACCCTGTACGGCGTGGACGAGGTCGGCGACGCCGAGATCCCCGTGCGGCTCATCTGGTCGGACGTCACCGACGAGACCGCGCACTGGGAGCAGGCGTACGAGATCGACGGCGAGTGGCAGACGAACTGGACGATGGAGCTGACCAGGAGGGATTCCGAACCGCCCGCACTGGATCTCCCGAAGGTGACCGGCGACTTCGACTTCTTCGTCGGCGACTGGGACGTGCAGCACCAGCGCCTGGACAAACCGCTGACGGGCAGCGACGACTGGAGCACGTTCCCGGGAACCGCTTCGGCGTACACCTTGTTCAATGGCGCGATCTGTGTGGACGAGACCTTCTTCCCCACCAAGGATTTCGACGGATTGACCGTCCGGCTGTACGACGTCGAGGCCGGCTCCTGGGCGATCTACTGGGTCAACAGTTCGCGGGGCGTTCTGGAGCCGCCCGTCTACGGCGGGTTCGGGCTCGACGACTTCGGGATCCTCGAGGGACCCGATGAGCACGAAGGCCGGCCGGTCGATGTCCGGTTCCGCTGGACGAAGGGCGACGTACCGGTCTGGGAGCAGTTCTTCTCGGCCGACGACGGGCAGACCTGGGAGAGCAATTGGACGATGACCTTCACCCCGCGCAAGGTGACCAGCGATTTCGACTTTCTCAACGGGTACTTCGATGTGGAGCACCGGCGGTTGATCAAGCCGCTGACCGGGAGTTCCGAATGGGAGTCGTTCTCCGGGACCTGTAGTGCACGGACGCATTTCGACGGGGCGATCAGCATCGACGAGATGCAGTTTCCGAGGAGTTCGTCGTACGGAATGTCGGTGCGGCTGTTCGATCCGGTGGAGAAGGACTGGACGATCTACTGGGTCAGCAGTACGACGATGGAACTCCAGCCGCCGGTGCGAGGCAAGTGGTCGGACGGTTCCTGCTGGCTTACCGGCGAGGAGGAATACGACGGGAAACCGATCCTGGTCAGTTACGCGTGGTCGGACATCACCGCTGAGACCGCACATTGGGAGCAGTCTTTCTCGGATGACGGCGGAAAGACCTGGGAAGTCAACTGGACAATGGAATTCACCCGACGGGCCAGCGAACCACCCCGGGTCGACACCCCCAAAGTCACCAGCGATTTCGACTTCCTCGTCGGCACCTGGAACATGCACAACCGCCGTCGCAAGCCGTATCTGGGCGAGCCGGCCGAGTGGTACGAGATGGACTCCCAGATGGAGGTGTGGAGCTACTTCGACGGCGCCGTCAGCTTCGACGAAGGCTGGTTCCCCACCGAGGGCTTCCGCGGCGCCACCCTCCGTCTCTACAAGCCTTCAACCAACACTTGGTCCATCCACTGGATCAACAGCCGACGCGGCAAACTCGAATCCCCCGTCATCGGCTCCTTCACCCCCAACGGCCGAGGCATCTTCGAAGCCCCAGAACTCTGGGACAACCAAGAGGTCCTGGTCCGCTTCACCTGGACCCCCGGCCAAAACCAAGCCGCCTGGGAACAAGCCTTCTCCCTGGACAACGGCCAAACCTGGCTCCCCAACTGGCAAATGACCCACACCCGCACCAGCTAGAACCGCTTCCGGACCGCCAGGCCATCAGTACAGTTGCCACCGCCATCAGTACAGTTGCCACCGCCATCAGTACCGCGCAGCGGCAGGCGCAATCAGCGCTCACCGCGGCCGCTGCCGCCGTGTACTGATGGCGTGGCGGTCCGGCCACCTACAACGCGCGGGTTGCGAGCAGGGTTGCGAGGGCGGCTTGGGTTGATTCGTAGCCTTTGTCTTCTCGGCTGTCGGGGAGGCCGGCTCGATCCAGGGCCTGGGGATCGTTGTCGCAGGTGAGGAGGCCGAAGCCGACGGGGACGCCGGTGTTGACGGAGACGCCCATCAGGCCTTCAGTGGCGGCCTGGCAGACGTATTCGAAGTGGGGGGTGTCGCCGCGGATGACGACCCCGAGCGCGACCACCGCGTCGTACCCGCTACGGGCAGCGTGGAGCGCCGCGACCGGGAGTTCGAAGGAGCCGGGGACACGGACGATCTTGTAGTCGGTCACGCCCGAGTCGGCCAGCGCGCGCTCAGCACCCGCGACAAGAGAGTCCGTCACTTGAGGGTGCCACTGGGCCGCGATGACGGCGACCCGGACGCCTTCCGCACGGGGGATCTGAATCGTGGGTGCTCCGCTTCCCGACATCAGTTGGCTCCGTTCTCGTCCGTGCCGGTGGGCAGGTGGTGTCCCATCCGGTCGCGCTTGGTCCGCAGGTACCGCAGGTTGTGTTCGGTCGGGTCGATCGAGATGCCGCGGCGTTCGATCACGTCGATGCCGTAGCCCTGAACGCCCGCCAGCTTGTCCGGGTTGTTCGTCAGCAGCTTCACCGAGGTGATCCCCAGATCGGCGAGAATCTGCGCCCCGGTCCCGTAGTCGCGAGCGTCAGCAGGCAGCCCGAGATCCAGGTTCGCGTCGACCGTGTCGCGCCCGGCGTCCTGCAGCTCATAAGCCTGCAGCTTGTGCAGCAGCCCGATCCCGCGTCCTTCGTGCCCGCGCAGGTAGACGACAACGCCGCCCTCGGCGGCGACCTGACGCATCGCCTCGTCCAGCTGAGGTCCACAGTCGCACCGCAGCGACCCGAAGACGTCACCCGTCAGACATTCCGAGTGCAACCGAACCAGCGTCGGCTCCGGCCCGATCTCACCCCGGACCAACGCGAGCTGCTCCGACCCGTCGACCGTGTTCCGGTAGCCGTGGGCAACGAAGTCGCCGTACCGGGTCGGCAGCGTCGTCGTCGCGACCCGCTTGATCTGGCTCTCGGTCCGCCGCCGGTAGCGGATCAGGTCTTCGATCGAGACAAGAACCAAGCCATGTTCATCGGCGAAGGTGCGCAGCTCGGCGCCCCGTTTCATCGTCCCGTCGTCATTTACCAGCTCCGCGATCACGGCCGACGGCCGCAGCCCGGCGATCCGCGCCAGGTCCAGCGACGCCTCGGTGTGCCCGGGACGAACCAGTACGCCGCCCTCCCGAGCCCGCAGCGGGAAGACATGCCCGGGTTGAACCAAGTCGTAGGACTCCGACGCCGAATCGGCCAGCACCCGGATCGTCCGGGCCCGATCGGCCGCCGAGATCCCCGTCGTCACCTTGTCGCGAGCATCCACCGAGATCGTGTACGCCGTCCGCAGGCGCTCCCGGTTGTGCGGCGTCATCAGTGGGATCCCCAACCGGTCCAGCTCGGCCGCCTCCATCGGGACGCAGACCACCCCCGAGCTGTAGCGGATCAGGAACGCCAGCAGCTCCGGCGTCGCCTTGGACGCGGCGAAGACCAGGTCGCCCTCGTTCTCACGATCCTCGTCGTCGACCACGATCACCGGGCGGCCGGCCCGGATCTCGTCGACGGCGTGCTCGATCGTGTCGAGCTTCAGTACTTCACCCATGTCAGCCCACCACTACCGGTTCGGGCGTCGTACCGACCGCCGTGCGATTCTGGATCCGCCACCACGACGCGAATCCGAGGACACAGAACAGTCCGTACACGACATACATCGTCGCGGACGGGTAGAACTTCGACTGCACGAGCAGCGGTACGCCGACCACGTCGACAGCGATCCAGATCAGCCAGAACTCGACGAAGCCGCGCGCCATCCCGTAGGTCGCCAGGATCGATCCGGTCAGGATCCACGCGTCCCACTGCGGCCCCCACGAGCCCAGCGCCTTCAGCACGGGATAGGCGATCGCGTAGAGCACGACCCCCACGCCGAGCAGCTCGAGCCGCTGACGAGCAGTCGCCCACCGAGGCTGTACGCCGACGCCCGCGCCGCTGTGGCGGGTCTGGTACCAGCGGTACCAGCCGTAGACGCTGACCAGAGCGAAGAACACCTGCCGCCCGGCCTGGCCCCACAGGTCCTTGTCCTGCGGCGTATCGAAGACCCCGCCGACGAAAACCGTGAACAGCAAGACGTTTCCGACGATGCCGACCGGCCAGGCCGCCACCAGGCGACGCATCCCGAACAGCGCACTCGCGAGCCCGAAGACGTTCCCGACGATCTCCCGGACCAGCACCGGCGAGCCGCCGATCGTCACCTGGGAATGCAGCAACCAGTCCATCAGTTGCCTCCAGCAACGAGTAGCCGCTCGACGTACTTGGCGATCACATCGACCTCGAGGTTCACCGTGTCGCCGATCTTGTTGCGGCCGAACACGGTCAGCTCGAGCGTGGTCGGGATCAGGCTGATCCCGAAGGTCCCGGTGCTGTCATCCACATCGGTGACGGTCAACGAGACTCCGTCGACCGCGATGGAGCCCTTCTCCGCGACGTACCGGAGGATCTCCGGCGGAGCAGCGATCCGGACGACCTCCCAGTGCTCGGCCGGCTGCCGGCCGGCGATCGTGCCGGTGCCGTCCACGTGCCCCTGGACGATGTGGCCGCCGAGCCGCTCGTGCGCCTTGACCGCGCGCTCGAGGTTGACGGTCGAGCCCTTCTCGACGGCACCGAGGCTGGTACGCCGGAGCGTCTCGCGCATCACGTCGGCGGTGAAGGTGCCGTCACCGGTGTCGACCACGGTCAGGCAACAGCCGTTGACCGAGATCGAGTCGCCGTGCCCGGCGTCCTCGGTGACCAGCGGGCCGCGGATGGTGAGCCGCGCCGCGTCGCCGTCCAGCAGATCGAGCGACTCGACGGTGCCGAGCTCTTCGACGATTCCGGTGAACATCTACTTCCCTCCCAGGGGAGTCAGGGTGAGCCGGACGTCGTCGCCGAGGCGGGTGACGTCCGCAAGGTTGAAGCGCCGTAACTGCTCGATAGATTCCGCGCCCAGGTCGCCGATGGCCGAGAAGCCGGACCCGAGCAGCGCGGGCGCGACGTACGCGACGATCTGGTCGACCAGGCCCGCGCGCAGGAAGGCGGCGGCCAA
Source organism: Kribbella sp. NPDC006257 (assembly GCF_040613535.1). Taxonomy (NCBI): domain Bacteria; kingdom Bacillati; phylum Actinomycetota; class Actinomycetes; order Propionibacteriales; family Kribbellaceae; genus Kribbella; species Kribbella sp. NPDC006257. Next base: position 67,697 of record NZ_JBEXSJ010000037.1, read on the forward strand.
GGTCGGGCCACCTTCGAGCCAGAGGTGCCGGATCTGGTGATCGTCGAGTTGCCGGAGCACCTCGGCGGGGTCGTGGGTCGGGAGCAACAGAGTCTCGGCGCGGTCGTTGCGGACCCGCGCCGTCGCCGGGATCTCGCGGTCGCCGACCACGACGCGTAGCGGCTGGCGAGCGGCCGGTACGTCGTTCTCGTCGCGCACCGTCAGTTCGGGATCGTCGTCCAGAACCGTTTGGGTGCCGACAGCAATCGCGTCGCACTCGGCGCGCTTGCGGTGCACGTCGGCGCGGGCGAGCGTGCCGGTGATCCACTTGCTCGACCGGTCCTTCGCCGCGCTGCGCCCGTCGAGTGTGGTCGCGAACTTCCAGGTCACGAACGGTCGCCCGGTGCGGACGCTGTGCAGCCAGATGTGGTTCACGGCTTCGGCTTCGTCTTGCAGCAAGCCTTGTTCCACGACGATGTTCTTGCTCGCCAGCTTCTCGGCGCCGCCGGCGGCCTGCTTGTTCGGATCCGGGACGGCGTACACCACCCGGGCGATCCCTGCCTCGATCAACGCGTCGGCGCACGGCCCGGTCCGGCCGGTGTGATTACAGGGTTCGAGCGTGACGTACGCCGTACCGCCGCGGGCCTGCTCGCCCGCCATCCGCAGCGCGTTGACCTCCGCGTGCGGACCACCGGAGTACGCGTGGAAACCCTCGCCGACCGGATGGCCGTCGCGATTGGTGATCACACTGCCGACGACCGGGTTCGGGTGCGTGCTGCCGATGCCCTGCGCGGCGAGTTCGACGGCGCGACGCATCCACGCGCTGTCGATCGGCGAAACGTTCTTCACTGACGGGTCCCTCGTTGTCACGGACGCGCCCGGGGCCATGACAACCGGCGTGCACGATCCGGACCCCCGGTCGCGCGCAGCCTGCGGGGCCGCGTCGTCCGGACGCCGGAGCGTTCCCGCCGATCGCGTGCGCCTCCCATCCGGACTTTCACCGTCGGTCCTGGAATTCCACCAGGTCAACCGGCCGAGAAACTGCCTCGGCCGGGTCGCGGACTGTCACCGCCGGCTCGGAATTACACCGACCCCGGAGCACGCGAGTGGGTTCACTCGTGCCTCAAGTGTGCCACTGTCGCGAAAACCCGGTACGACCCAGGTCACATCCTGGACCGGTTTGCCGTTACCGGTCTGACCGGTAACGTACTCGACATGACGATCAAGATCGCGGTACTGGGCGCCGGCGGCGTCGGCGGATACTTCGGCGGCCGGCTGGCCGCCGCCGGACATGAGGTCACCTTCATCGCCCGCGGGGAGCACCTCGCGGCGCTGCAACGCGACGGGTTGTCCGTCGAGAGCGTGACCGGCGACTTCGTCGTCGAGACCGTCCGAGCGACCGACAAGACCGAGGAAGTCGGTGAGGTCGACTATGTCCTGCTCGGCGTCAAGACCTGGCAGCTTGAGCCGGCAATTGCGTCGCTGAAGCCACTCATCGGCCCGAACACCGCGGTCGTCACCACACAGAACGGAGTCGAAGCCCCGCACCAGGTGGCGGAGGCAATCGGGCGTGAGGCGGTTCTCCCCGGTGCGGTCGAGGTGATCGCGTTCCTCGACGGACCCGGGCGCGTCCGGCAGATCGGCGGCGGTGGCAAACTCACCTTCGGGGAGTGGGACAACCAGTTGACCGAGCGGGTCGAGCGACTCCGCGATGCACTGCAGGAATCCGGCTTGATCCCCGCGGTGGCGCCCGACATCTGGGCCGCCCTCTGGTCCAAGTTCCTCGCGCTCGGCTCGGTCGGTGCGATCGCAACACTTGCCGACGCGCCGTACGGCGTACTTCGCTCGCGACCGGGCCTCCGGCAACTGATCCTGGACAGCATGGCCGAGATCCAGCAGGTGGCGAAGGCAGCCGGCATTCAGCTGCCGGCCGACGCCGTCGACACCACGGTGGCCTTCCTCGACAGCTTGCCGGAGGCGGGCACCACCTCGCTGCAGCGCGACATCAACGCGGGCCGGCCTTCCGAACTGGAGGCGTGGACCGGCGCCGTCGTTCGGATCGGCAGGCAGACCGGCACGCCGACGCCGGTCAACGACGTTCTCTACGAGCTGGCGGGAGCCCGGGCGCGCCATGGCGGTTGATCTGCTGGCGTTCCCGTTCATCGGTGGACGCCACGCGCTCAACTTCGTCGGAACGCTCGGCAAGCGAGGCCAGGGCGACATCGAGAGACTGGGCGCTCCTGCCGATCTCGTGCGCTGGGCCGAGCAGGCCGGTCTGGCGAACTGCACCGCCAGCGCGGCTGATCTCGAAGCCGCACGGCAATTGCGCGAGGCGATGTATCGGTTGACGATGGCGACTGTCAGCCGGGTCCCGGTCCAGACCGAAGATGTCGCCGTGATCAACGAGTGGGCCGCGCGCGAGACCGCCGTACCGGCACTGGCGCTTCGATCGGGAGTACTGGAGCGCGACGATTCCGAGTCGCCGGCGTCCGCAGTACTGGCTGCTGTTGCGCGGGATGCGATCGATCTGCTCACCGGGCCGGAGGCCGCGTCGATCCGCGGGTGCGAAGACCCCACTTGCACTCTGCTGTTCGTCGACACCAGCCGCAGCAATCGCCGCCGCTGGTGCTCGATGGATCGCTGCGGGGCTCGGGCGAAGATGCGCACCCTCAGATCCTCCAGCTGAAGGGCGTGCCCGATCGGGTAAACGGTTCGTCCCGGCAGGACCGGACGGTGGATGATTCCCGTACGACGGATGTTCGTCGATCGTCGATCGTCGAGAGGAACGCGATGAAGAGCTTGACCCAGGACGAGGCATCGGAGCGGGCAGTCCTGCTGACCGTCGAGCGGTACGACGTTGCTGTCGATCTGACCGAGTTGCTTGTCGGGTCGCGGGTGCGCACATCGTCGACGATCACCTTCGGCTGCGCCGCGGTGGGTGCGTCGACCTTCGTGGATTGTGCGGCCGAGGTGGTGAGCGCGACACTCAACGGCGTACCGCTGCCTGCCGCCGTCGATGAGCGGATCGCGCTGACGAACCTTGCCGAGAGCAACGTTCTGTCCGTGGTCACCGTTCTTGAGGCATCGTCTTCGGGTCACGGCTTGTTCAAAGCCGTGGATCCGGCCGACGGGACCGTCTACGCCTTCACGGACTTCACCCCCGACCGCGCCCGCTACGTCTGGGCCTGCTTCGACCAGCCCGATCTCAAGGCGCCCTGGGTCTTCACGGTGACCGCGCCGGCCGACTGGCGGGTCCTCTCCAACAGCGGCGAACCACAGATCGAGGACCTCGGCCCCACACGGCGCTGGACCTTCCCGCCGACCCCGCCACTGGCGACGTACAACACAGTCATCAACGCAGGCCCGTACTACGAAGTGCGTCGCACCGGCGCCGGCCACGATCTCGGGCTCTTCGCCCGTCCGTCGCTGGCGTCGATCCTGGACCGCGACGCCGATGAGCTCTTCACGCTGACCATCCAGGGGATGGAGTTCTTCGCCGGGAAGTTCGGGATGCCGTTTCCGCAGCACAAGTACGACCAGGTGTTCACGCCGGAGTTTCCCGGTGCGATGGAGAACTATGGCTGCATCACTTGGATGGACTGGTTCTTGCGTCGGACCACGCCTACGCGGGCGGAGTGGGACATCTTCTCGCGGTACCTGCTGCATGAGCTTGCGCATATGTGGTTCGGCAACATCGTGACGATGCGGTGGTGGGACGACCTGTGGCTCAACGAGGCGTTCGCGGAGTTCGCGAGCAACTGGGCTGCCGTGAACGCCACGTCGTACACGGATGCCTGGACGGCCCATCTGGCCGGCGAGAAGCTCAAGGCCTATTTCGTCGACCAAGGGCCGACGACGCACCCGATCCGGCCGCAGGTCCACGACGTCTCCGAGGCGGAGGCTACCTTCGACGCGATCACTTATCCGAAGGGTGCTTCGGTGTTGCAGCAGTTGATGACGTACGTGGGAGAGGATCGGTTCTCGGCGGCTCTGACGAGCTATTTCGTCAAGCATGCTTGGGGAAACACCACTCTGGAGGACTTGATCGACGCGGTCGCCGTCGCCAGCGGTCGCGATCTGGACGAGTGGCGCATCGCCTGGCTAGAAACACCAGGCACCGACCGCCTAACCCTCGCCGAGACGACTTTGGTTGCGCGGGGGCCTGGTGGGGGTTTGCCGCGGCCGCAGGTGGTTGCTGTGGGCGCCTATTTTGAGCGGGGCGGGCGGCTCGAGCGGGAGGCGATCGTCGAGGTGGAGGTCGTCGGCGAGCGGACCCAGCTCGACCTGCCGCCCGGCGCAGACTTGTATCTCCTCAATGACCAAGACCTGACCTTCGCCTCCACCAGACCTTCGAACCGGGACACCTTCTTCACCGACGCCGCCCGCCTTCCCACCCCGATCTCCAGAGCCGTCGCCGTCGCGACCGCCTGGGACATGCTGATCAACGCCGAAGCCTCAGCCGCCGAAGCCGTCCACTGCCTACTCGGCGTACTGGCCGTCGAAACCTCCGCATCCACCATCGAGCCCTACCTCAACCTGGCCCTCGAGGCCGCCGACCTCTGGAGTCCGCCGTCAGAACGTGACGCCTTGATGCAAGCTGTAGCGGAAGCCTGCCGCAGCCTCGCCGACCTCCCCGCCTACCGCAAAGCAGCCCTGCGCGGCATCGCCCGTACTGCGGTCAGCTCCGCGGAACTCGACTTGCTCAAAACCGAGGACCTCGATCTCCAATGGCGCAGGCTCGTCCGCCTTGCTCAACTCGGCGAACCAACCTCCGCCGAAGCTGAGGCGCTGCTCGAGCGGGACCCGGACCCCGAAGCATGGGTCAACAGGCTCCACGTCCGCGCGGCAACCCCCGACGCATCCGAGAAGGAAGCGGTCTGGCACATCCTCGCGACCGAGCGCACCGTACCCATTGCGTCGGTCTACGCCCTGGCCATGCAGTTCTGGAGCGCCGGCCAGGACGACCTCCTGAAGCCGTACGCCGAGGCCTTCCTCAACCTCGTCCCCACCCTCCACCGCGGCGAAGGCGAACCCGCCAAGACCTACACCCGAGCCCTCTTCCCCATCGTCGGCGCAGACGAGACGATCGTCACACGCGCCGAAACACTTGCCCTCACAGCTCCCCCAGTAGTCCGCACCAACCTCCTAGACCGAGCCGACCGCCTCAAACGCATGCTCCGCTCGCGCACTCAGGCGACCCCGGCTTCACCTAGCCTCGCGAGATGAATGATTGGCGATCAGATCGAATCGGCTCTGCCTTGCGGGGACAGAATCCCACTGTGCTGGCGCGGCTGGAGAGCGGGTTCGCCGTGATCGGGGACACACAGTTCCTCCCTGGCTACTGCCTCTTGCTCTCCGACGACCCGACCGCGGATCGGCTGGCCGACCTGCCAAGGGATCGGCGACTGGCCTTCCTTGCGGACATGGATCTGCTGGGCCAAGCGGTCCATGAGGTTTGCAGCCGTCGCGACCTGGAGTTCCGGCGCGTCAACTACGCAGTACTGGGCAACCTGGACACGTTCCTGCATGCCCACATCCACGCCAGATATGACTGGGAGCCTTCCCCCTATATCTCCGGTCCTGTGCCCTCCTACCCTGCGGCCGAGCGGAATGCGCAGGAGCATCTGCTCGGCCCGCAGCACGACGAGCTACGAGCCGAACTGGTGGCGGAGCTGTCCCGCGGCTGATATATCACAAGTTCGGTAGACATTGCGGCGGTGTCTCAGCCGGTGTCGTCGGGAATTGGTTGCCTGGTCGCGGCGTTAGCGTCGAAGCAGTGGGTGAACCCCACGCTTCCATTTTTCCAGGTCTTACACGATTCCATTCTCTCAGTTCTAAGGAGACACCTGTGCGCGCCTTCAGCGCCTTCCGCCGGCTCGCCGCGCTCGGTACGGCCATCACCCTGGCCGTTGCGCTGGCCGCCTGCGGCAGCGACGACAAATCCGATGCCTCAGGCCCCGATCTCGGCCTGCTCCAGTCCGGCACGCTTCGGATCGGCACGCTGACCGACGCGCCGCCGAACGTGTACGTCAAGGACGGCAAGTTCACCGGCTTCGACAACGACCTGATCACTGCGGTCGCGGCGAAGCTGAACCTGAAGCCAGAGTTCGTCGGAACCGACTTCTCGGCCCTGCTCTCGCAGGTGAACGGCGGCCAGTTCGACCTCGGCAGCTCCTCGATCACGATCACCGAGGCGCGCAAGAAGACAGTTGCCTTCAGCAATGGGTACGACTTCGGATACCTCGGGCTGAACACGACCAAGACGTCCGGGATCACCTCGTTCGACCAGCTGACCGGCAAGCGGGTGGTCGTCGTACAGGGGACTGTCCAGGACGACTACGCCACCCAGAAGAACCTGAACCCGGTGCGCGTGCCGAACTACAACGCCGCCGTCGGCCAACTCAAGGCCGGTACCGCGGATGCCTGGATCTCGCCTGCCGAGATCGGGGAGAAGATGGCGAAGGAGCAGGGCGGCGGCGTGGTCATCCTGGCCGCGAAGGAACTCAGTTCGGCGCCGACCGCGTACGCCGTTGCCAAGAGCAATGACAAGTTGCGCGAGGCAATCAACAAGGCGCTCGACGAGGTCATCGCCGACGGCACCTGGACTAAGCTCGTCGCGCAGTACTACCCGGGTCGCGCCGTACCGGCGTCCTTCAAGCCCGGCAGCGGCACCGTGAAGTTCGCAGTACCGACGGCAACGCCCACCGCCGGCTGATGGACGTCTGGTCGACCCTCAACGACACCTTCCTCGACTGGGGGTCGATGAAGGCGGTCCTGCCGGAGATGCTGAAGGTGGGACTGGTCAACACCCTCATCTTCGCCGCTGCCTCGGTCGTGCTGGGCACTGTGCTCGGCATGATCGTGGCGGTGGCGGGGCTGTCCCGCAAGTGGTGGCTGCGGTGGCCCGCCAAGGTCTACACGGATATCTTCCGCGGGCTGCCGGCGATCTTGACGATCCTGCTGATCGGCCAGGGGTTGTCGCCGATCACCAGGCATTGGTGGGGACCTAACCCGTACCCGCTCGGCATCTTGGCGTTGTCGCTGATCGCGGCGGCGTACATCGGCGAGATCTTCCGCTCCGGAATCCAGAGCGTGGAGAAAGGGCAGTTGGAGGCTTCGCGAGCGCTCGGGTTCAGCTATAGCTCGGCGATGTGGCTGGTCGTCATCCCGCAAGGGGTCCGGCGGGTGCTGCCCGCTCTGGTCAACCAGTTCATTGCTTTGATCAAGGAGTCGAGTCTCGTCTACTTCCTGGGTCTGCTGGCGAGTCAGCGGGAGCTGTTCCGGATCGGACAGGACGCGGCGGCGACGAACGGCAACTTGTCACCGTTGCTGCTCGCCGGGATCTTCTACTTGATCATCACCGTGCCGCTGACCCACCTGGTCAACTACTTCGACAAGCGGCTGCGCGAAGGCCTCCCTGCCGAACTCGAGGTCGAGGAGCTCGCCCATGCCGACATCCGCTGAGTCGTCCAGCCGACCGACCGCTATCGACGCGTCCTTCGCGGCGGCGAGCTTGGAACTGGTGGGGGTCGAGCTTGCATTTGGCACTAACAAGGTCCTACGAGGGGTGGATCTTGCGGTGCCGGCCGGGAAGACCGCGTGCGTGATCGGGCCGTCCGGATCAGGTAAGTCGACTTTGCTGCGGGCAACGAATCGGTTGCTGGAGCCTGCCGCGGGCGACATTCTGCTGGGCGGTTCTTCGGTGCTGAAGAGCAATCCGGACGAGCTGCGGCGACGGATCGGGATGGTGTTCCAGCACTTCAACCTGTTCCCGCACAAGACAGTGGTGGAGAACATCACGCTGCCGTTGCGCAAGATCAAGAAGCTTTCTACCGATGAGGCTCAGGCGGCCGCGCTGGAGCAGTTGGATCTCGTCGGACTTCGCCAGAAGGCGTCGGCGCGGCCTGGCAATCTGTCGGGTGGGCAACAGCAGCGGGTGGCGATCGCGCGGGCCTTGGCGATGAAGCCCGAGGTGATGCTGTTCGACGAAGCAACGTCGGCGCTGGATCCTGAGCTGGTGAAGGGCGTGCTGGGTCTGATGGCGGACCTGGCCTCGGCCGGTATGACGATGATCGTGGTCACCCATGAGATGGGATTCGCACGGGAGGTGGCCGATCAGGTCGCCTTCATGGATCGCGGCGTTGTGGTCGAGTCGGGGCCGCCGGAGAAGCTGTTCACCGCTGCCTCGTCACCCCGACTGCAGCAGTTCCTCTCTCAGGTGCTCTGAGACCCTTCCTGAACCGCCAACACTGTCCAACCCCGTTTTCTCTGCGGATGTGCGCCTTCGCGCGCTTGGCCGGGGGTATCGGCTGAGGTTGGACAGTGTTGGCGATCCGGCGCCTCTGGCCAGGCTCTGGGCGGTGGCGGGTTCGCTGGCCATGCGGCTGTGATTTCCGAACTCTAGATTTTCGCCCGGGGTGCGCGGATGGTGGAGATGAGTAGCTCATCGACGCCTAGGGGTTCTGATGATGCGAATCGCTTGGTTGCGGGGTCGTCGGCGGTGGTGGAGCGCGGCGGTTGTGGTCGGGTTGTTCGGCTCCCTTCTGGTGTCGGCCTGCGCGTCGCCGCCCGCCGGAGCTTCGCCCGCGGCAGTCAGCCCGCCACAGGCCGCGGTTGCGTCGAAGTACGTGATTCTGACCTTTGATGACGGGCCGTCGCAGTACACGCCGCAGGTGCTGGCGCTTCTCCGCCAGTACGGGGTGAAGGCGACCTTCTTCGAACTCGGCCAGAACGTGGCACGCTATCCGGCGATCACGCACCGGGTCCGTGCTGCCGGGCACAGCGTGCAGAACCACAGCTGGTCGCATCCGGACCTTCGGTATGTGTCTTGGACCAAGTTCCGATCCGAGGTCCTGGACACGGACCGGGTGATTCGCGCGCAGACCGGGATCACGCCGCATTGCCTCCGACCGCCGTACGGTGGCGCCAATGCGCTCACCTACCGGCGAGCCGCGAGCCTCGGCAAGAAGCTGCGCCTGTGGACGGTCGATCCCGAGGACTGGTCACGTCCTGGTACGTCGACGATCGTCCGCCGCGTGCTCTCCAAGGTCCACAACGGCTCGGTCATCCTGCTCCACGACGGCGGCGGCAACCGCAGCCAAACAGTCGCCGCCCTCCCCACCATCCTCAGAACCCTCAAGTCCCGCGGCTACACCTTCTACACAACCACCTGCACCTGAACCACCCGCCGCGTACCGAGCATGGCGGCGAAGAAGTCGGCCCCGCACAGCGCGCCGGCGTCCCGCGGCACGCCTGGTGAAGTCTGGACAGCGCGCCGGTGTACCGACGGACATGAGGTGTCTGCCCTCAACCGCCCACCCCAGGCTCACCCACGGCGCCCCGGGCCGGCGCACGGGCCATACCTCATGTCCGTCGGTACACACTCGCGCGGAAATCAGGCCGCAGCGACGCCTCGGCGGTGAGCAGGCTAATGGCGGCGGCGGCGCGTGGGCAGCGTGGCGGCGCGGGTGGCCCGGCGGCGCGGGTGACGCGGCGGCGCGGGTGGCGTGGCGGCGTGACGGCGTGACGGTGGCGTGGCGGCGTAACGGTGGCGTAACGGTGGCGATCAAGCGATCCGGGCGTACGCGGCGCGCCCGCGTAACCGCATGGCGGCAACCGGCACGGCGGCGTACCGGTGTGGCGGTGTGCAGGCGTGGTGGTGGGGTTAGGAGAGGGCGGCGATCAGGGGGACCACGTCGGCGATGGATTCTACGATTCGGGTGGGGCGGTAGGGGAAGCGTTCGACCTCGTGGTCGGCGGTGGAGCCGGAGAGTACGAGCACGCTGCGGAGGCCGGCTTCAAGGCCGCTGATGATGTCGGTGTCCATCCGGTCGCCGATCATCACACTCGTCTCGGAATGCGCCTCGATGCGGTTGAGCGCGCTGCGCATCATCAAAGGGTTCGGCTTACCCACGAAATAAGGGGCGACACCGGTCGCCCTGGTGATCAGCGCGGCCACCGACCCCGTCGCCGGGAGCGGGCCTTCGGTGGACGGACCGGTCGGATCCGGGTTGGTCGCGATGAACCTGGCGCCGTCGGCGATCAACCGGATCGCCCGAGTGATCGCTTCGAACGAATACGTGCGGGTCTCCCCCAGTACGACGTAGTCCGGCGCCCGCTCGGTCAGCACATAACCCACCTCGTGCAGCGCGGTGGTGAGGCCGGCTTCGCCGATCACGTACGCCGTACCGCCGGGCCGCTGATCGTCCAGGAACTGGGCGGTCGCGAGCGCGGAGGTCCAGATCGCCTGCTCGGGTACATCGATGCCCCCGGCAAGCAACCGGGCGCGCAGGTCCCGCGGCGTGAAGATCGAGTTGTTGGTCAGGACGAGGAACTTCTTGCCCGAAACCTGCAGGGTCGAGATGAACTCACTCGCCCCGGGAATCGCGCGCTCCTCGTGCACCAGCACGCCGTCCATGTCGGTCAGCCAGCTCTCCACCGGCTTGTGCTCCGTCATGCCCACTCCTCGCTCGGTGCTTCCGGCATCCACAGCTCCACCCCTCGCATCTTGCCAGACCCACTCGGGCTACCCCGGGTTAGTACGGTCGCCGAAGGGGAACTGGCCACGCATGCGATGGGTCAGAGGTGTCGTCCTGCTGGGAGTACTGGTGGCCGCCTTGAGCCTGCCAGTCTCTGGACCTGCTGTCGGCCCCGGACCTGTGCAGGCGGTTGCGGTCACGCCATCGCCAACGCCGACCCCCACGCTCGGATCGACACCGCAACCAGCTGTCGATCCGCCCGGGACCGCCGACGGCGACGCCCACGACTTCGACGACGCGGGGCTTGCCGTGATCTCGTTCGTCTTCCTTGCCGCCCTGGTCGGTAGCTCGATCCTGTTCTACTTCTGGCGCCGCAGCCGCAAGACCCGGGAGCTCCTGCGCCACAGCTAGTACCCCCAGCGCATAACTGGCCGCCCGGCGGGTACCTACGCGCCAGTCAAGCGGCAGAGGAAGGGGTGCGCCATGGCCACCATTGCAGGGCGGACCGGCCGATCGGCAACCGAGGTGGTCCGCCGCCCGCTCGGGCAGCGCGTCGTACGAGTTCTGACCACCACCGACCACAAGACGATCGGCCATCTGTACCTCATCACTTCGTTCATCTTCTTCCTGATCGCCGGCGTGATGGCGCTGGTCATCCGCGCCGAACTCGCCGAACCTGGTCTTCAGCTCGTGAACGAAGAGATGTACAACCAGCTGTTCACCATGCACGGCACGATCATGCTGCTGCTGTTCGCGACGCCGCTGTTCGTCGGCTTCGCGAACGAGATCATGCCGATCCAGATCGGCGCCCCCGACGTCGCGTTCCCGCGGCTGAACATGCTCAGCTACTGGCTGTTCCTGTTCGGCGGCCTGATCGCCTCGTCGGGTTTCCTCCAGCCCGGTGGAGCGCCGGATTTCGGCTGGACGGCGTACACCCCGTTGTCGGACGCCGTCCGCTCCCCCGGCGTGGGCGCCGACCTCTGGATCATGGGCCTGTGGATGGCCGGGCTCGGCACCATCCTCGGCGCGGTCAACTTCGTCACCACGATCATCACGATGCGCGCGCCGGGGATGACGATGTTCCGGATGCCGATCTTCACCTGGAACATCCTGGTGACGTCGATCCTGGTGCTGATCGCGTTCCCGATCCTGGCCGGCGCGCTGCTGATGCTCGAGGCGGACCGGACGCTCGGCGCACATGTCTTCGACGCGGCCAACGGCGGTCCACTGCTGTGGCAGCACCTGTTCTGGTTCTTCGGCCATCCCGAGGTCTACATCATCGCGCTGCCGTTCTTCGGCATCATCACCGAGATCCTCCCGGTGTTCAGCCGCAAACCGGTCTTCGGCTACATCGGCCTGGTCGGCGCCACGATCACGATCGCCTTGTACTCCGTCGGGGTCTGGGCGCACCACATGTTCGTCACGGGCGCCGTCAACAGCGCCTTCTTCTCCTTGATGACGTTCATCATCGCCGTCCCGACCGGGGTGAAGTTCTTCAACTGGATCGGCACGATGTGGGGCGGTTCGGTCTCCCTCGACACCCCGATGCTGTGGTCGATCGGGTTCCTGGTGACCTTCCTGTTCGGTGGTCTGACCGGCGTCATCCTGGCGTCGCCGAGCCTGGATTACCAGCTCAGCGACACGTACTTCGTGGTCGCGCACTTCCACTACGTCGTGTTCGGCACGGTGGTCTTCGCGATGTTCGCGGGTTTTTATTTCTGGTGGCCGAAGTTCACCGGCCGGATGCTCGACGAGAAGCTCGGCAAGCTGCACTTCTGGCTGCTGTTCATCGGCTTCCACACGACCTTCCTGGTGCAGCACTGGCTGGGCGTCGAAGGAATGCCACGCCGGTACGCCGACTACGGTGCCGACGAAGGATTCACCGTCTTGCACCAGGTGTCCTCGGTCGGCGCGTTCATCCTCGGGATCTCGACCCTTCCGTTCCTCTACAACGTCTACAAGTCCTACCGATCGCCCCTCGTCGGTGTGGACGATCCCTGGGGCTGGGGTCGCTCGCTGGAGTGGGCCACCAGTTGCCCGCCGCCGCGGCACAACTTCGTGAAGCTTCCACGGATCCGGTCCGAATCGCCCGCGTTCGACCTCAAGCACCCTGATGTCGCGCGGACCGAGTACGCCGACACCGGTGCGCCGCGCGACAACCTGCTCGACGCAGGCGAGGACAAGGGCCGCCTGGAACACCTGGAGGCCCAAGATTCCCGGCTAGCCGACGAGAACGGTGACGACAAACGTTAGCGAGCCCACCTACCCCGCCGTACGGGCTCGCACCTGGAAGGACCCCGATGCAGGAAGACAGCCGAGTACCGCCGGAGGGCTCTTCGCCGGCGCACCACCCGTTCTGGGAAACCCTCGCCGCCGTCACAGCCGGCGGCTGGATCGGCCTGCTCATCTCAGTCGCCGGCTGGTTCAAGGAGCCGCTCGAGGCTTGGTTCGAGGTGGCTAAGGTGACAACCGCTGCCGGTGCGTGCGGCGGTCTCGTCTTCGCGGCCGGCGTCGCCTTGGTTCGGAAATACCACCGACGAGCACTACCCGGGTCCGGATCAGGCTCTCCAGCACCGACCCCGGCAGGAAGTCTGTCTGAGGAGGGGGCTACGGCTGGGTGGGTGGGCCGCTGATGGCGGCTTGGGCGAGGGCGCGGAGGTGGTCGACCGCGGCGTTCGGGTTATCGGCCGAGTAGACGGCTGAGCCTGCGACGAAGACGTCGGCACCTGCCTCGGCGCAGCGTTCGATGGTTTCGGCGGAGACCCCGCCGTCGATCTCGATCCACAGGTCGAGGCCGTGCTTGGTGATCAGGTCCCGGGTACGCCGGATCTTCGGCAGCACCACGTCGAGGAACTTCTGCCCGCCGAAGCCCGGTTCGACCGTCATCAGCAGGATCATGTCGAGCTCGGGCAACATGTCCTCGTACGGTTCGATCGGCGTCGCCGGCTTCAGCGCCATCGCCGCGCGTGCACCCTTCGCCCGGATCTCCCGGGCGGTCCGGATCGGCGCCCGGCAGGCCTCGACGTGGAAGGTGACGCTGGACGCGCCCGCCTCGACGTACCCAGGCGCCCAGCGGTCCGGATCCTCGATCATCAGATGGCAGTCCAGCGGCTGCTCGGCCGCCTTGGCGAGCGACTCGACGATGGGCAGGCCGAGCGTGAGGTTCGGGACGAAGTGGTTGTCCATCACGTCGACGTGCAGCCAGTCGGCGTTGGACACGGCGGCGGCCTCATCGGCGAGATGAGCGAAGTCGGCGGTCAGGATGCTCGGCGCGATCTGGATTCCCATAAGAATCCGGAGTCTACCGACGCTCCCGGACCCATTCGACGACCTGGTCGACCGTCTCCACCACGGCCACGCCGCCCGGCAACGGCGGCCGCCTGATCACCACCACCGGGATCCCCAACTCCCGCGCCGCCGCCAATTTCGCCGAGGTCATCGACCCACCACTGTCCTTCGTCACCAGTACGTCGATCCGCCGCTCCCGCAACAACTCCAACTCAGCCGGTACGCCGTAAGGTCCACGATCCAGCAAAAGCTCACACCACTCCGGCACCGGCTCCGGCGCATCCACACACCGCGCGAGCATCCAAACCCCCGGCCGCCCGCCCTCGCCGACCCCACCAACCCGGCGACCGCCTGCACCATCCCCCACCCCACCAACCCGGCGACCGCCTGCACCATCCCCCACACTCCCCTCGCCGGTCGTGCGTCCGCGGACTGCGGCGAAAGCGCCGAGGCCCTGCCTGCCGATCGTCAGGAATACCCGGCTCCCCAGCTCAGGCAGAACCCGAGCCGCCTCCTCAGCAGTCGAAACCCAAATCCACCGGTCCCCCGCCTGCTCACGCCAGCCAGGGCGCCGCAGTACGAGCAAACCCACGCCCGCATCTCGTGCCGCCTCAACCGCATGCTCAGTCATCGTCGCCGCGAACGGGTGCGTCGCATCCACCACCGCGTCGATCTTGTTCGCCTTAATCCAAGCCGTGAGCCCCGCCACACCACCGAACCCGCCCTGTCGCACAACGCCCTCAGGCAGCCGCGCGTCGACAGTCCGCCCAGCCAGCGACGACACCACCGAAATTCCCGGCTCCCCCGCGAGCACCCCCGCCAGCCGACGTGCCTCGCCAGTACCCCCGAGCAGTAGCACCTTCACCCGCCCACTATCCCCTGCGACGATCGCCGACCGCAGCAGCACCTGCCAGGATCGGCGCCAGAGCCACAATCCGGCACGGCGACGCCTGGCCGGATGACCCGATGTTCGCCCGCTACTGCGAATTTAGCCCGCCAGCGGCCGAATATCCCGTCAGCGGCGATCGGACGGCTGGGCCTTTGCCGCTGCCTTCCGTGTCGCCGCGGTGGATCCCGGTCCGCGCCTACGATGAACGGCGTGGACGTCCTCGGGGTGATCGGTACTGCGGCCGGCCTGGCGGCTTTGATTGTGGGCGCCTGGCAACTCCGCGTCGCGATCCTCGACCGCCGAGACAGCCGAACCCGCCCAACCGCGGGTAGCGCGGGTGTTGCGGGCAGCGCGGGTGTTGCGGGTGTTGCGGGTGCCGCGGGTGCCGCCGACAACGATCAATCCGCAGAAAGCCGGCAACCCCTGGTCGCCGGTCAGCTGCCCACGCGGGCCCTGGCTATACAGCAACTCCCGTCTCCACCAGTTGTCGCCCTTCCCCTCAATGCCGCGATCGCCGCCTCTCCCGTCGGTGCGCCGGTTGCTGCCCTGCCCGTCAGCGCGCCGCTCGGGCGGCTGCCCGCTGACGTCATCGGGCGAGAGGATTTACTCGAAGAACTAAGGTCTGCGCTCAGCCGGCCGGCTCCCGGGACGTTCGTGCTGGCGGGGATGGGCGGGGTCGGCAAGTCGACCGTCGCACTCCAATTGGCTGCCGAGGCGAAGCGGCAAGGACACCAGGTCTGGTGGGTCAGCGCTGCGGATCCTTCGTCGCTCCAGGGCGGCTTGCTCGAAGTACTGCACCAGCTCGACGCCCCAGCCGATCTCGTCGCTCAGCTCCGCGAGGGCTCCCCGACCGCCGCAGACCATTTCTGGGCCTTTCTTCAGGCCAAAGACCAAGACAGCCTGCTGATCCTCGACAACGCGGACCTCCCCGCCGTCCTCGCCCCGGACGGCACCGGCTCCCCCGCCGACGGCACCGGCTGGATTCGCCCCGACGCTCCCGTGCTCACAGTCGTCACAACCCGCACCACAGACCCCTGGACCTGGGGCAACGGCGTCCAACTCCGTCCGCTCAAAGTCCTCACCACCCAGCAAGCGGCACTCGTACTACGGAATCTCGCGCCCGAATGCCCAGACCCGACCGGCGCCGAGTCGGAGTCGCTCGCCCAGCGACTCGGATCTCTCCCGCTGGCCCTTCACCTCGCCGGAACCTACCTTGCCTCGCCCTTCGCCCGATGGCGAGGATTCGAGGAGTACCGCAACGCGCTCGACAGCGACGAGCGCCACCGGGCGCTCGACGACCTCGACCACAGCGATTCCCGGCGAACGATCTCGCGCACCTGGGAGATCTCGCTGGACGCACTGGATCGGAGCGGTCTCGCGGATGCCCGCCGACTGCTCTACCTGCTGGCCTGTTTCGCCCCGAGCATCCCGGTCCCTGCGTCCATCCTGCGACCAGAAGCCGAGCGCGACGAGAATCGTTTCCTTGTCCTTCTGAAGGGTCTGGCGGCATCCGCCCTGGTCGATCTCGAACCCTCGCCCGGCTACCCGGCGGTGACGGTCCACCCCGTCATCGCCGACACCTGCCGAGCGCATTTGGTAGCCGACAGCAACAATCTCGACACGGCGGCAGGGATGCTGGTAGAAGCCGCGGCCGGTCTCGACGCTGAGCAATCGTCCGATCGTCCTGCCTGGCAAGCCTTACTGCCGCATCTCGAAGCATTGCTGGGTTGGGCTGCGCCGCACCTCACCGAGACTGCGGCAGCATCGCTGCTGGAGGTCGGCGTCGGCGCATTTGGTTCGCTCTGGCTCAACGATGAGCGATCCGGTCTGCACGCCGAGGAACTCGCTCAGTCGATGCTGGCCTTGGCCCAGCGACTGACCCCAGATCACCCAGCGGCTCTCAAAGCCCGGTACTGCGCCGGCTGTGCGCTCGGTATCAACGGTCGACATGCGGAGGGGGAACCGTTCTTCAAGGATCTGGTCTCCGACCTGAGGCGAGTGCTCGGAGAACGAGACGAGTACACCTTGCAGGCACGTGATCAGCTGGCGGGCGCAGTACTGGCGTTGGACCGGTACGCCGAAGCCGAACAGCTGTATCGCGATCTGGTCGCCGATCAGGAGTTGTATCTCGCCTTGAATCATCGGGACACCCTTGCGACCAAGGTTGATCTCGCCTGGACGCTCGGCCGGCAAGGTCGATACGCGGAGGCGGCCGCGCTCTGCCGCCAGGTGCTGACGGCCTATCTCAGCACGCTCGAGACCGGACATTCCCGGACGCTGGACGCCTGGGGCGATCTGGTTCGCTGGACCACAGCCGAGGGCAACCCGGTCGAGGCCGAGCGACTCGGCACCGAATTGGTCGAGATCGAGCAGCGCGTACTCGGAACCCGCCACCCGCTGACCTCCTTCAACCGGGCGACCCTAGCCGCCGCGATCGCCGCCCAGGGTCGCTTCGCCGAAGCGGAGCGGATCTTCGCCGAAGTGCTCCCCGAACTCGACCGCACCTGGGGCTCCGGCGACTACCGAACTGTGGTCGCCCGAGAGGACTACGCCGCCGTCCTCGCCGCTGCCGGCCGAGACGAAGGGGCCGTGGCTCAGCGTTCGCGGGTGGTGGAGTAGAGGTGGGAGTCGGGGAAGTTGCTGGCGGCAAGGACCTGGCCGACGATGACTACCGCGGTACGGCGGATGTCGGCCTCGCGGACCTGGTGGGCGATGGTGGCCAGGGTGCCGCGGAGGATGAGTTCGTCGTCGCGGGAGGCGCGGGCGACGACCGCTGCGGGGCAATCCAAGCCATAGTTCGCGGCTAATTCTTCGACCAGGCGCTCGATGTGCTGGACCGCCAGGTGGAGGACGATCGTGCCGCGGCCGGCTCCTAGTGTTGCCAGGTCCTCACCGGGCGGCATCGCGGTCGCGCGGGCCGCGATGCGGGTGAGGATGACGGTCTGGCCGACCTCGGGGACGGTGAGCTCGCGGCGGAGGGAAGCGGCGGCTGCTGCGTACGCCGGTACGCCGGGCGTCACGTCGTACGGGATCTCCAACGCGTCGAGCCGGCGCATCTGCTCGGCCATCGCGCTGAAGACGGACGGATCCCCGGAGTGCAGGCGGGCGACGTCGAGGCCGGCCTCGTGTGCCTTGGCGAGTTCGGTGAGGATCTCGTCGAGGTCGAGATTCGCGGTGTCGATCTTGCGAGCGCCGGGCGGGCAATGGTCGAGGAGCTCGACCGGAACCAGCGCACCGGCGTACAGGCAGACGGGTGAGGACGCGATCAGATCCCGGCCGCGAACAGTAATCAGATCGGCAGCGCCGGGTCCGGCCCCGATGAAGTGAACAGTCACCGAGCCACGCTCCAGCCAGTCAGCCGCAAGGGACCGACGAACCCCGACACACCGGGTCTCAACGGACCGACGAACGCCGACACGCCGGGGATCAACGGACCGACGATGAGGCTCACGCGGGTCATTTGGTCACGCTCCAGATCGTTACGGGCATCGCGGGGCGCCAGCCGGTCATCCCGCCGACCGGCGACGCGCGCTGGACGTCGAGGCGGACAAGATCGCCACCGAGTTCGGCGTACCAGCGGGCGATCAGCACCTCGGTCTCCAGCGTGACCCCGTTGACGACCAGCCGCCCGCCGGGCTTCAAAGCCGCCCAGCACGTCTCGATCATCCCCGCCGCCGTCGCTCCACCACCGACGAAGACAGCATCCGGCGACTCCAACTCGGCCAGCGCTTCGGGCGCCTTGCCAAGAACAGTCCGTACGACGACGCCCAGATTCGCCGCATTCCGCTCGAGCCGCTTCGCGCGATCCGGATCCCGCTCGATCGCCACCGCCCGGCAACTCGGATGATGCCGCGACCACTCGATCGCGATACTCCCCGCGCCACCACCCACGTCCCACAGCAACTGCCCAGGCACCGGCGCCAGCCGCGACAACGTCACCGCCCGTACTTCGCGCTTCGTCAGCTGTCCGTCGCTCTCATAAGCGTCATCCGGCAACCCCGGAGCCGTCGACAACACCGGCCCTTGACCGCACTCGACCCCGATCACGTTCAGCGCATCCACTTCGCCGGACCAGTCCGCAGCCTTCGTTGTCCGAACCAGCTCATCGGCCGAGCCCAACTGCTCCAGCACGGTCACCCGGCTCTCGCCGTACCCGCGCTCCGTCAGCACCTTCGCGACCTCGGCCGGTGTATGGGCACCCCAACTGAGCACCAAGAGTCGCCGCCCAGGCTGGATGTGCGGGTGGATGAGTTCAAGAGGATGCCCGACCAGGCTGATCACCTGCACCTGATCCTGCGGCCAGCCGAGCCGGGCGCAGGCCAGCGAGACACTCGACGGATGCGGGATCACCTTCACCGCGTCCGCGCCGAGCAACCTGGTCAGCGTCGTACCGATCCCGTGGAAGGTCGGATCGCCACTGGCCAGCACGCAGATCCGTCGGCCCCGGTGAGCCTCGAGCAATCCGGGCAGGGACTCGGACAACGGCGACGTCCAGGCGACTCGCTCTGCCTTACTCGCTGGAACCAGCGCGAGCTGGCGGGTGCTTCCCATCAGGATCTCGGCCTCGGCGATCTCCCTGCGGGCGATCGGAGACAGCCCGTCCCAGCCATCCGCCCCGATCCCCACGACGGTGAGGCCGCCCCGGCTATTGGTCCCGGCGGCGAGGCCATCGGGGACGGTGCGGTCAGACACGACCGAGCACCTTGGTCACGGCGATCTCGATGACGACCCGCTCCGGGTTCTCGCGTGGCTGACGGTAGCGCTCGGCGTACCGGCGTACGGCGTCGGCGACCCGCTCCGGATCGTCGCTCACCACCGCGCGGCCCTCCAGCGTCGACCACTTCCCGCCCTCGGTCTGCGTGACCGCGACCGAGGCCTCGCCCAGAGCCTTGATCTGGCGAGCCTTGTGCGAGCCACCCGAACAGATCACCCGGGCGATCCCGGTCTTCAGGTCGAGCGTCACCCCGACCATCACGGCGTGCACCGTTCCGTCCGCCCGTGCGGTGCTCAGCACCGCCAGATGCCGCTCGGTCCAGAAGTCAGCGAACTCCGCCGACCGGTCACTCAAGGGCTTCTGCACCCACCGATCGTAGACAGCACGTCGCGGCGGCCTCGATTCGGCTTCGATTTGGGAACGCTCCCACTGAGGTCTTGACAGCGGGCAGACCTGCCCCGATTCTCTTGGGAGCGCTCCCAGATGGAGTGTCAGAATCTCGAGGAGGGGTCAGGCGATGAGCCAGACGAAGCGGTTCCTGGCGGTCACGGTGGCTGCCGTGACAGCCCTGGGCATGGTCGGGGCATGCAGCAAGAACGCCGACGACGCCAAGCCGGCGGCGGACGGTCAGATCAAGCTGGTCGTCGACACGTTCGGAGACTTCGGCTACAAGGCGCTGGTCGCGCAGTACCAGCAGGAACACCCGAACGTGAAGGTCGAGCTGCGCAGTGTGCAGAAGCTCGACGACTACAAGCCGAAGCTGACCCAGTACCTGGCAGCCGGCAGCGGCGCCGGGGACGTGGTGGCACTCGAGGAGGGAATCCTCAACGAGTTCAAGACACAGCCCCAGAACTTCGTCAACCTGCTCGACCAGGGCGCGGCGGACCTGCAGGGCAACTTCCTGCCGTGGAAGTGGGAGCTCGGCCGGGTCGGCGCCGACGGCCCGCTGATCGGGCTCGGCACCGACGTGGGCGGTTTGGCCGTCTGCTACCGCAAGGACCTGTTCGCCAAGGCGAAGCTGCCCACCGACCGCGACGCGGTCTCGAAGCTGTGGCCGACCTGGGAGGAGTTCATCACCACCGGGAAGAAGTTCGGCGCGGCCAACACCGGCGCGAAGGGCTTCGTCGACTCAGTCACGACCAGCTTCAGCGCGATGCTGTCGCAGGCCGGTGACACCAACTTCTACGACAAGGACAACAAGCTGATCGCCGACTCGAACCCGGTCGTCCGGCAGGCCTGGGAGACCTCGATGAAGATGGTCTCCGAGGGCGTCAGCGCCAAGGTCCCGACCTGGTCGAAGGACTGGGAGGCCGGCTTCAAGAACGGCAGCTTCGCGGTCACCATGTGCCCGTCGTGGATGCTCGGCATCATCAAGACCAACTCCGGCGCCGCGAACGCGGGCAAGTGGGACGTTGCCTCGGTGCCTGGTGGCGGCGGCAACTGGGGTGGCTCCTGGCTCGCCGTACCGACCCAGAGCAAGCACCCGAAGGAGGCCTACGAACTGGCCAAGTTCCTGACCTCACCCGAGGGCGAGGTGGCCGCGTTCAAGGAGGCCGGACCGCTGCCGTCGTCGCCGAAGGCACTGGACGACCCGGCGTTCCTGGCGCTCACCAACGACTACTTCTCCAACGCTCCGGTCGGCAAGATCTTCGGTACCGGCGCCAAGGCGCTGAAGCCGATCGTGCTCGGCCCGAAGCACCAGGCGGTCAAGGAGCGTGCCTTCGAGCCCGCACTGCAGGCCGTCGAGCAGGGCAAGCTCACCCCCGACAAGGCCTGGCAGCAAGCTCAGAAGAGCGCTGTCAAAGAGGCCGACGTCGGCTACTTCAGCATCAACGAGACTGCGCTGCGGCGTTCCCAGCTGCCGGAGAAGGTTTACGACCGAGTACTTCGC
>NZ_JBEXSJ010000038.1:0-86171 GCF_040613535.1 Kribbella sp. NPDC006257
TCTCCCCCGCGGGGCGGGCTCCCGGGGGGCGCGCGGCCCCCGCTCCCCCCCCCCCCCCCCATTATCTGCCTGGTGCCCGGCCTTTCTCGAACACCAAACCCCCCCACCCCCTCCGCCGGCCCGCCCCCCCCACCGGGGCGCCCGGCCGCTTCTTTTCGGTCCTTTCTGTGCGAACCGTTGTCTTCAGTTGTGAACCGTTGCGGGTTCGAGTTGTGGAGCGGTGGGTCCGGCCGGCATCCGCTGCTTGCGCGTCAGCGGAGACTCCCGATCACCGCCGGGCGATCACCACCAGCAGTGGTGGTGCCAGTGGTGCCAGTAGTGGCCACACCCGAGAAGGTCGTCCAGAAGTCCGAGCAACATTTCGTCACCTCCGTTCCAGGGAACCCGATCGGCACTGACGCTACCTCCCGCTGTCACCCTGTGTATCTAGCCCTGAACCCTTTGTGACGGAACCGCGAGCTAACTTCAACTTCACCGCAATGCTTGCCGCCTGCATCCGATTTGACGGAATCCCGCTGATCCGGGAAGTGGCCACCGGCAACGGTCGGTGACTGCAACCGAGGGCCACGGTAAGAAAGTCACAACATTTTGCCGATCGCCGTAGTTATTGTCTTCACATAGTTCCCCGCTAGTGCCAAGGTGGACCGGCATCGCCTGCACCGACCCGCAAGGAGCCCCCTGATGCGACGAATCTCGCGGTTGTCCCGGCTGGCCGTCCTCGGCTCGGCCGCCACCCTGCTGCTCACCGGCTGCCTCGGTTCGTCCGGTGACAAATCCGGCGACCAGGACGCGAACCGGAACGCCGATGCCAAGAAGGTCGAGCTGACGATCGGCGCCAACTCGATCAAAGGCGGCAAGGGCAGCGCCGGCGCGACCTTCACCGAGGACGTGCTGATCCCCAAGTTCGTCGCCGACCAGAAGGCCAAGGGCGTCGACGTCACGGTGAAGTTCCAGGGCGACGGCTCGGACGACGAGGTCTACAAGCAGAAGCTTGCACTCGGCCTCTCCCAGAAGACCGGTCCCGACCTGTTCAGCGTCGACGGCATCTGGGTGGGTGAGTTCGCCCAGGCCGGCTACATCAAGCCGTTGACCGACACGGTCGGCGACGCCGCCAAGGTGAACGACTGGGACGGCTGGAAGCAGATCCCGGAGTCGGTCCAGCAGCTCGGCTCGTACGACGGCAAGCGGTACGGCGTACCGGGTGGCACCGACGGCCGCGTGCTGTTCTTCAACAAGAAGCTCTTTCAGCAGGCCGGGTTGCCAGCCGACTGGCAACCCAAGTCGTGGGACGAGATCATCAGCGCCGGCCAGGTGCTGAAGAAGCTCCCCGGCGTCACCCCGATCCAGCTCAACGCCGGTACGGCGATGGGCGAGGCAACCACGATGCAGGGCGTGCTGCCGCTCCTGGTGGGCACCGGCGCCACCATCAACAGCGACGGCAAGTGGCTCGGCAACAGCCCGCAGATCCGGCAGGTGCTCGACTTCTACAAGAGCATCTACAGCAGCGGACTCGGTGACCCGGTGCTGCAGCGTGAGGCCAAGGGGCGGGACAAGTCGTTCAGCGAGTTCGCCGCGAACAAGATCGGCATCCTGCTCGAGAGCGACTATTTCTGGCGTGGTGTCGTGGAGCCCAAGGAAGGCGTGGCCAAGATGGCCGACCGGAACACCGCGGTGGGCTACGCGCTGATCCCGGCCAGCAAGCCGGGCAGCGGCATCAAGGGGCAGGACTTCGTCTCGATGTCCGGTGGCGGCGCGACCGCGATCAACCCGAACACCAAGTTCCCACAGCAGGCCTGGGAGCTGCTGCAGTTCATGAACTCGGCGGAGATGGTCAAGGCCTCCCTGAACGGCGCCGCGAAGATCACCCAGCGCACGGACGTCAACACCGAGGTGCTGGCGAGCGACCCGATGCTCAACTTCGTGGCAACCAAGGTGCTGCCGATCACGCAGTACCGGCCGGGCCTGGCGGAGTACCCGAAGATCTCTGCCGCGCTCCAGCAGGCCACCGCGGACGTGGTCGGTGGCAAGTCGACGGACGCCGCAGCGAAGAGCTACGAGACGGCGGTCGAGGCCGCCGCGGGTAGCAAGGACAAGGTCACCACCAGCTGATGGCGACGACGACCGCACCCGCGCCGGAACGCCCGGCGCGGGTCCGGGCTCCGGCCCAGGACGTCGCGGGTCTCGGCATCGGCCGGGCCTTCGGCTTCCTGGCCCCGGCCCTGCTGCTGATCGGTGCGTTCCTGGTCTTCCCGGCCCTGTGGACGATCTACATCGGCATCACCAACTACCGGCTGACCGGTGTCGAGGCGGTGTCGCCGTCGATCGTCGGGCTGGCCAACTACACGAAGGCCCTGAACGACGCGCTGTTCCACAACGCGCTCTGGCTGACGGTGCTCTTCGTACTCGGCTCGGCGATCGTCGGCCAGAACATCCTCGGGTTCGCGCTGGCCTGGACGATGCGGCGCGCCCGACCGGCCGTACGCCGTACGGTGGAAGCCCTTGTCCTGCTGGCCTGGATCCTGCCGTCCACGGTTGTGGCGTACTTGTGGATCGCCTTCTTCGACCGCGACACCGGCACGTTGAACAGCATCCTCGGGACGCAGGGTACGGCGTGGTTGATCGACTACCCGATGGTCTGCTTGATCGTGTTCAACACGTGGCGCGGTACGGCGTTCTCGATGATGCTCTACTCGTCAGCACTGCAGGCGGTGCCACCGTCGCAACTGGAGTCGGCCCGAATGGTGGGCGCCTCTGGATGGCAGACGCTGCGGGACGTGGTGTTTCCGCACATCCGCGGGCACGTGCTGACGAACACGCTGCTGATCTCTTTGTGGACCGCCAACGACTTCTCGCCGTTCCTGCTTACCAAGGGCGGCCCGAACCACGAGTCGGAGACAGTACCGGTCTACATCTACAACGTCGCGCTTCAAGGCGGTGAGCTCGGCTACTCGTCGGCCATCTCGTTCCTGCTGCTGATTGCGAACCTGCTGGTTGCACTGCTCTACCTGCGACTGCTGAGGAGGAGGTCATGACGCCTGCCTTCGTCGTACGCCGGATCGGCTTCTACGTGTTGATCTGTGCGATCACGCTGTTCTTCGCAGTACCGATGCTGTGGGTCGCCTCGGCGCCGTTCGACAAGTCGCCCGGACTGGGAGTGCGCTGGCCGGACTGGACGCTCGACAACGTCCGCAAGACGCTGGACCATCCGTATGCGATGCACTCGATGGTGAACTCACTACTGATCTGCATCACTACGGCAGTAGCTGTCACTGCCTTTGCTGCTTTGGCTAGCTATGCACTGTCACGCGTGCGGATCCCGGGGCGGGATGCCTTGCTGTACGGACTCCTGCTGCTGTCCTCTGTAGTCACCGGTACCGCAGCGATGGTGCCGATCTTCGTGATGATGTTCCAGCTCGGGCTGATCGACTCCCGGTTCGGTGTGGCTTTGGTGATGACTGGTGGGCTGTTGCCGGCAGCAATCTTCATCCTGAAGGACTTCGTCGACGCCGTACCGAAGAGCTATGAGGAGTCGGCTCGGGTGTTCGGCGCCTCGACGCTGCAGATCCTGCGGGACGTCGTACTGCCGGTCGCCCGGCCCGGGCTGGCCACGATCATGGTCTGGGCTTTCGTGAACTCGTGGGGCAACTTCCTGGTGCCGTTCCTGTTGATCCGGTCGATCGACAAGCAGCCGGGCGCGGTGCTGCTGCAGACCTTCACCGATGAGGGCGGCAGCGCCAATCTCTCGGTGATCCCGGTGTTCTCGTTGCTGTTCTCGATCCCGGTGGTCGTGCTTTATCTGTTGGTGAACTCGCGGTATGGGTTCCGCTTCCATGGAGGGATCAAGAGCTGATGGCGGGCATCGACATCGAAGGTCTGGCGACGGTCTACCCCAACGGCGTCCGCGCCGTCGACGGGCTGGACCTGACAGTTGCCGACGGCGAGTTCTTCGCCCTCCTGGGTCCGTCCGGCTGCGGCAAAACGACTCTCCTGCGGACCATCGCCGGGCTGGAGTCCGCCTCTGAGGGAACAGTTCGGATCGACTCTTCGGATGTGACTCGGGTAGAGCCCGGCAAGCGTGGGGTCGCGATGGTCTTCCAGGACTACGCGCTCTTCCCGCACATGACCGTCTCGGAGAACATCACCTATCCCCTGAAGGTACGACGTGTTGCCGCGGCGACGCGTGCTTCGGTCGCCTCGAAGACCGGCGACGAACTGTCGCTTCAGGGCCTGCTCGAGCGGCGACCTGGACAGCTGTCGGGCGGTCAGCAACAGCGGGTCGCTCTGGCTCGGGCGATCGCTTCCGAAGGCAAGGTGTTGCTGCTCGACGAGCCGCTGTCGAACCTCGACGCACGACTCCGGCTCGAAGCGCGAACGTTCCTCAAGAAGCTGCAGAAGGATCTGGGCATCACCACGGTCTTCGTCACGCACGACCAGGCCGAGGCGCTCGCCCTCGCCGACCGGATCGCCGTGATGCAGTCGGGGAAGCTGCGGCAGCTCGGCAGCCCGCGCGAGGTGTTCGCCCGGCCGGCCAACACGTTCGTGGCCAACTTCATCGGGTCGACGCCGATGAACCTGCTGCCCGGGACGGTCGCGTCTGCCGGAGTGTTGGTCGCCGGCGGATCGTTGCCTGCGGCTACTGGTTCGGTGCCGGTCGGTGCGGAGGTGACGGTCGGCGTGCGGCCGGAGTACCTGACCTTGTCTGTTGGTGACGTGAGCGGGCCGGCGATTCGCGGGACGGTGGTCGTGACCGAGAACCTCGGGACGCAGTCGCTCGTCAGTGTGGATTGCTCGGGCACATTGATCGGCGCCACCGTGCCGGAGGAGGACGAGCCGCCGCCTGGCACTCCGGTCGCCCTCACTGCTTCGGTGCAGCGCGTGCTGCTGTACGACAAGGAGTCCGGCGAGCTGCTGGCCCGGCAACCGGTTGCGGCTGCCTGATGGCTGTCACGACCTACCGCCAGCGCTGGACCCTCGACGATCGCGCGGCGTCGGTCTGGCATTCGTTGCCGGTCGATATCCCACCTGGCTGCCCTGGCCTCTCGGTGACTCTGACTGTGCCTGCTGTCGAGGGTGCGGTGATCGATCTGGGGTGCGAAGGTGCCGGCGGCTGGCGTGGGTGGTCCGGCGGTGCGCGACAGTCCTTCGCGATCACTCCTGCTGCTGCGACGCCAGGTTATGTGGCCGGTGAGTTGGAGGCCGGGACCTGGTTCGTGGTCATCGGATTGCACCGGATCCCTGTCGAAGGGGTCGAGCTGGTCGTCGAGGCAGTGACCGGCCCGGCCTCGGTGATCCCAGGACTGGACGAGTACGCGGCGTTGACGGCTGCTGTCGGCGTACCGGCTCGTCCGCCGCGCCGAGTGTTGCCCGCCGCCGACGGGCTTCGGTGGGTCGCGGGTGACTTCCATGCGCACTCGTTGCATTCGGACGGCTCGACGCCTGTGGCCAACCTTGCGGCCCTCGCAGTCTCGGCCGGGCTCGACGTACTGGCGATCACCGACCACAACACCGAAGCGCATCACGGCGAGTTGCCCGGGCTCGGACGACAATTCGGCGTTGGGCTCATTC
This sequence comes from Kribbella sp. NPDC006257, assembly GCF_040613535.1. Taxonomy (NCBI): domain Bacteria; kingdom Bacillati; phylum Actinomycetota; class Actinomycetes; order Propionibacteriales; family Kribbellaceae; genus Kribbella; species Kribbella sp. NPDC006257. The sequence continues at coordinate 5,566 of NZ_JBEXSJ010000038.1, forward strand.
CGGGGCAGGAAGTGACCACCGACACCGGTCACGCGAATGCCTTCGGCCCGATCGGCGTCATCGACTTCCGCCAGCCGGCTTCGACCTGGGTTACCGAGGTCGCTCGTCGCGGCGGCTTGCTGTCGATCAACCACCCACTCGGCGGCGATTGCTCGTGGCGCCAGCTGCTGCCCGAGCATCCACCGCTGGCCGAGATCTGGCATTCGTCCTGGCTCGACCACACCTGGGGCGGACCGGTCGCCTGGTGGCAGGCGTGGGGTCTTGAGTCGACCACTCCCATCGGTGGCAGCGACTTCCACAACCCGTCTTCGCTGACGACGCCCGGAATCCCCACCACCTGGATCGCCATCGACGCATCGGCCGAGGGTCCGGACGAACTGGTCCCCGCCGTACTGGAGGGCCTGGCCGCCGGCCGCACCGCCATCTCCGCCGGCTACGACGCCCCCGTTGTCCTCCGCAACGGCAACGACCTGGTCGTGATCGACGCCCCCAACACCCTGCTCCTGACCGCAGACGGCGACCGCCACGCCATCCGCACCCCCTACGAGACCATCCCCGCCCCCACCCCCTCCGGCACCGCCCTGATAACCCACAACAACCGCTTCCTCTCCCTCACCACCTAATCCACTCCTCACCCGCCTCGCCAGCACCCCTTCTCGCCCGCTCGGCCGCCTCACCAGCCCGTCGCTCTCGGCCGCCCGGCCCGTCACGCCAAGCCGGTCAATCCCCCCTGGCCACATCCGCTCGCCCCCGCCACGCCACACTCCACTCACCAACCTCGCCACCCTCGCCCGGCCCCTCACCAGCTTCGCCTCCTCACTCAGCCCCCGCCACCTCGTCCGCCCCTCACCAGCGCCACGTCCGTTCGCCCCGCCATACCCGCTCGCCTCAACTCACCCGCTGGCGTCACCTCCCCCGCTCGCCCCGCCGCCCGCACGCCCGCTCGCCCTGCTCCGTCCGCCCCGCACCAAGAGCCCGCGCGCTGCAGATCCCCCACCGCCTGTCAGTCCGTGCTGTTGTCCTCACACCACCGTCACCCAAGCGGTTTGTTGCTACGGGCCCGAGGCCGAGGTCATGCTGATCGGGTCGCGATCTGGTCGCAATCTGATAGAGATGGGGCGTTCATGTGGACGGCACCAACCGGCTGCGTTCATGATCTGTCCTGCCCAACTCCTCCCGGACGCACTTCCCCGGCGCCCGGACGGTCACCCCGGAGGCTCGTTTGCCCGACCGCATCCGGCTGCTCCTGGTCGACGACCAGATCCTCAGCCGAGGCGTCCTCAGAAGCGGTCTGGAACGCGAACGTGATCTGGAGATCGTCGCCGAGATGAACCGGACCGACGACGTCGTCGGTGCCGCCAAACGCCACCGCGCGAACGTCGCCTTGCTGGACGCCGCCGGACCGGGGTACGACAGCATCCACGTGACGACCGAGCTGCGTACCTCGATGCCCGAGTGCCGGGTTCTGATGCTCACCACCTACGGTCGCCCCGGCCACCTCCGCCGCGGTCTCGAAGCCGGCGCCAAAGGTTTCGCCCTCAAAGGCTCCCCGACCCCACAGCTGGCCGACGCCGTACGCCGGGTGCATCTCGGCCTCCGCGTCGTCGACGCCAACCTGGCCGCCGAGACCCTCCAGTACACCGAGACCCCTTTGAACGAAGGCGAGACCGACACCCTCCGGGCCGCCCGCGACGGCGGCTCGGTCGCCCTGATGGCCCAGAAACTCGCCGTCTCCGAACGCGTTGTCCGCACCCGCCTCTGGTCCGCCATCGGCAAAACCGGCGCCCGCACCCGAGCCGACGCCATCCAAATAGCCGAACACAACGGCTGGCTAGCCGACTAGCCGACAGGGTTCGCCGGAGCTGCTGATCCTCGACCGCCGATCACGGACCACCGATCATCGACCGCCAGCACGGAATGCCGATCATCGACCGCCAGCACGGAATGCCGATCATCGACCGCCAGCACGGAATGCCGATCATCGACCGCTGAGCGCGGGCTACCGATCGTCGGCCGCTGATCATGGACTTCTGATGATCGACTGGTGATAGCGGACTACTTCACAGCGCCCCTACTGATCCAGGAGCTCCCATAGCCAGCGGGGACCTACCGATTCGGCGCCGTAGGCATCAATCCGTTCGCGCAGCCCTCGATCGGCCGTCACCACTGTGATAGCCCGGTCCGAATCTTCGGCGGCCGCGTCTCGCACGACATCAACAATGGCGTCATCACCGGACCCGTCAGCGAGCACGACCCGCACCTCACCAAGTTGTGGCGCATCGTCCACCGCCCTCCGCGCGGCCCCTTCGAATACGACGACGACCTCGATCGCTTCAGACACCTTCTGATCGAGAACCGCCAACTTCTCCAGCAGCCGACGCGCAGCCCCAGCCCGATCACGCCACCACCCATCCGGCCGCGACCCCACCACATTCGCCGCGTCCACCACGATCAACCGCTCCCGCTCACCCGTCACCCTCCCAAGTCTCCTCCTCCACTACTCAACCGTCACGGCCAGCCGCAGCACAGACGACCAAACCAAGTCACCAGCCCCACGGCGACACCCGCCGGCCACGCACGCAACAAGGTGGGACGCTGCCGCGGTGGGCAGGAGGCCCGCCACCTGCACGGGACCTCTCCTTGCGGATAGCTACCGGACCGACCACAGATGCCAAACGAGTCGCCCGACAAGCGCGAGCGAACACGATCATGGATCGAGTACCGAACCAACCGAGCCCGCGCGACGGACAAGCGACGGCAGCCAAACCAAATCCCGATCAAGTCGTCCAACCAACCCCAGGCGCCACGCCCAGCGTCGGGAACCGACCGAACCCCGCGTCGCACCAGCCCCAGGTAGTAGGCGATGCCGAAGCCGGAACAACCAGGAAGCCTTCATCGGGAGGCCGCTGGCAGAGAGTGGCCTGGCGACGAGTGGCCTGGCGACGCGCCGCGGCGAACGGGATCAGATGAGTGAGCCCTCGACTGCGAAGTCTCCCCCTATAGGTCTTCGTCGTCCGGCGTTGGCTTCGGCGAACCTAACCGGAAGGGCCTGCGCGGGCGAGGCTGGTGACAACCGGCGAACCGAGTACACCGAGTCGGACGATCACTCCCACCTCGACAGCAACCGTTTCGCCTTCGACCTGGCAGCGTCGCAGGTCGACCCGCTGAGCCGCGGCGATCCGCTGAGCGGTAAGGCATGGATCACCTGCCCCGACTTGCAGGGCTTGCGCCGCACTCAGGGCAACCAAATCCGCAGCAGTGGCTACTCGATGATTACCGACCGAGATCACTCCCCAGATAACAACGACCGCACCAGCCCCGAGGATCATCACTGCTACCCACAAGGCCATCAACGTTCCGGCACCATCCTCCGAACGACGAGTCCACCCCAAAGACTGCCTTCTCATGGCGCGGCACCGGAAATGCTCGGCTCGGCTTGGATCGTTGCCTTGCCCTCGACCTTGATGGGCGGGAGTTTGGCGAGCAACGGCCAGTGCGGAGTGACGTCAGCAGTGACCGCGACGTGGATGTCTGGACCATCCCTGGTGATGGAGAAGGTAGCCCCCTCCGGCGCAGTACGTCTGACCAGTTGCTGGGCCGACTCAGGCGGTTCGCCTCTAGCTACTGCTCGAGCTACGTCCCTCGCCGCGTCGATACAGCGGATGTTCTCTATCACCACCCCTGCCATCCAGACACCCAACACCACCATTGCCAACAGCACCGGCAGCACCATCGCAACCTCAGCCGTCACAGCACCACACTCATCCCGCCTCGCAAACCGCATCCTGCGCCCTACCGACATCTCCGTCACCCCCGCCATCTCAAACACCTCGCCAATTCGTCATCCCATAACCCGGCCAACCGTCAGCAAACACCCCACAAACCTCCAACCGTCGAGCTACTCAGCCACCCAGCACATCGTCAGCACACGCGCCCCGCCAGACCGCTGACCGACGCATCCGGCGCACCGGTGGCATGCGCATTTCTTCCACGTCACCCCAGGCATCCAGCTCACTCCGGCCTCGCAGCTTCAGGACGTCGGGACTAGCCGAGGCGAGCCCAGGTATCCGTGTCTCTCTCGGGAACATCCGGGCGGTCTCCGTCTTCCGGACCCGCCGCGGCGTCAAGGGGTTTCGCCGCGGCGGGTCCTCGGTCAGATCTGGACGTCGAGACCGGCGGCCTTGAGGGCGAAGTTGATGATTGCCTTGAGCAAAGACAGCATCGCGGGCGATTTCAGCAGTGCAATGAGGATGCCGCCGATCCCGCAGGCAGCGACCATCGTCACCGCGTACTCGGCGGTCGCCGCGCCACGCTCATTGAGCTTGCGGAGACGACGGAAGGGCACCAACGCCTTGGACATGTGAAACCTCCTGATCTGCCGACCGGCCGTTCCGATCGACTCACTGACAAGGTGCCGTCGTCGAACCCCTTGCAGGGAAAGAGATTTCAACCTGGGGAAAACTACCTCGCCGAGGATCTCTGGCGAGGCTCCGCGGCCCCACCGATGCCAAGCACCTACGTTGTTAGAAACGAACAGGCGACCGCGAGACCACCCGAAGCAGGACGACGCCGTCGCGACACATTCAGAAGCTAAAGGTGCTCAACGAACCTCAGCTCCGCACCTACCTGAGCGAGATCGCAGAACCACTCGATCTACACCGCGAGTGCCCCGGTCGCCGAGCATCGATGCTTAAGGCAACCATCGTGTCAACCGGGTGGAACTCACCTGAACACCAACGCTGCTACTACTCACGGCAACTTTCATCCGGCGACATCCGCCCTTGATCACATCGCCCGACAACTGATTTGCTACTGAGTGTATTCGAACATAGTATCGATTGCATGAGCAGACTACCCGGCGACGAACCAGCAGACAGGCCGCACCTCGCGGTCCCGCTGAGGCCTGCCCGGCTGGGTCCTGCCGGGCAGTCTGCTGAGGATCGGCGCCGCCGGAGTCTGCTGTGTCATGACATCGCCGATGATCCTGCTGGCGGGGTCGCGTTGTATGAGGCGGTCGCGTCGCAGGACACGACCGGGTTGTCGGCGGATGGGTGGGCGGATCGGCTCGAGGCGCTGGCACGGATGAACTCACGCGTAGCGGCATGGAAGTCCGAAGCGATCGCCGGGTTCGATGACGCCCTGCACGGTGTCTCGGCTGATCTCGGCCACCGTCACCCGCGGCCCGGCGACCGGGCAGCGGCCCCGGGGGAGCGCCGCTGGCACGCCGGTGACCTGCGTTCGGTCGCCGACGAGATCGCGCTGATCCTCAACCTCCGCAAGCCGCACGCCACCACCCGGATCCACACCTCGTGCGAACTCGTCCACAACTTCCCCGCCACCCTCCACGCGCTGCGGGAAGGGTGGCTGACCGAACGCGCCGCCTTCACCATCGTTGACCAGCTATCGGTCCTGGACGGCCTCGATGATCTCCGCGCCGCCGAGACCGCCGTCCTGGCCTGGGCCCGCATCCACCCGTTGGCCGACCTCAAGCAGGAATGCCGACGCGAAACCGCGCGCCGCTGCCCGGCCGCCAGCAGCAGGCGCCACCAACGCGCCCACGACGAACGCTCCGTGCGGATGATTCCCGACGGCGACGGCCGCGCGGTGCTGATCCTCGACCAAGACGCCATCGACGCCGCCGCGGTCTCCACCAGCCTGTCGCGTGCAGCCGCCCGAGCCCGCCGCAACGGCGACCCCCGCACCACCGGCCAACTCCGCGCCGACATCGCCCTCAACCGCCTCCTCCCACGCACCCAACGCCAAACCCCAGATCCCGCCGCCGGCACCGCCACCCGCGCGGGCGAACAGGCCTCGGCTGAACCCGGCGCCAACACCACCCACGAACCACGTCACCGCAACCAACGAACCCACACCGCCTCCAACAGCCACCCCCACGACTCCAAGCCACCCACCGCCACCGAACCACCCCACCACCCCAGCACCGAACCGCCCGACGACTGCCGCTACGACCCGTTCGACGGCCTCAGCAGCGGACAGCCCACCGACCCGCGCAGTGAACCGTTTGATGCCGCCACCGGCGAACCCTTCCACGACCCTGCCCACGAGCCAGCCGACGCCAAAGACGAGGATCCGTTCGACGACCGTGGCCACCAGTCGCCCCGCGAGCGTGACCACGAGCCGTTCCACGACGGGGAACACGAGCCGCCCCACGACCTTGGCGACGAGCCGCCTCATGACCCTGGCCAGGATCCGTTCGACGACCGCGCAGACGAGCCGCCCCACGACCGGGGACACGAGCCGCCCCACGACCTCGGACACGAGCCGTCCCGCGACCCTGGCCAGGATCCGTTCGACGACCGTGGCCACCGGCCGCCCCGCGAGCGTGATCACGAGTCGCCCGACCTCGGGCACGAGCCGTCCCGCGACCCTGGCCAGGATCCGTTCGATCACGGTGGCCACCAGTCGCTCGACAATCGCGGTTATGAGCCGTTCGACGACGCCGGCGGCGATCCGTGCGGCGATCGCGACTACGAGCCTGAGGACTACTCGGCGGCCGAGCACCCCGACGACGACCGCGCCGACGACCTTGGTGAGGCCACAGCCCGGCCGGATCCCGAGATACCGGACGAGGCATCGATCGGTGCCGAAGCCCTGGTGGTGATCCACGCCACCGCCGCCGAAGTGACCGCATTGATCAACGGCGAACCAGCAACCGGTGGAGAAGCAGACCACCACGGCCCCATCCCGCGAAGCTCCCTGCGCAAGCACCTCATCAAAGCCCTCACCCAAGCCCTCCTACCGAACCTCCCCACCACCCCCAACAGCCCCCACCCCGGCGCCACCACCCGCCGCCCCCGCACCAACACCACCACGGCAACCGCGCCACATGACACCCGCCCCACCAACACCACCACGCCGCACGACCCGCACCCCAGCAACACCCGCGCCGGTACCACCGCGACGCACGACCCGCACTCCACCAATACCCAGGCCGACACCACCGCGGCGCAGGACAGCCACCCCACGAACGCCCACGCCAACCCCGAGACGGACACCGACGCCGACATCGGCTTCGACACCGACGCCGGCGCCGGCGCCGATGGTGCTGCTACTGGCTCCGTCGAGACCCGCGGTACGGGTGCGGGTACGCGGATCGAGTTGCGGATCACCGACCGGCCACCACCCAGTGACCCTGACCGGTACACGCCATCGGCTGCGCTGGACAGGTATGTCCGGTGGCGGGATCGCACCTGCCAATTCCCGGGCTGCAACCGGCCCGCGGAATTCACTGACCTTGACCATCGGACGGCGTTCGCGGCCGGTGGGCGGACGACCGCGGCCAACTCATGGTGCCTGTGCCGGCATCATCACCGCCTCAAGCACGAAGGCGGCTGGGAGATCGCCGCCAACCCGGATGGCAGTTGGACCTGGACCAGCCCCACCGGTCGCAGCTACCGCAACAACCCCACGATCTACCATCCGCCGCCACGGCCATCCGGGCAGCCTCGCGCTTCCGATCCCGCCGAACATGGTCGCCCGCCCGACACAGCATGACCATCCGACCTTCACGCGCCGATGCAAGCGAACCAGAACGGCCTCGCAGGACGGGGAGGACGAACAGGACGCCCGGGACGCGGGACCGCGGGATCCGCGGGATGGTCGGGGTGGGCTGGGATGCGCGGGACGGCGATGGTTCGAGAGATTGTGGCGATCCGGGACGAGACGGGGTGGGCGCGCTGTCGAGGTTGGACTGGCCGTACCAGCTTGAGCCTTGGCTTCGGCCCTGCGCGGGCTTCGGCTAGGTCCACTGGCCTTGAGCTTTAGATCTGGTCTGGCGGTCGTGCGGGATCGCAAGGGGTCGCGCCGTGGGGGCTATTAGCGGGTGTCATCGCTGGCGTCGAGCGGGTCGGGCGGGGTCGCAGCGGTTGGCTTCGAGCCGGCCATCGCGGGGCGGGAGGAAGGCGTCGAGCGGGTTCGGGCGAGGTCGCGACGGTTGGCTTCGAGCCGGCCATCGCGGGGCGGGAGGAAAAGGCGTCGAGCGGGTTCGGGCGAGGTCGCGACGGTTGGCTTCGAGCCGGCCATCGCGGGGCGGAGGAAGGGCGTCGAGTGGGCCATCGCGGGGCGGGAGGGATTGGTGTGGGGGCGGGCTGTCGCGGGCGGGAGGGGTTGCGTGGGCGGGAATCGTGCAGGGTCGGGCTGGTGCCGGGTGAGGGCAGCGGGTTGGGTGGGGTAGGGGGCTTCTTGGGTGGGACGGGGGCCTGTTGGGTGGGGATGGCTGGGACTGGGGGCTTAGGCAGGACGGGGTGGGATGGTGGGCGAATTAGGGTGGGGGGATGTTTGTTTTGGAGTTGAGTTATGTGGCGGCGTTGGAGCGGGTGGAAGAGGTGTTGGGTGAGCATTTGGTGTGGTTGAGGGGGCAGTACGAGGCGGGGGTGTTTCTGGCTTCTGGGCGGAAGGAGCCTCGGGACGGTGGCATTATTCTTGCTGTGGGCAACGATGTGGCGGCGGTGCGGGAATTGGTGAAGAGTGATCCGTTCATGGTTGCGGGAGTCTGCGAGTACCGGGTGACGCAGTTCTACGCGACTAATGTGGCTGCCGGGCTGGAGCAGTATCGCGAGACGGTCAGCTGAACAGGTGCAGGATTCCGTGGAGGGATCCTGCGACTGTTGGCAGTACGCCGAGGAGGACGAAGGCGGGGAGGAAGCACAAGCCGAGGGGTACGACGGCTCGGGATTCGACGGCTCGGGCGTGTTCTTCTACGGTCCAGCGTCGTGCTTGGCGGGCGTCGTCGGCCAGGTGTTCGAGGGATCGCGCCAAGGGGGCACCGGAGCGAAGGGCGCGGCGTACGGCGCGGGCCAGAGGTGCGCAAGCTGGTTCTTTGAGGAGATCGGACCAGGCGTCGATCGGGTCGATTCCTAGGGCTAGTCGGTGACCTACTCCGGCCAGTAGGTCAGCCAGAGGGCCGACGGCGGTTGCGGTGGCGACTGTTGCCACGGCGGCTTGGGGTGGGCGGCCGGCTCGTAGGCAGGCCGCCAGGAGGTCGACGGTCAGGGGTAGGTCGGCTGCGATTCGGGCTCGGCGTCGGCGGACGGCGGCGGGCTCCAACCGGTTGAGGGCGAGCGGGAGGCCGACGGCGATGGCGGGAGCGATCACGAGGCCTAGGGGGAAACCGAAGAGCAGTAGCGCGGCGAGTGCTGCGACTGCGGCTGACCAACGATGGATGGGTGGGGAAGCCGGACAGTTGAATCGTTGGGTCAGTCGACTGCGGCGGTTCAGGCGTCGTGAGGCTGGTTTGCTGGGCATCAAGAGGGCGACTGTTAGGCCCGCGAAGAAGACTGGTGTCAGCATCAGAGTGCCTTGTCTTCGGCGAGGCGATCGGTCCAGGCTAGGCCGGCGATGGAGAGAGTGAGGCCGGCGGCTAGGGCGATCCAACCTATCTTGGTGTCGGTGAGGAACGCGATGGGGTCGGCGCCTAAGGCATAGCCGAGGGCTGCTCCGAAGAAGGGCAGGACGGCGAGGAGTCGGGCGGTTGAGCGGGCGCCGGCGAGACTTGCTGCGGTTTGGCGGCGTATGGCTTCGTCGGCTCGCAGGGAGTCGGAGAGACGATCGACGATGCCTGCGAAGGCGGCGCCGGATTCCTCGGCTACGCGCCAGGCGGAGGCGAGGGCGCGGAGGCCTTCTGCACCGGGGGATTCGGCGGCTAGGTCGAGGGTGGCGGGGACGTCGCCGCCGAGTCGGCAGGCTGCTGAGGCGATCTTGAGGTCGGGGCAGATCGTGGCCGCGCCTTCGAGGGCTTCGGCTGGTGGGCGGCCTGCGGTGAGGTCTGCACTGAGAACGTCGCAGGCCTCGATGATCTGGGCTCGTAGGGCTGCGCCGGCTGAGCGACGGCGATGCTCAGACCGTTGCCAGAGCACGGTCCATGTGATGGCGGTCAGAGCTGCGACGACTACGAGCACCTGCATTCCGAGTGAGCTCACGAGAAGCGCTGCGATGACGAGAGCCGCGGTGAGGATGCCAAGCCGCCGAGTCACCGTGCGGGCGAGATCAGCTCGGCCGGTAGACAACACTTGACGTCGCTCTACCACCCCGGATGTCCATCCAGGCGCCGCGACCGGGCCCGGCCGGGCGCTGTCGGGGCGAGCGGAGGTGGGGCGGCCGGCGGCGGGGTGGCCGGGGGCGGCGCGGGAAGGGGTGGGGTGGGCGGAGGTGGCTCGGGAGGGGGTGGGGTGGCGGCTGGCTGCGGTTAGGCGGTGGGTGCCTTGGGTGGGGGGTGGGCGGAGGATGAGGATGGTTAGGAGGATTAGGGCTGCTGCGGCGGCTGTGGGGGTCATGCGGCGCCTGCCAGGAGTTTGGTGAAGCGGTTGGCTCCGTCGCAGAGTTCGAGGTTGCCGTCGGCAACGAATCGGACGGCGGGCAAGGTGGTTGCGTGGCCGGTGGGGGTTCGGCCGATGACGCGTACTTCCGAGATGCGTCGTCTGCCGTCGGGGGCACGTACTAGGTGGATCACGGCCTGCAGGGCTGACGACAGCTGGCTGTGGAGGGCATCACGGTTCAGGCCGGCCATGGCGCCCAGCGCCTCCAGTCGAGTTGGTACGTCGGAGGCCGAGTTCGCGTGCACGGTGCCGCAGCCACCCTCGTGGCCGGTGTTCAGGGCACTCAGCAGATCGACCACTTCGGCGCCACGGACCTCGCCGACGACGAGGCGATCCGGGCGCATTCGGAGTGCCTGGCGCACCAGGTCGCGCATGGTGATCTCGCCGGTTCCCTCGACGTTGGGCGGTCGAGCCTCCAGCCGGATCACGTGCGGATGGTCCGGACGCAACTCACTCGAATCCTCGACAAGCACCAGCCGCTCGCTCTCGTCCACCAATGACAGAAGGCAGTTGAGTAGCGTCGTCTTCCCCGTACCGGTGCCGCCGCTGACCAAGAAGGCCAGTCGCGCATCCAGCAGATCTCGCAGAACCGAAGCGCCTGCGGGAGGAATGGACCCGGCGGAAATCAAGTCGTCCAGGTGGAAGAGATGACGTGAGGGCACTCGCAGCGACAGGCATGTCCCGGGTGCGGCGATCGGCGATAGCACTGCATGGAAGCGTGTTCCGTCTGGCAGCCGGACGTCGACGTACGGCGATGCGTCGTCCAACCGGCGGCCGGCCGAGGCGGCGAGGCGAGCTGCGAGTTTGCGTACGGCGGCCTCGTCGCCGGTGCGGAGGACTATTTGTTCGAGGCCGGAACCGCGGTCGACGTAGACCTCGTCCGCACCGTTGACCAGGATGTCGGTGATGTCGGGCTCGGACAGCAAGCCCTCGAGTGGTCCGGCTCCCATGGCCTCCCGACGAAGGGCCTCGACCACCTCGAGGACGATGGGGCCTCCGGCGATGCCGCCGTTGGCTCGAAGGACAGCGGCGACTCGCGTGGGGGTCGGCTCGGCTCCCTCTGCCGCAAGCGTTGCGCGGACCCGCTCCAGCAGGTCGGGCGAGACGGTCATGCGGCCATCGATCCGTGCAGGCCGAAGTGTTCGAGCAGTTCGGCGGAGGCGCGTCCGAGGCTGGTGCGTGGTCGTGGATCGAACTGGCCCTCGTCCATCTTGCTGGGCAGATCCCGGTCCTGGGCGACCTTGGCGGCCAGCGGTAGCGAGAGGTGATCGGCGACGTCCAGGGCCGTCATGCCGTTGAGACCGGGCTCCCGCGCCACTACCCGCAGATCGGTGGCGACCTCTCGCAGCGGAGCGATCAGCCGGGCCGCCGCGGCGCAGGACCGCACGTCTCGGGGCACGACGACCAACGTCGAGGTCGCCTGGAGGAAGCCCTCGTCGCCGGCCGGATCCACCTGGCGCGGCAGATCGAGCACCACCAGGTCGCTGCTTCGTTGCGCCGCTCCCAGCACCGAACGCATCGCCTCGGGCGGCAACGTGGTCACACCGGATCGGTCCCAGGACAGAACGGCCAGCTCGTCCAGCAGGGGAAGAGCAGCTCGGAGAGCGCTGGCGCTGACCCGGCCGGCGGCGTTGAGCAGCTCCGGCCAGCGGGACCCGATGTCGGCCTCGCTGCCGAGTGCCAGGTCGATGCCACCGCCGAGGGGGTCGCCGTCGATCAGCATCGTTCGCAGGCCGCGACGGCTTGCGGTCAAGGCGACGGCCGCGGCCAGCGTGGTCGTCCCGGCGCCGCCACAGCCGCCGACGAAGGCCAGCGTCACCGCCGAGCGGATGCCACCGTCCAGGGTGTCGGCGAGCTTGTCACCGAGGGCAGCCTCCTCGTCCGGCAACGGGAAGACGGCTTCGGCGCCGATCGCGAGGGCACGGCGGTAGGCCTCGGGGTCGTTCGCGTCCACGCCGGCCACGACGACGCCGGCCCGGCGTACTGGTTGGGTCCGGGCGAGTGGCTCGACCAGGTCCTGGCCGACGACGACCAGGGTGGGTGACTGCCAGCAACGGCGCAGGCCAAGCAGGTCGTTCTCCACCTGAGGGGTCACCGCGGCGGCCGCGGCCAGGCGCAGCAGGTCGTCGAGCAGTATCTCGTCGGCGGTGGCGAACAGGACCGCCGGCGGCAGGGATGTGTTGTCCATGCCTAGAACGTGCCGGGATCGGGCGGCCCCGCCGGGGTGGATCCAAACCTGTGGACAACTGGTGTCGGATTTCCGTCAGCTGCGGCAACCCGCCAGCCCGACCCAGCGACCAATGGGCGGCAAAACGCTACCGTTCGTTTTTGAAGCGTCTTTAACTAAGTCGCCGTACCACTCCGCTCCTGACCGGAGGACCGCCCCCATGAGTCGAACGCGCAGCCTTGCCGCCGCGGCCACAGTGGCCGCAACCGCCCTGATCGCCGTTGCCGGCGTCAACATCGCCGCTGCCGGGCCACCCGAACCACAAGCCGCGCCGCTCGCCGCTGCTGCCACCAGCGGTGGAGTGAAGACGGCGTACTTCACCCAGTGGGGCATCTACCAGAACGCCTTCTACCCCAAGAACCTGATCACCACCGGCGCGGCGAGCAAGCTGGACTTCGTCAACTATGCCTTCGCAAACATCCACCCGAGCAGCCACACCTGCTTCATGGCCAACCAGGCCGCCTCGCAGGACGAGAGCAACCCGAACGCCGGTGACGGTGCGGGCGACGCGTTCGCCGACTACGGCAAGTCGTACGGCGCGGACATCAGCGTCGACGGTGTCGGCGACGTCTGGAACCAGCCGATCCAGGGCAACTTCAACCAGTTGAAGAAGCTGAAGGCCAAGCAGCCGAACCTGAAGATCCTGATCTCGATCGGCGGCTGGACCTATTCGAAGTACTTCTCCGACGCGGCCGCCACCGACGCGTCCCGCAAAGCACTGGTCACCTCCTGCGTCGACATGTTCATCAAGGGCAACCTGCCGATGGTCGATGGCTTCGGCGGCCCCGGCAGCGCGGCCGGCATCTTCGACGGTGTCGACATCGACTGGGAGTACCCGGGCTCGCCCAACGGCCACACCGGTAACCACTACAGCGCAGCGGACAAGCAGAACTTCACCCTGCTGCTGGCCGAATTCCGCCGCCAGCTGGACGCGTTCGGATCGACCGCCGGCAAGAAGATGTGGCTGACCGCCGCGACGCCGGCCGGGCAGGACAAGATCAAGACGATCGAGACCGACAAGATCGGTCAGTACCTCGACTACAACAACGTGATGACGTACGACATGCACGGCGGCTGGGAGGCCACCGGCCCGACGAACTTCCAGGACCCGCTGTACCAGGCGCCGAACGACCCGAGCACGCCGATTCCGCCGGGCACCAAGAAGTACTCGATCGACGGTGCCGTGACGGCCTGGACCACCGGCGATGCGGCGTACGGGATTCCTGGTGGGTTCCCGGCGAACAAGCTGAGCATCGGCTACCCCTTCTACTACAGGGGATGGAAGGGTGTGCCGACCACAGCGAATGGCAAGTACCAGACCGCTACCGGTCCGGCCGACGGCCATGCGCTGAGCGGGAACGTGCCCGGCGTCTCCTTCTACAAGGAGCTGACCGGCTTCGTCGACAACCCGTCGGCGACGTACTTCGACGACGCGACCAAGTCCTCCTGGTTCTACAGCAACGGCACCTTCTGGTCCGGTGACAACGCCCAGTCGATCAAGGCGAAGGCCGATTACCAGCACTGCAAGGGTTTGGCCGGCGCGATGATGTATTCGATGGAGGCGCTGGACCCCGGCGTCACGCTCTTCAACAACGTCGTCAACTCGGTCAACGCAGACACCGCCGGCTGCACCGGGCCTCCGACCACCCCGCCCACCACACCGCCGACAACCCCGCCCACGACGCCGCCGACGACTCCTCCGACGACGCCGCCTACCACTCCCCCGACCACGCCCCCGACCACGCCGCCGCCGAGCACCCCTCCGACGGCAACTCCGTGGGCGCCGAACACGGCGTACGCGACCGGTGCGCTGGTGTCTTACAACGGCATCACCTACCGCTGCATCCAGGGTCACACCTCCCTGACCGGCTGGGAGCCCCCGAACGTCCCTGCACTGTGGGGACGGGTCTGATCACGTACCGCCCACTGATCGGAGCATCATGAAACGCAAGAAGTACCTGTCCGTAGCAATAGCAGCGATCGCAGCAGTAGTGGCATCGCTGATCGTCATCCCGGCTGCTCAGGCCGCCGGTGTGAGTGCCTCCTTCACCAAGGTGTCCGACTGGGGTAGCGGATTCGAAGGCAAGGTCACCGTCACCAACGGCACGACCAGTTCAGTCAGCACCTGGTCGGTGGCGCTGGACTTCCCGTCCGGCTACACCATCAGCAGCTCGTGGGACGCCACCAGGAGCAGCAGTGGCCAGACGCACACCTTCACTCCGCCAAGCTGGGCGGGACCGTTGGCACCTGGCGCCAGCGTCACCTTCGGCTTCAACGGCAGTCCAGGGAACTTCCCAGGGATCGCGGCATGTCGCCTGAACGGCGGTTCCTGTGCAGGAGGCGGTGGTGGTGGCACTGTGCCGGGGGCGCCCGCAGGACTCTCCGGTACGTCGACTTCGTCGTCCGTGAGTTTGTCTTGGTCGGCCGCTAGCGGGGCCACCAGCTACAACGTCTACCGCAACGGTTCGAAGGTGGGCAGCCCGACCGGTACGTCGTACACCGACTCCGGTCTGACCGCGAGCACCAGCTACAGCTACCAGGTCAGCGCATCCAACGCGGCAGGTGAAGGCGCCAAGAGCGGCGCCATCTCGGTCACGACGCAGTCGGGCGGCACCACGCCCCCTGCCAGTAAGAAGGCCGCGCCGTACATCTACATGGGCTGGGGCGACCCGCCGAACCCGGCGACGGTCATGAACGCCACCGGCATCAAGTGGTTCACGATGGCCTTCATCCTGTCCTCCGGTGGCTGCAACGCCGCCTGGGACGGCAGCAGGCCGTTGCAGGGCAGCGCCGACGCCAACGCGATCGCAGCAATCCGTGCGGCCGGCGGCGATATCGTGCCGTCGATCGGCGGCTGGAGCGGCAACAAGCTCGGCCCGAACTGCAGTACGCCGGAGGCTCTGGCCGGCGCCTACCAGCAGGTGATCAGCGCCTACGGCCTGAAGGCGATCGACATCGACATCGAGAACTCCGACGAGTTCGAGAACGAGGCCGTCCAGGACCGGATCCTGAACGCGCTGAAGATCGTCAAGCAGAACAACCCCGGGATCCAGACGATCCTGACCTTCGGCACCTCGACCACCGGCCCGAACTACTACGGCAACCGGCTGATCGAGCGTTCGCAGGCACTCGGTGCGAACATCGACATCTTCACGCTGATGCCGTTCGACTTCGGCAGCGGCAACATCTACAACGACACGGTCGGCGCTTCCACCGGTCTGAACAACAAGCTGAAGGCGACCTTCGGCTGGACCACCGCGCAGGCCTACGCCCACCAGGGCATCTCCGGGATGAACGGCCTGTCCGACCAGCAGGAGATGACCACGACGGCGACCTGGCAGAACATCACCAACTGGGCCAGGACCAACGGGCTCGGCCGGCTGGCGTTCTGGTCGGTGAACCGCGACCGCGGCTGCGCGGGCGGCGGCGTCGTCTCCAACTGCAGCGGGATCGCCCAGGGCGACTGGGACTTCACCCGGATCACTGCAGGTTTCTAGCGGCCTGAGTACGGCGGGCGGTCGCCCCCTCCGCCCGCCGTACAGGGTTCAGCAAAGTACGAGAGTTCAGAAGATGGTCTGGACGATCAGCTCATTGCGCGCGTTCTGGCCGAGCGGCTCGGTGGTGTGGACACCGTCACGCAAGTACATCGTCGGCGACATCCGCGACGGCTTGGCGGCCAGAAACTCCGCCCAGTGCACGATCTTCAGGTTCGGGTACCGCTTCTGCGCGTCGGCGAGCTGCAGGTTGATCCACCCGCTGTTGCGCTGATCGGCTAGCTGGATCGCGGCGCTGTACTTGGTCCGGCACGCCTGGACGTTGACCCAGTAGACGGTGCGAGTGGAGCCGACGATGCTCATCGTCCGATCGACCTGAGCAGCGAACACGGGCGGGTTGAAGATGTCGTTCGTACCGGTTGCCATCAGGATCCGCGACGGCAACCCATAGGTGGCTGACCAGTCCTCCAGGACATCGACGCTGGGGGCCGTCGGGCGGCCGTTCCAGTTGTTGACCGCGAGCAGGGTGTCGAAATCGTGCAGCCGCTCGGCCAGTGCATGCCCGTCCTGGACAGAGATGCTGTCGCCGAACATGTAGATGCCGCCCGCGTTCCGCACTGCACGGATGATCTCCGGCGTGGAGATCGCGTTGCCCCACTCCTGCCACGGGCCGAGCTCACCCGAGCCGTAGTCGTCGGCCGCGTAGGCGTTGGTGGTTGAGGCAACCGAGGCGACGGTCGCTACCGCGCCGGCTGCGAACAGTTGCCTTCTGCTGGGCTTCAAGGACTTCCATGACTTCTCCACGCGAAGACCTTGCCTGTCAGAAGTCCGCCACGCCAAGGGTTCTTGCAGCAACCTGCAGAGAAGTCACCAGGCGCGCACGAAAGCCCGGAAGCGTTCTGCTGCTGGGGAAAGCTCCCGGTGCAGCCGCCACGTCAGGCCGATGTCACGACGAGCCCGTACGCCGGCCAGCGGCACCGGCGTCGCTCCGCTCTCACTCCCTCGTACTGCGCCGCCCGGCAGCACCGCGACGCCGAGGCCCGCGCCGACCAGCCGATCCATGATCCCCAGGTCGGTGGTCTCGAACGCCACCTGCGGAGTGAACCCGGCGGCGTGGCAGAGCTCGTCCGTGACCCGGCGGAAGCCGAAGTCGGGTCGTAGCGCGATGAACTGCTCGTCAGCCGCCTCCGCCAGCGAGACCCGCTTCAGCCCGGCTAGCCGGTGATCCGGTGGAACGTAGAGACACAGCCGCTGCCGCTCGAGTAGATGCCAGCCGAAGAGCTCCGTCGACGGTCGCGGCCCGGTGATACCGAGCTCCGCCTCACCGGACTCGAGGTCGCGGACGATCTCGTGGGACGGCTCCTCCCGCAGGGCGAAGCGAAGCGAAGGAGCCTCGCGCCGGAACGCCGTGAGCAGATCCGGCACGACCCCGGTGCCCACGGAGTGCATGAAAGCCAACCGCACAGTGCCCGACTCGGGATCGGCCAGCGCGTCGATCCGCTGCTGCGCCGCATCCACTGCGGCAACGCCAGCCCGTGCCGCCTCGAGCACGATCCGGCCGGAGGGATTGAGCACCAGGCCGCGGTGCTCACGCTCGAACAGCCGTACGCCGAAAGCGTCCTCGACCCGGCGGAGCGATCGGGACAGATTCGGCTGGCTGGTGCCCAGAGCAGCCGCGGCATCGGTCAGCCGCTCGGCCTCGGCCAGCACCACGAACCAGCGCAGATCCTCGACGTGCATACGGATAACGTATCAATTCATGCTGATCTTGACATTTTACGTATGCCAGCGGATTTGAGACCGTCGATCATGTGCAGACAATTCCGGAGACCACCACGGCGGGCTACCTGCCAGGTGATCCCGGGTACCGTCGGCTGTCTATCGCTCTGTTCGCAGCAGGCCTGGCCACCTTCGCCATGCTCTACAGCACTCAGGCACTACTTCCGGAGCTGGCCCAAGAGTTCCACGTGTCGCCCGGCGAAAGCGCCTTCACCGTCTCCCTCGCGACCCTCGGGCTCGGCATCGCGCTGCTGGTCGCTGGACCACTCTCAGAGGTCGTCGGCCGCACCAAGCTGATGCGGTGGTCCGTGGCGATCGCTGCAGGTATTGCGGTGCTTTGCACCTTCGCGCCGAACTGGCCGACCCTGCTGGCGTTTCGAGGTATCCAGGGCGTCGCGTTGGCCGGCCTCCCCGCAGTCGCGATGGCGTACCTGAGGGAAGAGGTCCACGAGAGCCGCCACGCTCGAGCCAGCGGGTTGTACGTCGCCGGGACCGCAGTAGGAGGTATGACGGGACGCCTGGTCGCCGGTGGCCTCGCGGACCTCGGAGGCTGGCGGTTAGCACTCGGCGGGGCCGCTGTGCTCGGTGTGATCTGCGCAGCGCTCGTCGGCCGGCTGTTGCCCGCGTCGCGGAACTTCGTGGCGACTCCGCCGAGGATGCGGCGATTGGTGGAGCAGACGGTCCGGGTCTTGAGGGATCCTGCTCTGCTTGCGCTCTACGGCATCGCTGCGACGTCCATGGGAGCGTTCGTCGCGGTCTACAACGCCACCGGGTTCCGGCTCGCAGCAGCGCCGTACGGGCTCGGCCCTGGATTGGCAGGGCTGGTGTTCACCGTCTATCTGGTCGGCTCGGCCGCCTCCGCAGTGGCAGGCAGACTGGCGGATCGCTATGGACGACGTGCTGTTGTTCCGGTCGGAGGCCTGATCACCCTGGCCGGAGTCGCGACCACCTTGGCGGGGCCGCTACCACTGATCGTCCTGGGGCTCGCAGTGATGACAGCCGGGTTCTTCGCAGTCCACGGTGTTGCGAGCGGCTGGGTCGCCGTCCGCGCCCACGCAGGCGGTGGCGGAACAGGGCAGGCAGCAAGCCTCTACCTGTTCGCCTACTATCTCGGCTCCTCGGTCTTCGGCGGCGTGGCCGGTACTGCGTGGACGCACGCCGCCTGGCCCGGTGTCGTCGTGGAAGCCACTGGCCTCCTGCTCATCACCCTGTTGCTGACTCTCCTCCTGCGTCGGACCCCGAAGCTAGATCAGTAGGCCGCGTTGGCCTGCTCGTAGACCCGCTTGGAAGCGGGTCGTGGCATCCAGGGACTTCAGAATGCGCTGCATACGGCGTTCGACAGTTCGCTGGGCGACACCAAGGCGGCGGGCGATCGCCTGATCGGTGAGCCCAGCAGCGGCGAGCGCCAGCAACTGGTGATCCTCCGCACTGAGCGGCCCGTCGCCGGACGACTCAGGAGTGAGCGACGTCGCCTGTTGCCAGAGCAGTTCGAACAACCGGATCAGTGCATCGAGCAGACTGGACGCGCCCAACTCGATGACCTCCTGCCCGGTCTGCAACAACCCCGTACGCCGGTCGGCAACCACCAGCTTCAGGGGCACGTCGCTGAGCATCCGGCAACTCGCTCCAGCACTCCGAGCAGCAGCCAGCTCGGCCGGGTTGCCGAGGGCAGCCATGTCGTAGATCGTCCGGTAGCTCACCCCGTATGCCCGACGAGGCTCCACCGGCAGTACGACGTACGGCGGTTTGTCGAGCACCAGCACTTCGCTCTGGGCGCTCTGCTGCGCCTGGTAGAACCGCTGGGCGATCGCCTGCTCCCCACGGATCACGGTGAACGGTCCGGACTCATGCGCAGCCCGGAACTCCTGGGTGAGGACGGAAGCGCTGAGCCGCGCCTGAACGATCGCGGCCTGCTTGCGGAGAGCCAGGAGCTCCACCGCTGCTTCTGGGACGGCAGGGGTGTACTGGGCCGGGCGCCCCGCAGTACGGGATGCCAGGCCCAGCGACAGCAAAGACCTCAGGTGCCGGGCCACCTTCGCGGTGGCCCAGCCCGTCTCACTGACGAGGTCGGTAGTAGTGGCTTCCGGCCGGGCCAGAAGCGCTCGGTAGAGCTGCTCGTCCTCGTAGCAGACTCCGAGCGCTTCAAGCACCTGCACGGGTCGGTAGTTGTGCATACCGGTCAGGGGAGTGCGTGGACGTGGGGACCGACCGAGTTGGAGAACCCGTTGCCGTTCGAGGCGTCCCAGTTGGTCGACCAGGTCATCGCGCCGCGCAGCGTCGGCCACGTGGTGCTCGGCTTGAAGCTGCCGCAGTTGGTGCCCCGGGCGAGGCAGTCCAGTGCGTTGTTGACGATCGTCGGCGAGACATAGCCGCTACCGGCCGCCTGAGACGAAGCAGGCAGACCGAGACCGACCTGGTCCGGCCGCAGCCCGTTCTGCAGCATGATGCAGGCCTGCGCGGTGATGAAGTCGACACTGCCCTGGGAGTAGACCTGCCCGTTGCAACCGTTCATCGCGCCCGAGTTGTAGTACTGCACGTTGACGATGGACAGGATGTCCTTGATGTTCAGCGCCAGCTTGAAGTACTCGAACGAGGTGCTCTGCATGTCGATCGTCTGCGGCGCCATGGTGATCACCAGCCCGGTACCGAAGCTGCTGCGCAGGCTCTGCAGCGCCTGACCCATGTACTGCGCGTTGACGCCGTTCTCCAGGTCGATGTCGACCCCGTCGAAGCCGTAGTCGCGCAAGATCGACAGCGCACTGCTCGCGAAGTTCGAGGCGGCCGTGGAGTTGGTTACCGAGATGGTGCCGTTCTGGCCACCGACGGACAGGATGACCTTCTTGCCGGCCGTGTGCTTGGCAGCGATGTCGGACTTGAAGTCAGCCACTGTGTAGCCACCCAGCCGGCTCGAGAGGCCCGAGTCCAGAGTGAAGGTGATGCCACCCGGCCGGCTCGGGTCGGTGTCGGCGAAGGCCACCGCGATCAGGTCGTAGTTGGCCGGTACATCCCGGATCCGCTGCGGCGTGGCGCCGTTGTCGAAGTTGTGCCAGTAGCCGGTCAGTACGTGCTTGGGCAGGCTGCCGGTCGGTGGCGGGTCGGTCGGGCCGCTGGACGTCGTACCGGACACGGTCGCGCCGTACGCCGAGCAGTTGCCGGCTGCGTCACAGGCACGCACCTTGAAGCTGTAGCTGGTACTCGGGCTGAGACCAGTGGCTGTCCAGCCGGTGACGTTCCCCACGCTCTGCGGGGCGCTGCTACCGCGAACCACGTCGTAGTGGTCTACACCAATGGCGTCGGATGAAGCCGACCAGTGGAGAGCCAACGAGTTGGAGGTGGGACTGCCCACAGTGAGGCCAGCGGGCACGGTCGGCGCGGTGGTGTCCGGCGGAGGGCCGGTGCCACCAGGACCGTCCAAGACGATGTCGTCCGCCTGGTACGCCGGTACGCCGTACCAGCCGTGGACGTAGATCGTCACCGTGCTCGCCGAGGAGCTCGTGGTGAACGTGGTGGTCAGCTGATTCCAGGAGCTGTTGGTGCTCCACGTGCTGGTGCCGCCATCGGCACCGATGTACACGTTCGAGCCCTTGACCCAGGCCGACAGCGTGTACGCCGTACTCGGCTTCACCGAGATCGTCTGGCTGCAGTGGGCGGTGTCGCCCGAGGTGGGGGTGCCCTGGAGCGCCCAGGTGCCGCCGTGCGCCGAGCCGCTGACGGCGGCGCCGGTACCGGCCGAGCAGGACCAGCCGGCCAGGGTGCCGGTTTCGAAGGTCCCGTTCGTGACGAGGTTGGTCGCAGCGGAGCTGGTGCCGGTGAGCAGGAGTACGCCGGCGACGGCGAGGACGGTGGACAGCAGAGTGGAGATGATCGCGACGGTGGTGCGGGGGCGGGTTCGCGGGTTCATGACTCACAAAGTGTGACCAGTCAACTACATTGTCAAGACCCTACATAAAGTGGGAGCGCTCTCACGCCCAGGAAAAGAAAAAATGAACAATTCTCTAACCCTGAGCGGGTGAGAACTGGAAGAGGAAAGGCGACGGCCCCCGGCGGGGGGGTGACCGGGGGCCGTCTTCGGCCACGGGCTCGGGGGGAGGAGCCGGGGGCCGATCAGGAGGCGACAGTCTGCCACTGTCGAGGAGTATGTACCCCCCGAAACCGGATCCCACACATCTCAGTTCCGTAAAACTGAGACCGCTTTCTCCGGGCATCCGGACGTCCTGAAGAGGCCGCCCGAACCAGTGTCACTG
This sequence comes from Kribbella sp. NPDC006257, assembly GCF_040613535.1. Taxonomy (NCBI): domain Bacteria; kingdom Bacillati; phylum Actinomycetota; class Actinomycetes; order Propionibacteriales; family Kribbellaceae; genus Kribbella; species Kribbella sp. NPDC006257. Next base: position 27,644 of record NZ_JBEXSJ010000038.1, read on the forward strand.
TCACACTGCTCATCAGTCTAACGGGAGAGTAGGCCACACGAAAGACCGGGCCCCTGGGCGTTTCGCCGGACCCCCTATTCTCGACCCCATGGAGCACCTGGGGAGATCCCGATCGGCCGCCTTCTTCGACCTGGACAAGACGATCATCGCCCGCTCCAGCACGCTGGCCTTCTCCCGCCCGTTCTACGCCGGCGGGCTGATCAACCGGCGGACGGTCCTGCGCAGTGCCTACGCCCAGTTCGTCTACCTGCTCGGTGGCGCCGACCACGACCAGATGGAGCGGATGCGGGACTACCTGTCCGCTATGTGCACAGGCTGGGACGTCGAAACGGTCCGCTCGATCGTCGCCGACACCCTGCACCACATCGTCGACCCGATCGTCTACGACGAGGCGGTCACGCTGATCGAGGAGCACCGGGCGGCCGGCCGGGACGTGGTGATCGTGTCCTCCTCGGGCTTCGAAGTGGTCGAGCCGATCGGTGCGATGCTCGGCGCCGACAAGGTGATCGCCACCCGGATGGTCGTTGCTGAAGGCAAGTACACCGGCGAGGTCGAGGAGTACGTCTACGGCCCACACAAGGCGACCGCGATCACCGCGCTGGCCGCGGCGGAAGGCTATGACCTGAAGGATTCCTACGGCTACTCCGACTCGATCACCGACGAGCCGATGCTGGCCGCCGTCGGGCACCCGTTCGCGGTGAACCCCGATCGCGCCCTCCGCCGGGTGGCGGTTTCGCGCGGCTGGCCGGTGCTCGACTTCAGCAAGCCGGTCGCCCTGGCCGAGCGCACCCGCTTCCATGAGGTACGCCGTCCCGCGGTCGCCGCGACGCTGGTCGGCGCCGGCCTGGCGGCAGCCGGAGCGTTGCTCTACGTGGCCCGCCGACGCACGCGCGGCCACGACGCTGGGTGACAGATCCTCAATTCCTACAGCTTCATGCTGCAATTTCACAGCTTCATGAAGGCGCTTCAACCCCTTCCCAGGAAGGGCTTTGCGGAGTACAAATGAACCATAACGGACGAGGCCTTCCAGCCGAAGTCCTGTAGAGATTGCACGGCAGCCAGGCACCCACGCGGCGACCAGCCCATCCCAACCGGGCAGCACGACCTCATGGCCGAACCCAACGGATCGGACCGAGGCGGCAGACAAGGTGCACGCTTGGTAACCCGGATGGCGTGCCAGCGACGGCGCTCTCGCAAGAGAGCGCCGTTCGCATTACTTCTCTTGTTGCGTAGAGATGTTGAGCGGTGAACGTTCCGCCCCGAGTGCGACGACCTCACACGACCGCAACAGCCAGTCCCGGACGCCGACCAGGCCGCCACCGGCATATTCCCGCAATCCCTGCGGATACGTACCGGCCAGTTCGCAATGCCCCACCTCCGGCACCGTCACCGACACCGGATCGATGCCTCGGGCAACCAACAGCACTCGCTCGGCAGCCCGGGCGACCAGGCCGTTGGCGGTCGGGAAAGGCCGCAGTACCGCCAGTTCCGCGTGCACGATCGCGGCGACGACGATCCCCGGCGCACTCGTCGGCCGGGTCAGCGCCTGGGCCAGGCCGTGCAGCCTCTCCCACATCTCGTCGGCACCGGGCGCCGGCGGGAGACCGGGGATGTCATCGGGCAGCGGCTCGCGACTGGTGCGCAGGTGACCCAGCTGGTCCTCGTCGCCGAGTTCGGCAGCGGCCAGCTGGTGCAGTCTGGTCCAGACCTGTACCGGCGTTTTGTCGACCGACGGTGCGAGGCTCATCAGCTCGCCGGTCATCCGGACGGCTCCGAGCCCACGAGGGTCAGCGGGCCCCCGGCGTACCTGGTCCAAGGTCTCGGGGCTGCCGGCCAGCTTCGCGGAGGCATGGGCGCCTCGGAGCAGGGCCTCGGCGGTCATGTCGGCGCCGACCTTGCGCAGGCCGCGGTCGCGGAGCAGGACGTCGACGGCATCCCGGGCGGCCCGCGCGGCCGACCCGACGCCTTCCAGCGTCGCCAGCGGCTCGAACACGTCGGTGGTCATGGTCCCAGACCCTAGGATGGCGTCTCATGGCCGCCAGCACCGACCCCGCCGGGGTCCCCAGGTTCAGCATCGTGGTCCCGTGTCACAACGCACGGGCCTGGCTGCGAGCCTGCCTGGATTCGGTGCTCGGCCAGTCCTTCACCGACCTCGAGGTGATCGGGGTGGACGGCGCCAGCACGGACGGCTCCGGCCGGATCCTCGACGAGTACGCCGCGGCCGATCCCCGGGTCCGTGCGGTGCACCTGACCGAGGACATCGGGCTGGGACTGACCCGGAACGCCGGTCTCAAGGAGTGCCGCGGCGAGTACGTGCTGTTCCTGGACGCCGACGACGTCTACCTGCCCGGCTCGCTGGAGGCGATCTGGGCCCGGATCACCGACACGAACCGGCCGGACCTGGTGATGTTCGACTACGAGCGGATCTTCTGGGACGGCAAGGTGGTCCGCAACCAGCGGCACGACGCGTTCGCCCGGGAGGGCCAGGGCGTCTTCACCGCGGCCGAGCGGCCGGTCTTCCTGACCTTCCTCGAGGTGATCTGGAACAAGGCGTACCGGCGCGACTACCTCAGCCTGCACGGCTTCGTCTTCACCGCCGGGTACTACGAGGACGTGCCCTGGACGTACTCCACGATGCTCACGGCCGGCCGGATCGCCACCCTCGACCGGGTCGTGGTGCACTACCGGCAGCACCGGACCGGCGGGAACATCCACGCCACCCGGACCCGGCGGCAGTTCGACATCTTCGACCAGTACGACCGGGTGCACGCGTTCATCACCGCCGATCCCGAGCTGGCCGGCTGGCGCAAGTTCGCCTTCGATCGCTCGCTGGACCACATCCTGGCCGTGCTGGCCAAGCCCGAGCGGGTCTCCCCCGACGACCGGGCCGAGTTCTTCCATGCGGGCGCCGCCTTCGCGAAGCGGTGGAAGCCGGAGGGGTACACCGCCGAACGGACCGGCCGGGGCCTGCGCCGCTGGCAGCTGATCCACGACGACTACGCGACGTACGCGACGCTGAAGGTCAGCGGCAAGGTGCTGCGCGGGAGCACCCTGATCCCGAGTCCGCGCAAGGCGGTCGACAAGCTGCTGCACCGCGAGCTGGATCCGAACCTGGCGCTCTACTGCGCGTACTGGTTCAAGCAGTACGCCTGCAACCCGCGGGCGATCTTCGAGAAGGCGGCCGAGCTCGCTCCGCAGATCCGGGGAGTCTGGGTGATCGATGCGGACCACGTCGCCGCGATCCCGGACGGCGTGGAGTACGTGGTGGCCGGCTCCCCGGCGTACGAGAAGCTGTTGAACAAGGCGACGTACTTCGTGAGCAACATGAACCTGCCGGCTGCGGTCGAGAAGCGTGAGGGGCAGATCCACATCCAGACCCAGCACGGCACTCCACTGAAGACGATGGGCACGGATCTGCGGCACTTCCCGGTCGCGGCGAAGGATCTGGATCTGGAGGAGCTGATGCGCCAGGTCGATCGGTGGGACTACAACATCTCGTCCAACCGGTACTCCTCGGAGATCTGGGAGCGGACCTATCCCTCGCACTTCGAGGAGCTCGAGTACGGGTTCCCGCGCAACGACCGGCTGCTCACGGCGACGCTGGACGAGGTGCGCGCGATCCGGGCGTCGTTCGGGTTCGACGACTCGCATCTGGTGGTGCTCTACGCACCGACCTGGCGGGACGGACTGGACGCCGTACGGACTCCGACCGGTCTTGTCGATCTTGGCGGCACCGGGATCCATCTGGATCTGGATCGACTGGCGGCCGCTGTCGGTGAGCATGGGCGGGTGCTGGTCCGGACGCACTACTCGCTGTCGAAGCACCCGTCGGTGCACTCGGATCGGGTTGTGGACGCGTCGGACTACCCGCGGGTGGAGGACCTGATGCTCGCGGCCGACGTGCTGATCTCGGACTACTCGTCGATCAGCTTCGACTACGCGAACCTGGACCGGCCGATCATGCTGCTGGTCGACGACAAGGGAACGTACGAGAACACCCGCGGCACCTACTTCGACATCACCGAGTTTCCGCCGGGTCTGGTGGCGCGGTCGGCGGAGGAGTTGCTGTCCGCGTTGCAGACCGGCCGGTTCGCCTCGGCGGAGGCGGCCAAGCACCGGCAACTGTTCCGGGAGAAGTTCTGCGAGTTCGACGACGGGCGGGCGGCCGAACGCGTCGTACGGCGGATCTATCTCGGCGAGACCGACCTGCCACCGGTGACCCCGTTGGCGGATCGGCGACCGGCCCCTTCGCCACATCGGCTCTGAATCATGCATACTTGAGCCATGTCGACCTCACCGGTGATCGCAAGCGCCCTTCGCGCTGCCGCCGGCCTGCGACGACGACGCACTGTCTGAACACCTCAGTCCTGTTCCAGTGCTTCGTTTCAAAGGATCTTCGTCATGTCTGCCTTCCTGCCTGTTCTCGCTGCCCGGTTGTCCGCTGCCGCAGGCGTTGCCTTCGGTACGCCGTACGCGGAGGTCGACCCGGAGTTGCGGGCGGCAACGAAACCCGAGTTCGGCCATTTCCAGACCAGCCTCGCGCTGAAACTCGCCAAGTCGCTCGGACTGCCGCCTCGCGTCGTCGCCACACAGTTGGCGGCCGCGGTCGACCTGGAGGAGCTCTGTTCGGTGTCGATCGCGGGGCCGGGTTTCGTCAACCTGACAATGCATTCCGCGGTGCTCGCTTCGGCTGTGAACTCGCTGCCTGGGCCGTTGGAGAAGCGGGGCGAGTTGGTCGTGGTGGACTACTCCCAGCCCAACGTGGCCAAGCAGATGCACGTGGGGCACCTGCGGTCCACGGTGATCGGGGACGCGCTGTGCAACGTGCTGAGTTATGTCGGCTACGAGGTTGTCCGGCAGAACCATGTGGGTGACTGGGGTACGCAGTTCGGGATGATGGTCGAGCAGGTGCTGTTCGAGGGGTTGCAGGTGGAATCCCTCGATATCGAGGGGTTGCAGCAGCTTTACCAGCGGGGGCGGAAGCATTTCGACAGCGAGCCCGGGTTCGCGGATCAGTCGCGGGCGCGGGTGGTGTTGCTGCAGTCCGGCGACGCCGAAACCCTCGCGATCTGGGAGCAGATGGTCGAGGTGTCGCTGGTGGAGTTCGACCGGCTGTACGCCGTACTGGGGTCGCCTTTGAAACGGTCGGATGTCGTTGGGGAGAGTGCTTACAACGACCAGCTGCCAGGGATTGTGGAGGATCTGGCGGCGGCTGGGTTGTTGACGGAGTCGGAGGGGGCGCAGTGTGCGTTCCTGCCGGGGTTCGTGGGGCGGGACGGGTCGCCGCTGCCGGTGATTGTGCGGAAGTCCGATGGTGGGTTCGGGTACAGCGCGACGGATCTCGCGGCGGTGCGGTATCGGGTGGCGGAGCTGCACGCGGATCGGATCATTTACGTGGTGGACCATCGGCAGGGGCTGCATTTCCAGCAGATCTTCGCGCTGGCTCGGAGCGCGGGGTGGCTTCCGGAGGACGTTCCTGCTGAACATGTTGCCTTTGGCACTGTGCTCGGGCCGGACGGGAAGCCCTTCAAAACAAGGGATGGCGGCACTGTTCGGCTGGCCGCGTTGCTGTCGGATGCGGTGGCGAAGGCCGCTGCCTTGCTGGCTGAGCGGGACCTGGCGGAGGTGGAGCGGGCGGCCATCGCAAAGGCGGTGGGGATCGGAGCGGTGAAGTACGCGGATCTGTCGAGCGACCGGATCAACGACTACGTGTTCGACCTCGACCGGATGGTGGCGATGTCGGGGAACACCGGGCCGTACCTGCAGTACGCGCATGCGCGGCTGACGCGGCTGCTCTCGAAGGCTGACGAGGCACCTGGTCCGGTGACGGTGCTGACGGGGCCGGCGGAGCAGCGGCTTGCGTTGCTGCTGACCGGCTTCCGCGACGTCGTAGTACAGGTTGCTGAAACGCTGCAGCCCCACAAGCTCTGCACGTATCTGTATGAGGTCGCTAGTGCGCTGTCATCCTTCTACGAGACCTGTCCGGTGCTCACGAGCACTGGTGAGACGCGGGCCAGCCGGCTAGGCCTCTGCGCCGCGACCCGGCAGGTGTTGCAGGATGGTCTGGGCCTACTCGGCATCAAGGCCCCCGACTCCATGTGAGGTTGCTGATCTCAGCTAGGGCAGAGGGACTTTTCTAGGAGGGTGTCGACGGCCTGGTCGGTGGAGTTGCGGTCGGGGCCCCAGGGGGTGAGGGAGACGGTGAGCTGGCGGCGGCCGTCTTCGGTGGTGAAGGAGTAGGTCAGGTAGGTCAGCGCGTCACCGTCGTTGCCGTACGCCGTGATGCCGCAGGTCAGCGTGCGTTGGCGGAGCCCCAGGCCGTAGGTGCTGCCGGCCGGCGGCTTCTTCATCAACTCCAGCAGGTCGCGCCGAACCAGCTTGCCGTGCAGCAGCGCGTCGAAGAAGCGGTTCAGATCCCTAGTGGACGAGACGAGCTCGCCGGGCGCCCCGAAGACGGAGGGGTTCATGACGGTCAGGTCGAACGGCTGACCGTCGACCGGTAGGTAGCCGTGCAGATGCGGGCCGTGGATGAACGGGTCGGTGCCGGGCATCGTGGTTCCTTGCAGGCCTAGGCGATCGATCACCCGGTGCTTGATCTCGGAGCCGTAGGAGTGCCCGGTGACGCGCTCGATGATCATGCCGAGAAGCTGGTAGCCGGCGTTGGAGTACTTGTACTTTCCTTGCTCCGTGCTCGGGTGGGCGGCCGCGAGTTTCACCATCTCCCACGGGTCCCAGGTCTTCCAGCGGACGGCGAGGAAGGCCGACGGCGGGTTGAGCGGGAGGTCGCGCATGTAGTCGGCGAGACCACTGGTGTGGGTCAGCAGTTGCTGGACCGTGATGGTCTCCGCATTCGGTACGACGCCGGCGGTCTGCGGTAGCAGGTTCACGAGTTTGTCGTCGAGACCGATCTTGTGCTCCTGGACCAACTGCAGAACGACTGTGGCGACGAAGGTCTTGCTGACACTGCCCGCCCGGAAGAGGTCTTGATGCTCCGGCTTGCTGCCGTTGAACTCGGCAGCTCCGCTCGCGCTGCGCCAGACGCCATGGTCGGTGCGGACTTCCGCGACCGCGCCGACGGCGCCGGCCGCAACGACGGCGTCCAGCGCCTGCTGCAGACGGGCCGGTTGCTTGGCGGCCGGTTCCTGGACAGCCGGTTCAGGGGCAGCCGGTTCAGGGGCAGCCGGGGCTGAGGTGGCAGTAGCCAGGGAGGTTGCGACGGTGAGAGCTGCGGTCGAGATCGCAAGAGCGGCGGTGAGGATCCGGCGCGGGGTGGGCATCGTACGGGTCCCGTCTGTGGGTGATCGATTGCCCACCTATGCTCGCGATCCTGAGCCCCTACCCACATCCGGCAGCACCCTCGCCATTCCCCTGACCGACCTCCGCCAAGCCCTGACCTGCGTGATGAGGCAAATTGGAATGCCGTTGGCACAGGCCGGCGCTACCGTCGGTGGGTATGGCGACATTCGAGGGGTGGCCGGCCGGGATCGAGGCCCGGCCGATCGGCAAGGCGGATACGCAGGCGTGGGCGGAGCTGCTGGCGGCCAAGGAGAAGGTCGAGCAGGCCGGCGAGAACTACGACGCCGAGGACTTGCAGGAGGAGCTCGAAGATCCGGGACTGGATCCCGGACTCGACACGATCGGGCTGTGGGCCGACGGGGTGATGGTCGGCTACGGCAAGGTGCAGGCGCCGGACAGCGTCGTCGACCTGCATCGGGTCCGCTCCGAGGGGACCATCCATCCCGAGTGGCGCGGGCGGGGACTTGGTGCCGCACTCCTCGGCTGGATCGAAGGTCGGGCCGCCGAGCTCCATGCGGAGCGTCGCCCCGGTACGGCCGGCGAGATCAACACCATGGCACTCGCGACGAACACGGCCGCCGGCGAGTTGCTCACGAGTCGCGGCTTCGAGGCCTGCCGCTACTTCTTCCACATGCAGCGGCCGTTCGACACCGCGATCCCCGGCCTCGAGGCACCGGCCGGGCTACGGACGGTCGGCTACGACCCGGCGTACGACGAGGCGCTCCGGCTGACCCACAACGAGGTGTTCCTGGACCACTGGGGTTCCAGCCCGCACGACCCGGATTCCTGGAAGACCTGGTTCACCGGAAGCCGGGCCTTCCGGCCGAACCTGTCGTTCCTGGTCCTCGACGGCGAGGAGATCGTGTCCTACTCGCTCGGCTACGAATGGGTCGCCGACACCGCGGTGACCGGCATCCGCGAGGTGTACGTCGGCCAGGTCGGTACTCGTCGTACCCACCGCGGCCGCGGCCTGGCCGGCGTCACCCTGTCCAAGGTGATGGCCGCGGCCGCAGCCGGCGGATTCCAGCGGGCTTCACTGGGCGTCGACGCGGAGAATCCGACCGGCGCCCTCGGCCTCTACGAAAGCCTTGGCTTCACCGTCGAGTCCAAGACCATCAGCTACCGCCGCCCGCTCGGCTGAGGATGTAGCCGGCAGCGGCGGCCGGACCCCTCAGACCGGTCGCCGCTGCCCGTTGGTGACATCAGACGTGCGTGTCGAGTACTGCGTCCTCGATGGTGGCCGGGTCGATCCTGGTCGCCGGAGCCTGGTTGCGCCGGACCCACGGGCGGACGCCCAGGATGATGACGGTGAGCGTCAGGGCGGCGTAGATCGCGGAGCCGATGAAGGCCGCGTGGACACCGTCGGTGAGGACCTCGCGGGCACGTTCGGTGGCGTCGCCCGAGCCGCCGTGGGCGATCGACGAGCGGCTCGCGGTCCCGAAGATGGTGACCAGGATGCCGAGGCCGAGGGCGCCGCCGACCTGCTGGAGGACATTCAGCAGACCCGATGCGGCGCCGGCGTTCTCCGGCTGTACGCCGGCCAGCGCCCGGCCGGTCAGTGGGATGAAGATCATCCCGGCGCCCAGCCCGAACAGCACCAGCGGACCGACGACCCCGGTCAGGTAGTGGCTGTCGGTGGTCAGGCGGGTCAGCCACAGCATGCCGACCGTCACCGAGATCCCACCGGCGATCATCAGCTTGCCGCCGTCGACCTTGCCCAGCAGGCGCGGCACGATGCGGGACGCGGTGAAGAGCAGACCGGTCAGCGGCAGGAAGGACAGTCCGGCGGCCAGCGGGCTGAGCCCGAGCACACCTTGCAGGTACTGGGTGAGGAAGAAGAACATCCCGAACATCGTGCCGACGACCAGCAGCATGGTCAGGTACGCCGCCACCCGGTCCCGGTCGCGGAACAACCGCAGCGGCACGATCGGGTGGCTGACCCGGCGCTCGATCAGCACGAAGGTGACCAGCAGGACCAGGCCGGCGGCGAAGGCGACCAGCACCTCGGCCGAACCCCAGCCGGCCTCGGCGACCCGGATGAAGCCGTAGACCAGCGAGGTGATGCCCAGGGTCGAGGTCAGGGCACCCGCGATGTCGAACTTGCCGGTCTCCCGCGGGGTCTCCGCGAGCACCTGACGGGCGGCGATGACGAGTCCGATCCCGATCGGCACGTTGATGAACAGGCCCCAGCGCCAGGAGACCCAGTCGGTCAACATGCCGCCGACGACCAGGCCGACGCTCGCGCCACCGGAGGAGACCAGGCTGTAGAGGCCGAGTGCCTTCAGCCGCTCCGGGCCTTCCTTGAAGGTCAGCATCAAGAGGGTGAGGGCGGCCGGGGCCGCGATCGCGCCACCGATGCCCTGCAGGACACGGGCGGCGAGCAGCAGTTCGGCGGTCGGGGCGAGACCACCGAGAAGGGACGCACCGGTGAAGACGCTGACACCGGTGATGAAGACCCGGCGGCGGCCGAGCAGGTCGCCGGCGCGGGCGCCGAGCAGGAGCAGACCGCCGAAGGCGAGTGCGTAGGCGTTCTGCACCCAGGACAGGTTGGACGGGCTGAAGTCGAGGGCGTGCTGGATCTTGGGCATCGCGATGTTCACCACGGTGCCGTCCAGGATCACCATCAACTGGGTGACCAGGATGACTGCGAGGACCACCGACGGCCGCCGCGCAGGCGTACCGGTGGAGGCGCCGCTCGGCGCCGCAGATGTTGCCGACATAAGAGTGACTTGCTCCTTCCCCCGGAGGGGCTAGAGTTGAGAACAGCAGAAGTGGAGTGCTCCTCCGGATACAATACGGAGGGTACCTCCGCTTTATCAAGTGATTTGTCGTGACGACTTTCGAGGAGGCCCGCATGAGCACCCAGCCGTTGCCGTGTACGCGGCCGTCCAGGGCGGATGCGGCACGGAACTACGACCGGTTGGTGGCGGCGGCGCGCGAGGCCTTCGCCGAGCACGGGACCGACACGTCGCTCGAGGAGATCGCCAAGCGCGCAGGAGTCGGCATCGGGACGCTGTACCGGCGGTTCCCGAGCCGGACCGCCCTGCTCGAAGCTGTCTACGTGGACGAGATCCAGTCGGTCTGCGACCGGGCTTACGGATTCGCCGACAAGCTGGGACCGTTCGACGCGCTCGAGGCGTGGCTGCGCAGTTTCGTCGGCTACAGCATCTCGAAGAAGAGCCTGGCCGGCGAGCTAACGCTTGCCCTGGGCAAGGATTCGGAGTTCTTCACGGCCTGCAAGGTGAATGTGAACGAAGCCGGCAGCCTGCTGCTGAACCGCGCGAAGGCCGCCGGAACCGTGCGGCCCGAGCTGGAGTTGATGGACATCCTGCGGCTGGTCGGCGGCATCACGATGGGTCGCGAGATGTCCGCCGAGCAGGCCAACCGCCTGCTCGACATCGTCATGGCCGGCCTCAAGCCGTCAACGGCTGACCGGGCGGCGAGTCTGTAGCTGGGCCTGGTCGGCGGCGCTCAGCCCGGCGGCCCAGCCGGCCCCGTTGGATACTCTCGTACGCCGCGTGGTCGTGGTGGGGAACAGCTTCACGAAGAGCGCCTCGACCTGTTCCTCGCGTTTGCTCAGCACCGGCAACAGCCGATCCGCATCAGCCTCCGGTACGGCGGCGCGCGTCGTCTCCGCCGCCGCTTGGAGTCGCTCGCCGATGCGTTGCGCGTAGGCCATCAGGAACGACTGCCGGAACGACCGGGTCCTGGACTCGCCGCGATGACCGAAATGCTTGCCAGCAGCAAGCATCGCGCGATTCGCCTGCACCAGCAGGGAAGTGCTGAGCAACTCCGTCAGCTGCAGGTCCAGCTCGGCGCCCACGATCGTGACCACGGCGAGCTGCTCCATCGAGACCGTCCGGCAGTTGTTCGCGAACGCCACCACCCCGACCAGCTGCGCCTTCGCCGACACGTACGGCGTATCGACCCAGATCCGCCGCGCGCCGGAGTCGTCGTCGAACTCATGCTCGGGCCCGGCCTCCACCAGCGCGCGATCGAGGGAGAACTTCGCCATCAGCTCCTGTGCCTTGGCCGACAACGCCTCGGCCTCGTCCGGGAAGTCGGTCGCCTCGGCCTTCGCCAGCAGGCCACGGATCCGGGCGAGCATCTTGCCGCTGGCCGGTGTGGCATGGACGGGGCGACCCGGTAACGCAGCACCGGGAAGTGGATACAGCCGGGCGATCGCGGGCAAGGCCTGGAGGAACCCGGCCAGCGCCAGCGCGTGGTGGAGCGCCAGGTAGCGCGGGAGCCGGCGATCGGCCGCCCACGCGGTCAACCGGAGCTCGGCGTACGGCGTACTGATGCCCAGGTCGGTCAGTTGATCGAGCCAGCGGGGGTCGATCGACTTCGCCGGGTAGGAGCGGTGCTCCGAGGCGATTGCCGCGAGCAGCAGGGACTCGACAACCTGGTCGAGCTTGCGGCGGCTGTGCTGGACGACATCGCCGGGCGCCCAGCCGCGCGACCAGGCCGTCTTGAGCAGACCTTCCAGGGCGCTCTGGAGACAACGATCCACCTGCGCCTGGTCGCGTTCGTCGTACTGGCCGAGCTGGGCCAGGTAATGATCGGCCAGTCGCTCGTCCAGGGCGATCGCAGCCGCCGCCATCGGCAGCATCCGCAGGATTTCGTCGTCGGTCACGCTCCGAAGTCTCCCATCCCGGAGCAAAGGCCCGCTCGCCGTTGGACTCAGCCTGTGGACAACCGGCTCACCGGCAAGCCGAACGAGGGGAACAAGTCCGGCTGATGGAAGGAGAAGACGGACGACACCCCGGCCTTGGTGAGCGTCAGTACCGACAGCGAATGCGCATGGAACACGTCGTCGCGGCCTCGCACGTACCAGGCGAACGCGGGTTGGCCGTTCGCCGACGTCTCCACCAGGATTCGGCGCCCCTCCCCCTTGAGGACCTTTGCCTCGAGCAACCGCCGAACGTCCGCGCGTCCGTGGAACCAGGTGGGAATAGGTGGCATCTCCCAGCGCGTGTCCTGAGTCAGCAGACCTTCCAGCGCGACCAGGTCAGCCTTCTCGAACGCTTTGGCGTACTGGTCGAGCAGCGCACGGCGTACGGGCTCGTCCGGTTCGCTGAACTCCTCCTCGGCGGGTGCGAGCCGGGCAATCTCGGCACGGGCGCGCTGCAGCGAACTGTTGACCGCTGTAGTCGACATGTCCAGGAACTCGGCCACATCACCTGCAGGCCAGGCCAGCACTTCCCTTAGTACCAGTACTGCGCGCTGCCGCGGCGGGAGATGCTGCAGTGCAGCCACCATCGCCAGCCGGAGACTCTGTCGAGTACCGACGACAGCAGCCGGGTCCGCGTTGACCATGAGGTCAGGGAACGGCTCCAGCCAGCTGACCTCCAGTGCCTGCGGCACTATGTCCTCGGGGTCGGCACCAGGTGCGCCGAGCGCGGACGGAATCATCCGGCGGCTGCTGTGCTGCAAGGCGTTCAGGCAGACGCGGGTAGCGATCCGGTAGAGCCAGGTCTTCACCGAGGACCGGCCCTCGAAGTCCGCGAAGCCTCGCCAGGCCCGCAGGTACGTCTCCTGCACGGAGTCCTCCGCATCGTGCAGCGACCCGAGCATCCGGTAGCAATGCGCGACCAGCTCCCCGCGGTGCAGGGCGAACTCCTCCTCGAGATTCATCCCACCTCCTCCACCTCTACCGAACGCGCCGCGGCCGGCACAACGACGGCCGCCGTACGCCGGCCGGTGAGCCCGAGTCCCGCGACAGCCCCGATCACCGACAGTACGCCGCAGACCACCATCGCCCGGCTGAACCCGGAACTGAACAACGCCGGCGATCCGTAGCCGCCGCCGGCCGCGAACACGGCAGCCAGCACCGCGACTCCGACCACCCCGCCGAGCTGCCGCATCATGCCGTAGATCCCCGACGCGATCCCGACCGCCTCCCGCGGCACCGAGCCGGTACCGGCACTCTGCGCGGCCGGCATCGCCATCGAGATCCCGCACCCCGCCACGATCATCGGAGCCACCAGCGCGAGGTAGTGCACGCCCGGATCCGCGACCAGTCCGATCCACGCCATGCCGAGCCCGTTCAGGACCAGCCCGGTCACCACCAGGGGACGTTCGCCGATCCGGTCCACCAGGCGCCCGGCGATCGGCGCCACCACGAACAGCGTCGCGGTCCAGGGCAACAGCTGCAGACCCGCCAGGAGCGGTCCCGACCCGAGGACGGCCTGCATGAACTGGGAGACGAAGAACACCGCGCTGAAGAGCGCCGCGGAGAGGAAGAAGCCGGCCGCGTTCCCGGCCGAGAACGCCCGGATCCGGAACAGGGCGAGCGGCACCATCGGCTGCGGAGCCCGCTTCTCCCAGGCGAGGAATCCCAACAGCAGCAGGGATCCGAACACGAACGAGCCGATCACCTCGACGCTGCTCCAGCCCACCACCGCAACACGGATCACACCCCAGACCAGGCCGAGAACCGCCAGCGTGATCAGCGTCGCGCCGCGCGGATCCAGCCGGCGTACGACGCCCTTGCTCTCCGGGATCCGCCGCAGCACCAGGGGAATCGCGACCAGGCCGACCGGGACGTTGATCCAGAAGATCCATTGCCAGGCCAGGCCTTCGGTGACGGCTCCGCCGATCATCGGGCCGCCGAGGACCGCCAGGCCGGTGATCCCGCTGAAGACTCCGATCGCCCAGCCCCGGCGCTCGGCCGGGAAGGCGGCGCCGAGGATTCCCATCGCCAGCGGCATCACCACGGCCGCGCCGGCCCCTTGCAGCGCCCGGGCGGCGATCAGCCACGGGACCGAGGTCGCCATCGCGCAGCCGATCGACGCGAGCGTGAACAGCGCGAGGCCGGCCGCGAAGGTGCGGCGCCGGCCGAGCCGGTCGCCGAGGGCCGCGGCGGTCATCAGCAGCATGGCGAAGCTCAGGCTGTAGGCGTTCACCGTCCATTCCAGTTGTTCCATCGAGGCGCCCAGATCGCGCCGGATCGTGGTCAGCGCCGCGGCCACCACGAGCACGTCCAGGGCCACCATCACCGAGCCGATCGAGGTCAGCGTCAGCACCCAGCGCTGCTCGACGGTGGATCGTTCGTTACTCAAAGCTCCTCCAGAAAATCGCTGTCACTGGTACTGACCAGCTACAGCGGGCGGAATCATCGGTGCGATGAGTTCCGGTCCTCGGCGCGGTCTGAAGAAGTGAGAACAACCGATGGAGCGCACCGGGGCCACCCAGGTCGGTGGTTACGCCGGGAACCAGCGCCGCGCGATGGCTTGCCCGAAAGGACGCTGTCAGGACATCGGAGCCGCCGTAGGGTGACTGTGAGTAGTCAATCCGGGAGGACTCTTGTGACTCAGACGGCCAGTAGCGGGATCGAGGAGCTACGGACACGGTTCGGTGGGCAGGTGCTCGGCCCGGACGACGCGCGGTACGACGAGGCGCGCAAGGTCTGGAATGCCGACATCGATCGCCGGCCGGCCGTGATCGCACGCTGCCAGAGCGCGGCCGATGTCCAGGCCGCCGTGCTGTACGCGACCGAGCACGCTCTGGAGATCTCCGTGCGTGGGGGTGCGCACAGCATGTCCGGGGCGGCCGTCGTGGATGACGGGCTGATGATCGATGTCAGCGGCCTCAAGGCGATCACCGTCAGCCCGTCGAGCAAGCGGGCTCTCGTCGGTGGCGGTGCGACGCTGGCCGAGCTCGATGCGGCCACCCAGGCGCACGGACTCGCCGTACCGGCCGGGGCGATCAGCCACACCGGCGTCGCCGGGCTCACTCTCGGCGGCGGGATGGGGTGGCTGACCCGCAAGCACGGGCTCAGCCTCGACAACCTGGAGTCGGTGCAGATCGTCACCGCGGACGGGGAACTGCGCCGAGCTGCGGGGGACGAGAACCCTGAGCTGTTCTGGGCCGTCCGGGGTGGTGGCGGGAACTTCGGTGTGGTGACCGAGTTCGAGTTCCGGCTGCACGAGGTCGGGCCGATCGTCCAGTACGGCCTGCAATTCTGGGGACTTGATGAAGGCGCCGACGTACTGCGGTTGGCCCGCGACCTCATCCCGGCGCTACCTCGTGAGTTCAACGTGGTGATCGGTTGCGTCAGTGCGCCGCCTGCGCCGTTCGTCCCCGAAGAGCTCCGGGGCCAGCCTGGCTACGCATTGATCGTCGTCGGCGTGACCAGTCCGGAAGCACACGAAGAGGTGCTGGCGACGATCCGCGAGACGCTGCCGCCGTTGTTCGAGGTGGCGACGCCGATGCCCTACACGGAGCTGCAGAAGTCGATCGACGAGGGCAATGCCTGGGGATTCCACTGCTACGACAAGGGTTCGTACCTCGAGGACCTGTCGGACGAGGCGATCCAGGTGATCACCGAGCAGTGGCCGCTGCGCCGGTCGCCCTTGTCCAACACGCTGTTCTATCGCCTGGACGAGGCCTACTCCGAGGTCGGCGAAGACGACACCGCGTTCGGCGGCGGCCGCTCCCCGCGGTACGCGGTCTTCATCGTGGCGATCTGCCCGACCCCTGAACTGCTGGATCACGACCGCGCCTGGGTCCGGTCCTTCTGGGAGGCACTGCGCCCGCATGCGATCGGCATCGGCGGCTACGTCAACGCGATGGCCGAGAGCGAGGACGCCCGCGTCCGGGCGACGTACGGGCCGAAGTACGAACGGCTGGCACGGATCAAGGCGATCTACGACCCGGGGAACGTGTTCCACCGGAACGCGAACATCAGGCCCGCGTCTTAAGGCTGGTTTAAGGGGCCGGGGCAAGGATCTCCCTCAAGGGCACTATCACTTTGGCCGCAACGGGTCCATGGTGAAAGTGATCGAACAACCGAGGGGGAGGTCCAGCTCATGACCCAACTTGCCGGCAGCGGCATCGAGGACCTGAGAACAATGATTGGCGGGCCGGTGGTGGGACCGGCCGATCCCGGCTACGACGACAGCCGCAAAGTGTGGAACGCGACCATCGACCAGCGTCCGGCGGTGATCGTCCAGGCACGCAGCGTCGAGGACGTCAGCCGGGCGGTCGGCTTCGCGCGCGAGAACGGCCTGGAGATCGCGGTCCGCGGCGGTGCGCACAGCCCCGGCGGCTCCTGCACGGTGGCGGACGGCCTGGTGATCGACCTGAGCGGGCTCAACGCCGTCACCATCGACCCGGTGGCGAAGCGGGCCCGGGTCGGCGGCGGCGCCCTGCTCGCCGATCTCGACGCCGCGGCCCAGCAGTACGGCCTGGCGGTACCGGCCGGCATGGTCAGCCACACCGGCGTCGGCGGGCTCACGCTCGGCGGCGGGATGGGCTGGCTGACCCGCAAGTTCGGGCTCAGCATCGACAACCTCGTCGCGGCGCAGGTGGTCACGGCCGACGGCCGGATCCTGCGGGCCGCCGAGGACGAGAACCCCGACCTGCACTGGGCTCTGCGCGGCGGCGGGGGCAACTTCGGCGTGGTGACCGAGTTCGAGTTCCAGCTGCACGAGGTCGACCCGATCATCCGCTTCGGCCTGCTCTTCTGGGACCTGGACAAAGGTCCGGAGATGTTCCGGCTGGCCCGCGAAGTGATGGCGAAACTGCCCCGCGAGGTGAACATCGTGCTCGGCGGGCTGAACGCGCCGCCGGCCCCGTTCGTCCCCGCGGAGCACCAGTTCAAGCCCGGTTACGCAATGATCGTGACCGGCTTCGGCGAGGCCGAGGAGCACGAGCAGGTGCTGGACGAGATCCGTCTCTCGCTGCCGCCGCTGTTCGAGTTCGCCACCCCGATGCCGTACGTCGCGCTGCAGCAGATGCTCGACGAGGCGAACGCGTGGGGGCAGCACGCCTACGACAAGGGCCTCTACCTCGACGACCTGAGTGACGAGGCCATCGAGGTGCTCACGGACCAGTTGCCGCGCAAGCAGTCGCCGCTGTCGGTGATGCTGTTCTACCGCCTGGACCAAGCGTATTCGGAGGTCGCCGACGACGCGACCGCCTTCAGCGGCAGCCGCGCACCCGGGTACGCGCTGTTCCTGGTCGCGATCGCCCCGACGCCGGAACTGCTCGAGCAGGACCGGGCCTGGGTGCGGTCGTTCTGGACCGCACTGCAGCCCCACAGCCGGGGCATCGGGAGCTACGTCAACGCGATCAGCGACGACGAGGCCGACGATCGGGTGCGGGCTTCGTACGGCGCGAAGTACGAGCGGCTGGCGGCGATCAAGGCGATCTACGACCCGGGGAACGTGTTCCACCGCAATGCGAACATCAGGCCCGCGTAGGGGCCAGCGCGACCGAGACGATGAGCGGGCCGAGCTCCAGGGTCCGCCATCGTCCGGTGAAATCGGCCGGTACGTCGAGGCCGTGCTCCGGCCACCAGGCGAGCATCGGGACGTCGGCGAGCTTGCAGAGGCACTCCGCGCGGGTCCAGCGCTGCCAGAACTCGTCGACTCCGAACCGGCGGGCGAGCGGCGCCGGGACCACTTGATCGGCGTACTCGGCATCGATCACGACGGACCAGCCGGGCGGCGGTACGGCGTACCAGCCGACGCAGCGGAAGTCCGGTAGGTGCGAGCGGGTGACGGCGTCCGCCATCTCGGCGACCGAGCCGACCCGCAGGTACGACTCGGCGCCTTCGAGCAGGTCAGATGGAGGCAGCGCCATCGATGACGAGGACCTGGCCGTTGATGTTGGTGTTCTCCAGCAGCAGCATCCGGACCACCGGGACGACCTCTTCCGGCTCGGTCAGGTGACCGGTCGGCGTACGCCGAACGATCTGGTCGAGCTGGGTCTGGCCGAGCACCGCGGACATGTCCGAAGCGAAGAAGCCCGGCGCGACCGAGTTGACCAGCACGCGGCCGCCGAGTTCGCGGGCCATCGAGCGGGTCGCGGAGTCCATCCCGCCCTTGGTCGCGGAGTAGGCGACCAGACCCGGGTAGCCGCGCTGGGCGCAGATCGAGGTGACGTTGACGATCCGGCCCTTCAGGCCCTTGGCCATCATCCGGCGGAGCACGAACCGGGTCAGCACCAGCGGCGCGGTCAGGTTCGTGTGGATGATGTTGGCGATCTGCTCGGCCGAGGTGTGCACGTGCAGCGAGTCCTGGCCGACGGCGGCGTTGTTCACCAGGCCGTCGATCGGGCCGAGCTTGGCCTCGACCTCCTTGACGAACGCCTGGGCGCCCTTCTCGTCGGTGACGTCGACGGAGCCGACATGCACCTGGTCCGGGTACTTCTCGGCCAGCGCGGTCAGCTCAGGGGTGACCGTGCGGGCGAAGGCGGCCACCTTCACGCCGGCGTCGATCAGGTCGTTCACGAAGGCCAGGCCGAGGCCCTTGGATCCACCGGAGACGAGGACCACCTTCGAGGGCGGCACCAGAGTTGGTTCAGACATCGCTTTTCAGGGTCTCCTTCTGCGGAATCTCGTCCAGGAAGCGGATCCGGCGCGGTACGCCGTAGTCCGGCAGCCGGTTCGTGCACCACTGCACCAGGTCGGCGTCCGTGGTCGGGCCGAGCGCGGGGTCGATGACCACCTCGGCCGCCACCATCCGGCCGACCAGCGGTGCCTTCCGGGCGAACACCCGGGCCCAGGCCACCGAGGGGTGCGCCATCAGCACGTTGCGGACCAGGCCGGCCGACACCTTGGAGCCGCCGACGTTGATCTCGTCGGTGTCGAGGCGGCCGGTGATCAGCACCCGGTCGTCGACGAACTCGACCCGGTCGCCGGTCCGGTGCGCTCCTTCGAGGCCGGCACCGTGGTGCGGGGAGCTGATCACGAGCTCGTCGTTCTCGACGTGCAGGATCGGCCGCTCGACCTCGGGCTGTGACACGGATTGGGGATCGCGGTCCAGCCAGGCCTTCGGGAAGCCGGCCTTGCCGTCGTGGACGACGATCGAGGCGCCGACCTCGGAGGAGGCGTAGATCCAGGAGATCCGGGCGTCCGGGAAGATCTCGTGCAGCTGGTCCAGGATCGCCTGGTCGACCGGCTCGCCGCCGAGGGTGATCTGCTCCAGCGGCACCTTGGCCAGCGCCTCGGTGTCGCGGAAGATCGTCTGCCGCCAGAAGGTCGGCGTACCGGAGGCTGCCGTGACGCCGTGCTCGGCCGCGATGGCCGGCCAGGTGTCCAGCTCGGAAGGCTCGATCACGACCAGGCCCTGGTCGGCCTGGGTGAGTGAGATCGTGATGACCTGCCACCAGGCGTAGGTGCCCGGGGAGTACGGGACCAGCCAGGTGCGCGGCTGCTGCTGCCCGCGCACGGTGGTCAGCGACTCGAGGGTGTGACCGATCCGCTTGGGCCGTCCGGTGGAGCCGGAGGTGAGCAGCCAGACCCGGCCGGATTCCTCCACCCGCTTGAGCTTCGCGGGCGTGACGGAGTGCTCGTCGCCGTTCGCGATGACGACCGCGAAACCGGATTCGCCGAGCTCCTCGCGCATCGCGAGGTCGACCCGGGACGAGGTGGCGACCAGCAGCTCGGTGCCGTGCACGGCGTGGTGCCGGACGGCCGCCAGCGCGTCGGCGCCGTTGTCCACCAGGACAGCGGCAGGCGAGGGCAGCTGCGGCAGCTTGTGCAGGGTCCGCCAGGTCAGCGTCTTGCCACCGACGACGACCCGGTTGTCGTCACCGATCAAGGCGGTCGTACGACGCGACGCGGTCACGCCGACTGGAGCTGCTCGATGAAGTCGAGGACGTCACCGACCTTGGCGATCTGCCGGAGCCCGGGGGCGTCGAAGTTCAGCTCGTCGCCGATCTCGTCCTCGACCCGCAGCGCGAGCTCGGAGAAGTCCAGCGAACGGAAGCCGATCTCTCGCAGGTCGGCGCTGTCCTCGCTCGGCAGCGTCTTGCCCTGCGCCTTCATCACCTCGCCCATCAGGTCCCGGATCTGGGCGCGCGTCAACTCACTCATGAAGCCAGAGCCTAGCGGCTCCCGCCCCGGCGGCCGACTTCGCGGCAGGACAGCAGTGGTCCAGGTCACTCGGCAGGCAGCTGAACCGGTCGACCTATCATCGCGTTGAGTAGGAAGCGGGAACTTTCTGCCACCGCCGGTCCTCTTTCTGAACAGGGACGCGAACGAGGGGATCTGGATGAGCAAGGGTGGGCGCGCGGCGGTGATCGCGGCACTCGCGAGCGTGCCGGTGCTGCCGCTGGGCTGGTTCGCCGGGTTGCAGGCGCAGGATGCCTGGATCCCGGCCGCCTACCTCGGTTATCTGCTCGTCGTCATCGCCATCCCCGGCACGCTGTTCTGGCGCAGACTCACTGGTGGGACAGGCTGGTTCGCCGTCGACGCAGTACTCGGTACGACGTTCGGCCTGGCTTGTGAGGCGCTGATCTATCCGTTGGGCCGCTGGCTCGACATCCCGCTGCTCGCCCTCGTGATGCCGGCCCTGGCCTTCGGCATGGTGATCGGCCTGCCGCGGCGGAAAGAGAGCGACCGGCCGACCCCTTGGTGGGCGGTCGCCGGCGTGATGGTGTCGGTCGGCGTGGTGTCGGCCTGGTTCATCCGGGTCGGTTCGCGGCTGATCGCGCTCGACGGCCCGGCCGCGCTCCGGCCGAACTCCGATTCGCCGTTCCAGCTCTCGCTCGCGGCCGAGCTGACCCATCACTTCCCGCCACAGGTGCCGTATGTCGCCGGTGAGCCGCTCACCTATCACTGGATGGTCTACAACCACATCGCCTCCGCGCACTGGATCACCGGTATCGAGCTCGATGTCCTGACCCAGCGGGTGGTCCCGTTCGCCTTCATGCTGCTCACCGCGATGGGCGCCGCCGCGGTCGGCATGGTGCTGACCGGGCGCGCGGTCGCCGCCCCGATCGCGGCCGCATTGACCGTGATGGCCGGCGACCTGGCGCCGTGGTCCTGGACGACGACGAACACGCTCTACAACGACGGCCCGCTCTCGATGGGCCAGCTGATCAGCCCCACGCAGGCGTTCTCGACCGTGCTCATGCTGCCGCTGATCGCGGTCACGGCCCTGATCCTGCGCCGGCCGCCCGGTCGCAGGCGAGGCGGACAATCCCGCAGCCGGCTCGCCGGACTCTTCGTGGCCGCGGCAGTACTCATCGCGGTGCTGTCGATCTCGAAGGCAACAGCGCTCCCGGTGTACGCCGCTGGGCTGCCGGCCGCGTGGATCTACCTCTCGGTGCGCGGCCGCCGGATCAATCTGCGGGCACTCGTCCTCGCCGTGCTGGTCGTCATCTGCTACGGCTTCAACTATCTGGTGATCCTGCGCGCCGAGAGCCAAGGGATGACGGTCAAGCCGGCCGGAACCTTCCGGTCCATGCTGCAGACGATGCTGACCGGGATCAGTCCCGACGTACAGCAAGGCCCGTCGGTACTGGTGATCTTCTCGGCCGCGATCGTCATCGGCTGGCTGATGCCGGTCGTCGGCGCGCTGCTGATCCGGCGCCGGGTGCCGCGCGACCCGATGGCGGTCCTGCTGGTCTTCGCGTTCGTGCTGGCGATCGCGGCGGCCTCGATCCTCTACCACTTCAGCCAGTCACAGGTCTTCTTCGCCCGGAACGCCTTTATTTACGGGGTTCTGATCGCGACCTGGGGGTTGTCGTCACTGGAGCGACGCCGGTACTACGCGGTCGCGCCCGCCCTCGCCTTGGGAGTCGCGGCGATCTACTACGCCAGATCCCGCCCGCACGGGTTGATCCGGGACTGCCGAGACACCAGTTGCCTCGACCGGATCTTCGCCGAGCCGCTGGTGGTAGCGCTGATCATCGTTGCCGTGGGCACCGTCGTGCTGGGATTGGTCTTCCGATCGGGACGCACCTGGGCGGCGATCGCCGTGGCGGCCCTGGTCGGCCTGACCGTATCGCCGACCATCGTCAGCCTGCAGAAGTTCGCGACGCCCGGCGGTTCGACGTACGAGTCGATCGCTCCCGGTGGGATCGAGGCGGCGCGCTTCATCCGGCGCCAATCCGGGCCCGACGACCTGATCGCGACCAACATCCACTGCCACCGGCCGCCCGCCGGTACGTCGGGAGGCGGGCTCAGCCTGCCCGACGAGCGGTGCCACAGCGGCTCCTTCTGGATCCCCGGGTACGCCGAACGCCGCGTGCTGGTCGAAGGCTGGGCGTACACGGCCAAGGCCAACAGCCACGCCTACACCTCCGCCGAGGCCCTCTACAGCCCCTTCTGGGACCAGGAGAAGCTCCGCATCAACGACGCGGCGTTCACCGCGCCGACCCGGGAAGGCCTGGACACCTTGCGTACGAAGTACGGCGTCCGCTGGCTGTTCGCTGACTCGCGGATCAACCCGATCCCCGAGGAGCTCGGCAAACTGGCCGAACTGCGCTTCCAGTCCGGCACAGTCAGCGTCTACCAGTTGCGCTAGCCGATGGTCGGGATGGGGACGGACTGGTTCCAGGTGCGGTCCAGGGCGGTTACTGAGTAGAGGTAGTGGTGGCCGGGGAGGGCCGTGGGGTCTGTGTAGGTGGTGGTGCGCTGGGTGGCGAGGAGGTTGCGGGCGTCATTGTCGGGGCACCAGTCGCCGGCGGTAAGGTCGCGGCGGTAGATCGCGTACGACGTGGTGTCGGCTGATGTCGGGCGCCACTGGAGGCGTACGCCGGTTGACGTCTTGGCGGCTTGCAGCGCGTGCACCGGAAGAGGCGGGCGCGCGTCGAGGTGGGGCATGGCGGGGATGAGGGCTGGGCGCGTGTACCAGTTGCTGTTGAGCAGTGTGGTGGCACCAAGGCGGTCTGCGCGGACGTCCTTGGCAGAGAAGTAGATGTCGCCCTTGACCTCAGGAATCGTTGTATTGAAGGCCAGATGGTCACTCAGCTCGGCAGGGTCGGACCAGTCGGGTGACTGCGTCGACGTACCGACCTTGTACGTCGCCTGGCCGATGTAGAGGTGTACGTCGGTGCCGCGAACCTGCTCGGCCCACCAGGGCACGATCTTGTTGTAGTCGGCAGGAGCGAAGCCGCCCGCCCAGTAGACCTGCGGAACGATGTAGTCGATCCACTCCTCACGCACCCAGCGCCGGGTGTCGGCCGCGAGGTCGTCGTACGTCTGCACCCCAGCAGTGGTGTCGGAACCGAGTGGGTCGGTCGCCTTGTTCCGCCAGACCGCGAACGGGGAGATGCCGAACTTCACCCACGGCTTGGCCGCCTTGATCCGGTGCTGCAACTCCTGGATCAGCAGGTTGATGTTGTTGCGCCGCCACTCGGCCAACGTGGGGAAGCCTGCTCCGTACTGCGCGTAGGTGGCCGCGTCGTCGAAGACCTGGCCGGCTACCGGATACGGGTAGAAGTAGTCGTCGAAGTGGACACCGTCGATGTCGTAGTTCGACACCGCGTCCATGATCGCGTCCTCCACCAGCTTGCGGACTGCTGGGATTCCCGGGTTGTAGTAGAGCTTCCCGCCGTACGGGAGAACCCAGTCGGGGTGCTGCCGGGCCGGGTGCTCCGGGACAAGCTTGCTGAGGTCGGTGCCCATCGACACTCGGTACGGGTTGAACCAGGCGTGTAGCTCCAGGTTCCGCTTGTGCGCCTCGGTCACTGCAAAGGCCAGCGGGTCGTAGCCGGGATCACCGCCCTGTACGCCGGTCAGGTACTGCGACCAGGGCTCCACCTTGGAGGGCCAGAACGCGTCTGCCGTCGGGCGCACCTGCAGTACTACGGCGTTGTGGTGCTGCCGTACTGCGTCGTCGAACCACCCGACCAGCTCTGCCTGCTGCTGGGCCGCTGTGAGCCCTGTCCTGGACGGCCAGTCGATATTCACCACGGAGGCGACCCAGCTGGCTCTGAACTGCCGCAGCGGCGTACTGGGGGCAGCCGCACAGCTCGCCTCGGCCTCCGTCGTACGGGCTGTGGCTGGTAGTGCACCGAAGATCAGGCCGGCTGTCGCTCCGAGTACGCCGACGATCCGCAAGACACTCATGTCACTCTCCGACCGGTCTATAAATGAAGTCGAAAGATAGTTACACGACCCGGCCGCGGCACAGAAGAGTTCGGCGGCGATTCGATTCGGTGATCACCCCATGCGGTGACGGTCTGGCGACCGAATGGCTGGCGACGGGGGCCAGCCAGTACCGTGGGGACCGGATCAACCAGGGATCGAGAGGGCGGAAAGTGCTGCGTACGGCCACCGACGGCGACGTCGACATCATCCGGGTCCTGCGCAACCAGGAGCCCAACCGCGAGGTCAGTATCAACGCCCACGAGATCTCGGTGGACGAGCACGCCGGCTGGTGGAAGAAGGCCAGCGCGGACCCGACCCGCCGGGTGCTGATCTACGAACGCGACGGCGTGACGGCCGGCGTGGTGAACTTCTTCGACCTGGACTTCGAGGCGAAGACCGGCGCCTGGGGGTTCTTCCTGGACGCCGAGGGCCTGGCCGAGCGGGGCGAGACGCTGCCCGCGTGGATCGAGGTCATGAAGGACGCCACCGGGTACGCGTTCGACGAACTCGGGCTGGACGAGCTGCATGGTGAGGTGCTCGAGCACAACACCGTGGTCCGGCAGATGAACCGGCGGTTCCGCTTCGTCGAGGGCGAGCCGGAGACCCGGTCCGCCGACGGCCGCGAGATCACCGTGTTCCCCATCAGCCTGCACAAAGACAACCGGCGGAAGCCGAAGGGACAAGCATGAGTGCCAGTAAGACGATCAACTTCGGCGACGTACCGGTCGGTCCGGACCACCAGCCGTTCATCATCGCGGAGATGTCGGGCAACCACAACGGAGACCTGGAGCGGGCGAAGGACATCGTTCGCGCGATGGCCGAGACCGGCGTACAGGCGCTGAAGCTGCAGACCTACACGGCCGACACGATCACCCTCGACGTCGACCTGCCGGCCTTCCGGCTGCCGTCGGAGCACGAGCTGTGGGGCGGCGCCCGGCTGTACGACCTCTACCAGGAGGCACACACGCCGTGGGAGTGGCACGAGCCGCTGTTCGAGCTGGCCAACTCGCTCGGCATGCTGGCCTTCTCGTCGCCGTTCGACCCCACCGCGATCGACTTCCTGGAGAAGCTGAACGTGCCGGCGTACAAGGTCGCCTCGAACGAGATCGGCGATCTGCCGCTGGTCCGCGGGATGGCCGAGACCGGCAAGCCGATCATCATCTCCACCGGTTCGGCGACCCTGATGGACATCGACGCGGCGGTCCGCGCGGCCCGGTCCACCGGCAACGAGCAGATCATCGTGCTGTCCTGTACGGCGAGCTACCCGGCGCCGGCCGACCAGTCCAACCTGCGCTCGATCCCCGTACTACGCGACGCTCTGGGCGTCCAGATCGGTCTGTCCGACCACACCATGGGCATCGGCGCCTCGATCGCGGCCGTCGCCCTCGGCGCGACCGTGATCGAGAAGCACGTCACGCTGTCCCGCGCCGACGGCGGCGTCGACTCCGCCTTCTCCCTGGAGCCGTTCGAGGTGAAGCTCCTGGTCGAAGGCACCAAGGTCGCCCAGCAGGCGCTCGGTGAGCCGATCGTCGGCCCGAAGGAGGCGGAGCAGAACGTCCTGCGCTTCCGCCGCTCCCTCTACATCACCCGCGACGTCAAGGCCGGCGAAAAGGTGGCCCCCGACAACGTCCGCTCCGTCCGCCCCGCCGGCGGCCTGGCCCCCGACGCCTTCACCTCCGTCGAAGGCCGAGAATTCCGCGTAGACGCAGTAGCCGGCACCCCCCTCACCTGGGACGTCCTGTAAACCCCAGCCACTGACAACAGGCCCGGCGACAGTCGGGCCTGTTGTCATTTGAGCCTCGACGCCGCCAGCTGCCAAACGGATCGCTTGACGACAGAGGCACGATCAGAGCTGTCGCCGAAGGTGATGCTCGCGCACGCCG
Source organism: Kribbella sp. NPDC006257 (assembly GCF_040613535.1). Lineage (NCBI taxonomy): Bacteria > Bacillati > Actinomycetota > Actinomycetes > Propionibacteriales > Kribbellaceae > Kribbella > Kribbella sp. NPDC006257. The sequence goes on from NZ_JBEXSJ010000038.1 coordinate 53,654, forward strand.
GCTGGATAGCTGGCAGTTGGGTCATGTACCGATCCGCAACAGCGCCGGTGGCTTCAGCAACCACGACCGATACGAACGCATCCGGTTCAGCAAGCCCCGCCTCCGGAGAGATCTTCCGGCCGGCCAGCGGGTCCGGGCGAAGCGTTGGAGTCAGATTCGGGAAGAAGATGAAGGTATCCGGGTTCAGGTCGTGACCGTGGTAGCTGGCGGGAACAGCTTTGGCCATCTGGAATACGTCGTACCGGTAGCTGACCGGGGCCGAAGGTGTGCTGGGCGGGGCCGAGGGGGAACGCGTGGGGATCGGCGTCGCATCCGGCGCGTAGTTCACGGCTGGATCACAGGCGATGAGCGTGAAACCGGCGACGATGATCGCGGTCGCGGACAGGAGGCGCCGCATCAGTGGAGCTTTCGGGTGGTGGTGGCCTCGAGGGACTTGGCGAAGGTTAGGAGTTGCTGTTCGTTGAAGGTCGGGCCGGAGAGGCGGAGGTCCGCCACGTAGGTCTGGGTGCGGAACAGGACGATGGCTTCGTGGACCTGTTGGCCGTGGTTCAGGTAGGTGCGAAGGATGTAACGGGACCGGACGCCGAGACCGGGGACGGCGCGCTCGACGATCGAGGCGGGGTCGTGGTCGTCGGTGCGCATGGTGGCGCACTGGGGCGCCGCCTGGACGAGCAGGTCAAGGTACTTGTCGGAGTACGGCGTCGGGAGTGAGGTCAGCTCGACCTGCACGGGGAATGCGTTGGTCTTCGGATCGGCCACCGCGTACGGCAGGTGCGGGAATTCTGCGAAGGTGTCGACCTTGCGGCCGCCGGTACGAAGGATGTCGCGGCAGGACTCGGGGTCGACCTTGCGGCCTTCGAACGGGTCGTCGCGCGGGGACCAACCGAAGGCTTCCTTGTTGGTGCGGCGGTCGAACTGCTCCTTGCCGTACGCCGTCGGCAGCGCGTCGCGAAGCTGCTCGGTCGTGTTGGGCGAGCTGATCTTCAGCGGCGTCACGCTCTGGCTCGGGCTCACTGTCGAGGCAACCGGCGACGGCTCGGAGGTTGCCTGCGGCCCACTACAGGCAGTGAGGGCAACAAGAGTCAGCAGGGCGGACAACTTGCGGGTGGGGTTGCGCATCTATCAGTTGTGGGTGGCGCGGAAGGTCCAGAAGTGGTGGAGGAGGTAGGAGGCTACCGGGATGGCCGCGATCAGGAGGGCCTGGGCGAGCAGGACCGGGAGGCCTACCAGCTCGATCAGCAGCGGCATGCCGAGCAGGGAGCAGCCGAGGCCGAAGAGGTAGACCGTGTAGAACTTGGCGAAACCGCGCAGCCAGCTCGCGTTCGTGGAGCCGAAGACGAAGTCCCGGTAGAGCGGGTAGACCACCAACGCGGTGCTGAAGTTCGCCGCCGCGGTGACCGCGAGGTACGGGACCGAGTCGTGCAGGAAGTGCCAGCCGAGCCAGAACAGGCCGAAGTACAGGACGTTCGTGCCGGCGCCGACGATCAGGTAGCGGACCCGGTGGTCACCGGCGACCTTGGAAACAAGGCTCGGGGCGGGCTTGGTGTCGAGCTCGGCGACGCTAATGGCAGTGCCTTTTCTGTTCAGTGGAATAATCACGACGGAACCGCATCCCCCGCATCGGTATCAGCTGAAGGGCCCGCAGTGTTCGTCTCCGTCGTCGTGCCATGTTATCGGTCGGCAGCCACCCTCCCGCGCCTCGTCGAAAATCTGACCCAGGTCTTACCCGAGGTCACCTCCGGGTACGAGATCGTTCTGGTGGTCGACGGCAGCCCCGACGACACCTGGCAGGTGGCCAGCGAGCTGGCGAACAAGTACACCGAGACCCGGGCGATGCGGCTGGCCCGCAACTACGGGCAGCACAACGCGCTGATCGCCGGCGTCCGGAACGCGCGGTACGAGGTGGTCGTCACGATGGACGACGACCTGCAGCACCCTGCCGACCAGGTCCCGGTCCTGCTCAGGGCACTCACCGACGACATCGACCTGGTGTACGGCGTACCGATCGACGAGGAGCACGGGTTCTTCCGCAGTCTCTCCTCCCGGATGGTCAAGGCGGCGATGTCGACCACGCTGTCGGTCAAGGGCGCCAAGTCGATCAGCGCCTTCCGGGCCTTCCGGACCTTCCTGCGGGACGGTTTCGACGGGCTCGACGGACCGCACGCCTCGGTCGACGTGGCGCTGTCCTGGTCCACCACGCGGATCGCGCAGACCACCGTGCGGATGGAAGATCGTGCCGAGGGCAAGTCGAACTACTCCACCTGGATGCTGATGAAGCATGCCCTGACGCTGATCACCGGCTACTCGACCGAGCCGTTGCGGCTGGTCGGCTACCTCGGCTTCATCTGCGCGGCCTTCGGGGTCGGGCTGTTCGGCGTGATCATCTACAAGTACGCCGCCGGCGCGACGACCGTGGCCGGTTTCACCACGATCGCCTCGATGGTCGCGCTCTTCTCGGGCGCTCAGATGCTGGCGCTCGGAGTGCTCGGCGAGTACGTCGGGCGTTTGCACTCCGGTTCGATGGGCCGGCCGACGTACGTGATCCGGGAGCGCACGGACGTCGACGCGCACCCCGACATCACCAGCGAGAGCGACTGAATGAGCCAGTACCTGCTGTTCCCGGGGCGCCACCACGTCCTGACCCGGTTCCAGGCGGCCTTCCTCAAGGAGCACGTGGACCGCACGGTGATCTGGGCCGTCACGTCCGCGAATCACCACACCACCAAGCGGAACCCGATCCCCTTCGATCGGCGTGAGGCTGCGATCGAGCGACTCAGCCTGCAGGAAGGTCTCCGCTCGCTGGTGATCGGCGTCGTCGACACGCCACCGACCGACGATTTCGCCGACGTCACGATCAAGGCGATCGAGGCCGGCACCGACGACCAGGTCCAGCTCGATCCCGCGAACACCGTGGTCGCCTGCTCGACCCCCGAGGTAGCGAAACTCTACGAACAGTTGGGCTATCAGGTCATCGGCGTCGAGCCCGACAGTGAGCCGCGACCCTGGGACGTCCTGCTGATGATTGCCGCAGGCAACGAGGATTGGCGTGCGCTGGCGCATCCCGGCACCGTCGACGTCTTCGACCGGTACGCCCTGGACGCGCAGATCCGGCGCTGTGTGAACGACCCGGTGGTCGGCGACGACGGCGGGCTCACCACGACCCGCGACTACAAGACGTATGCCGATGCCTTCGAGACCGCCGCCGACCGGAAATGGCTGCAGATCAAGGACTTCGTCCGCCCCGGCCGGATCCTCGACATCGGCTGCGCGACCGGCGCGACCCTGCAACTCATCGACGCGGATCCGCGTTTCCACGAGTCCGACCTGATCGGCGTCGAGGTCGCCCGGCACCTGTACGCCGAATGCGTGCACAAGAAGGAGCAAGGGCTCTTCCACAACCCGAACGTCTACTTCTACCAGCGGAACATGCTCGGCTCGACCGTCTTCGCGCCGCGCTCGATCGACACCACGCTGACCCTGGCGCTGACACACGAGATCTGGTCGTACGCCGACGGCTCGCGACCCGCCACGGTCCAGCGCTTCGCCGACGCCCTCTTCGCGCACACGGCACCCGGTGGCGTCTGGGTGAACTCGGACGTCTGCGGACCGGCCGAGCCCGAGCGCGCCGTAGTACTGGCTCTGGATGACAGTGACGGGGCGAATCCATCGGCTGTCAGTGAACTCGAAGCCTTGCAGGATCCAGCGGAGTACGTCGGGAAACTCTCAACCAGGGCACGGTTCTTCCAGTTCGCGCACGACTTCCGGCGGAACGCGAACGTCCCCTTCGAGTATGAAGAGCACGGCGGCAAGCTCGTACTGCGGCTGGCCGACGCGATGGACTTCCTGACCCGCAAGGACTACGTCGACAACTGGCTCAGCGAGACCCACGAGCAGTTCTGCGGCCTCACCTTCGACGGCTGGTCAACGATCGCCAAGCAGGCCGGGTTCACCATCGACCCCGCCTCCAAGGCATGGCGCAACGACTGGGTGATCACGAACCGGATCGCACCGGTAGCAAGCATCACCGCGCCCAGCGGCGAGCCGATCGACTGGCCGGACACGCACCAGCTACTGATCGCCCGCCGCTGACGCGATCAGCCGAGCTTGTTGCGGATCTGGCGGTTGACCTTGCGCTTGACCTTGCCGGCGAACTTGCGTGGGTTGCGGATCTGAGCGGCCTTGCGGATCAGCGTCACCGCGGTGTACGCCTTGGAGTTGCGCAGCCGGGTGCGTTCCGCGTTCGCCTTCTGGACCTGGGTGCGCATCTCGCGGATCCGGGTCTCGCGGGTCTTCAGTGCCTTGTCCCGGAAGCCCAGGGTCCGTTCCAGGCCGAAGATCTGGCCGGCCAGCTCGAAGGACTCCTTCTTCGCCCGCTCGGCCTCGGCCAGCGCGGTCCGGACGTCCGGTGTCTGCGAGGCGTCCGACGGAATACCCAGTACGCCGGCCAGCGCGGCCGCGAGTTCCTTGCCGCGGGCAACATGGGCGACCGAGGCGGACGGGGTGTCCACTGCGGTGGCCGGCACCTGCTTCGGCGCGTCGATCCCGGACATCGCGACCCACGCGGAGACGAGGTCGTCACCGACCATCCACGGCGGCCACGGGTGCCGGCGGTGCGCACCGATCAACCGGTCGTGGAACCGCGCCCACGCTGCCGCGAGCCGGTCCTTGTCGCTCTCCTCCGCAACGGTCTGCCAGCCAGAGACCCCGAACGCGAAGCTGTCACCGTCGACGACCACGTCGTCCCAGCGCAGCAGCGTCCGCGAACCGGTCTGCGAGCGCGCCCAGTCCCCCAGCCGCGCGGCAAGGTCCCGGAAGCCCGGAACGTCCTCGGCAGCAGCCAAACGGAACAACAGCGTCTCAGCGGTCACGCCACCCGGCACTGAAGCGGGCACCGCAGCTGCATCGAACTGCAGCAACCCGTCAACCACAGGAGCTTCAGCAGAGACAGCGACAGCCCAGCCACCCTCAGCAGCATCCGCAGTCAGTACTGCGGTGTGCGCCTTCGCGTAGACGCCATGACCAGCCGTAGCTCCTGCAACCGCGATCCAGCCGCTGGAAGTAGCACCGAGCAGACCAGCGCGCGCAGCGGACTCTGCACCCTCGGAGATCGGAGCCAGCAGCGGTACTGCGACTGACGACGCCTCCAAGGCCTCCACAGCGAGCCGTGCCGGGAGCTGGCCGGGACGTGCGGCAGCAGCAATCTCTGCACTCACCAGTGCGTACGGCGTCTCTTCGACCGAGTACGCCGCGTAGGCAGCCGCGTCCTCGAAGCCGACCCGGGCCAGCTCAGCCTTGAACTGCTCCGTGGAAACCGGACGCGACGGGTCGTCGTGCAGCGGACGCCACTCGTCATCGGCGTGCCGCTCGTCCGCAGGCCGCCGGTCGAGCAGGTTCGTCAGGGAGAACTCGTTCTCCAGCCCCAGCACCAGCACAGCGCCCGGAGCGGTCACCGCGGCCAGTGCATCCAGCCGCTGCGACCAGTTCAGCTCGTTGCTGTCGTAGCCGAGCACCCGGTCCAGGCCGTCGGCGGCAACGACGACGTCGAAGGCCGGCCGGCCGGCGTCCGCCAGCCCGTCCAGAGCGCCCGCAACGACCTGCAGCTTGTCGCCGAACTGCTCCGTGAGCCCAGTGGCGTCGGAGACGGACCGGACCAGTACCGTCGCGTCGGACGCCTTGGCGATCACGGTCTCGACCAGGTCCGCAGCGTGCGGACCGAGGATCAGGGCGCGTCCCGCGTCGGGCAGTACGTCGGCCAGGAGCGCGCGCAGCACCGGTCCCTGGACGGCTCCCCGCTTGCCGCTGTAGTCGCTCCACGGCTGCATCTCGCCGCGGACCACATCGACGGCCAGCTGGTTGTCAGACACGCTCTCTCCAATCGAACAACATGCGCAGTTCCTCGGCCGGCATCATCCACGGGACGCCGAGCTCCAGGTCGGTGGTCGCGCGGGCGGCGGCCAGGTCGATCTCCTTGCCGAGCATCTCAGGCCAGAGCCGTTCGATCCGGCTCTGCCCGCCGAACAGCGGATTCTCGCCCTCCATCTCCATCGGGTCGCCGTACACGGCCGGTTCGCAGCCGGCGGCGATGCCGTAGAAGATCGCGGTAGACAGCCGGTTGGCGGCCACCCGCTTGTGCTTGCGGAGCTCGGTCAGCTGCTTGTACAGGAACCGCGGATCCGTGCCCTCGTAGGAGAACCCACGGCGGCCGAACGAGACCACCCGGAAGCCGGCGTCCTCGTAGGACTTGCGCACCTCGGGCCGGTCGTACTCGGTGTAGTACAGGCTGAAGGTGACCGGGCCGGGCTCGGTCTCCCGGATCTCGTCGATCAGGCGCTTGTGATCACCCTGGATCTTGCCGCCCTCCCAGCCGTGGAAGAGGAACCACAGAGTGCCCTCCCGCTCTTCCTCCGGTACTACGCCGAGCGTGGGCTCCAGCTCCTGCAGGTACAGGAAGGGGGCGCCGATGCTGTGGTAGTTCCGCCGGCCGAGTGCGTGCCCGCGGCGGCGCGGGGCGTCGCTCCAGGTGAACCGCCAGGCGCCGTCGTAGAACTCGTGCACCGGGTTCCAGCCGTCCGCGATATTCCAGCCGTGCTGGAGATAGCCGCGCAGGCGGGGCGGGTACTCGTCGTCCAGACCGGCGTACCGGGCGAGGATGTGCGCCTGACCGTAGTAGTGGTTGTGGTGATGCATCAGCGGACCTCGACGTGGAGTGTGCCGGCGTGCGGGCGCAACGCGGCGGTGTGGCCCTCGGCCTCGAGCTCGACCGGCAACTTGCTGGACAGGAACGGCTCGCACTGGACGGCGTGCGCGGAGCCGTCCGGCGCGACCGCGAACAGGATCCAGTCCGCCAGGCTGGCCAGCGGATCGGCCGAGTTGGTGGTCACCTCGGCCGGGACCAGTTCGGCCAGTCCGACGGTCGCGGACCAGACGCCGTCCTCGACGGTCTGCCGGCACTCGACGTCCACGTGGTCGTCGTTGTCGTCGATGTAGCGCCGCCAGCTGTACTTGTACGCCGCTTCGCCGTCCGCGACCGCACCGGTGATCCGCAGCTCGTTGCTACCGGCAACTTCTTCGGCATGGTCGGCGGTGACCCGGAAGGGCGTCTCATGCAGGTTCACGTAGCCACCCGTCGACCGGGTGAGCGTCACCAGCCGGCCCTGCTCCGCATGGGCGGCGGCCCGGGGTGGCGCCGTCCAGAGCATCAGCTTCTCCTGGTCGTTCGAGCCGAGCAGGCGGAACGCCCAGGTGGTCCGCTGGGTGAACGGGTCGTCAGGGTTGGTGTCCTCGATGATCGGCCGGAACGGGATCCGGACCGAGAAGTCGCGGCCGTCGCCGGACAGCGTGAGCGGCAGCAGCTGGTCCTGGCCGGACAACGGCCGGGTCACCTGCAGCTTCGGGTTCTCCACCTCGGTGGAGACCCGGCCGGTCAGCACCAGCGCGTCGGCGGTCGTCTCCACCCCGGTCAGCCGGCACGGGTCGACCATCTTTCGCAGTACGAAGGCACCGTCGGCACCCGGACCCGGCTGGATCCAGCTGGTGGTGTCGATCCAGGCACCCGGCGGCCAGCCCGGGCTGCCGGGGCGCTGGCCACGGAGCTTGCCGTGCCGCCGGAGCCGGCCCGACCGCAACCGGACGACGAAATGCGCCGGGGCCGCGGTGTCCTTGAGCTGGGCCAGCAGGTCCTTGCCGAGGCGGACCTCGAAGCCGACCAGTGCCGGGTCGCCGTGCGTGTCGGTCGCGTCGAACCGGCGTACCGGCAGGGCGGTCTCGGCGCCGCCGATGACGAGGGCCATCCGCAGGCTGGACGAGGTCTTGGTCTCCAGGTGCCGGATCTCGGCGGTGCCCTTCACGGACAGCTCGTCGCCGTGCCAGCTCACCTCGGTCACGCTGGTCGCCAGTGTGAGGTCCTTCATCGGCAGCCGGTAGAGCTCCCGCGGAACCGCGCTGTTCTGGTCGTGCACGCCGGGGTAGTTGTGCTCGAACTGCCACGAGCGGCGCGGCCGGGCCAGCGCCCGGGCGCCACCGCGCAGGCCGCCGTCGTTGCGGAAGGTGGCCAGCCGGCGGAGCAGGTCGACGTCGCCGGCCCGCAGCGCGGAGTGCTGCAACCGGTCGTACGGGTGCGCCTTGTCCAGCACCTTGTCGTCGAGGCGGTCCATCAGCCGGCGGGCCAGCTTGATCAGGTTCTGCTCGTCCTCGGGCGGCGCCGCGCCGAACGCCATCATCAGCGTCAGCATGTCGATCTGGGTCAGGTGCCCGTGCACCCGCCGGCGGACCTCGGTCAGCACCTGGCCGTCCTCGACCAGGTCCATCACCAGCTCCGCGGACCGGACCCGGTCCTCGAGGTTCCCGAACTGGAACTTCTGCTGGGTGATCGACTCGCCGGACTCGCGCTCGCGCCAGTAGTAGACCGGGACCGCCAGCGCGTCCACGGTGACGGCGTCCAGGTGCGTCTTCAGCGTGACCGGGTAGTCCTCGTAGCGGATCGCGGGGAACTCGTAGCCGTACTCGTCCCAGAACGAGCGCCGGTAGACCTTGTTCCAGGCCATCCGGTCCAGGATCAGGTCCGGGGTCTCGATCACGTGGGTGGCCAGCCGCTCCTTGGCGAACGGCAGCCGGTGGATCCAGGACGGCCGGACCCCGGAGGAGTTGTTGAACCGCCGGGCGTTACCGGCCGCGAACGACGAACCGGTCTCGTCCAGCGTCCGCACCAGCTTCTCGAAGCCGTGCCGGGTGACCAGGTCGTCGCTGTCGACGAAGGTGAGGTACTCGCCCTCGGCGTTGCGGACCCCGGTGTTGCGGGCCGGGCCGAGGCCCTGGTTCTCCTGCGTCACGATCCGGAAGCGTGGGTCGCGGTCGCAGAACTCCTTGGCGATCGCGGCGCTGTCGTCCGGGGATCCGTCGTCGACCAGGATCGCCTCGAAGTCGGTCCACGTCTGCCGGGCGATCGAGTCCAGACACTCCCCGATGTAGTCGCGGACGTTGTAGAAAGGCACAACGACACTCAGCCGCGGCGTCACAACGGCGTTCTCCTCGGCTCAGTCGGCAGTACGGTCGGCATCGACATCCCGGTCGGCATCACGCCGGACCCGATGCTGCTGCGGCACGCGCGCTCCGAGCAACCAAAGGCCGGGCGGCGACCAAAGATCTCGCGGTCAGCTTAGCACCGGGCGTGGTCGCTCCGGACGCCTGCGTCACCTCTCCCGGCCGGGTTCACCGGGTAGTAATCCAGGCGTTACGAGATGGACCGTCAGCAGGGTGTGCACAGGCTCGAAACCGTACCGGGCCCATGCTCTTTGGACCCCTGTGTTGTGCCCTTGCGTGGAAATCACCAGCCGCCGCGAGGAGGCCGCGTCCTCCACCGCCGCGAGCAGGTGCCCGTAGCGCCCACGCCCCTGCTCGGCCGGTACGACGCCGGCGAGCTCGATCTCGGTCCAGGAACCCGCCTGGTCGACGGTTGCCAGCGCGAGCACCCGGCGATCCGGTCCCCGCAGTACGACGGCGCCCTGGTCGGCGATGCTCCGCCTGGCCCACTCCTGGTAGCCGGCCAGCGCCAGCGTCCTGTCGAACAACGGGTTCGCGCAGTAGTGATTGCCGTAGTCACCGAAGATGTCCCCGACCAGGTCGTCCACCAGGTCGTCGTCGATCTCCCGCTCCAGGCCGGCGTTGAACCCCGCTAGCGGAGCCGGGCGACGACCTTTACCGACCGGGAGCGACCAGTAGATCAAGCTGTCGGCCAGCAGTGCCGTCCTTGCACCAGTGGCCAGCGCTGCGAACCAGTGCACCTCGCGAGCGGGATAACGCAGTACGACGACGTCTGCCGTCGACTTGTCGATCGCAGTGAGCACCTCGGACAGTTGCGTTCCGGCCGAGGCCGACACGGTCACCCGGTCGACCGAGACTCCGAACCGCTTCGATTCGTACTCCGAAGGGACGCTGGTCAGCTCCCCTGCCTCCAGCGCGTCGTACCAGCCCATCAGAGCGGGTACGTGAGCAGACCGTCGACCACACGGTCCTGTTCGTGCTCGGTGAGCTGGCTGAACAACGGCAACCTGACCAACCGGCCGCTGATGTCGTCGGTGACGTCACAGCCACCGGGGCCGACGCGGCCGTACTTCTCACCGGCCGGAGCGGAGTGCAGCGGCACGTAGTGGAAGGTCGCGGTGATGTTGCGCTCGCGCAGGTAGGCGATCAGGCCGAGCTGGTGCTCGTGCGACGGCATCAGCACGTAGTACATGTGTGCCGGGTGCACGCAGCCTGCTGGGATCGTCGGCCGGCTGACGCCGTTCGTAGTCGCCCAGTCGGTCAGGAGCTCGTCATAGCGCTGCCACCTAGCTAGCCGCGGCGCCTGGATCTGATCGAAGAGCTCGAGCTGGGCGGTGAGGAAGGCAGCGAGGGGGTCGGCCAGCAGGTAGCTGGACCCGATGTCGACCCAGCGGTACTTGTCGACCTGGCCCCGGAAGAACTGGCTCCGGTTGGTGCCCTTCTCCCGGATCACTTCGGCCCGGTGCAGCAGGTCGGCGTCGTTCAGCACCAGCGCGCCACCCTCGCCGCAGTGCACGTTCTTGGTGCCGTGGAAGGACTGCGTCGCCATCTGCCCGATCGAACCGAGCGGGCGGCCCTTGTAGGAGCCACCGAGGCCGTGCGCGTTGTCCTCGATCACCTTGAGTTCGTGCTTGTCAGCGATAGCCAGTACTGCGTCCATCTCGACCGCGACCCCGGCATAGTGGACGACCACGATCGCCTTTGTCCGCGAAGTGATCGCGGCTTCGATCTGGGTCTCGTCCAGGTTCAGCGTGTCCGGCCGGACGTCCACGAACACCGGTACGGCGCCGCGCAGCGCGTAGGCGTTGGCGGTGGAGACGAAGGTGAACGACGGCATGATCACCTCGTCGCCCGGCTCCAGATCGAGCAGCAGCGCGGTCATCTCCAGCGCGTGTGTGCAGGACGGCGTCAGCAGTGTCCCCACACCACCGGCCAGCTTGGTGATCAGCTCGGCAGCACGTGCCGTGAAGGGACCGTCCCCGACGACGGAGGCCGAGGAGAAGGACTGCGTGACGTAGGCGAGTTCGTCGCCCGCCGCGTAGGCCTTGACGAACGGGATGGGTGACAGGTCCGGCATGGCAGGAGCCTACCGTCGGTCGGGCCCCTGCTCCGGCAGAGCGTCATCCACGGTCTCGGCGTACGAGTGGTGACCGGGATCCTCGAGGCTGTCGTAGCCGATCATGAACTGCGGCCGCCGCTGGCTCGCCTGGAACAGCCGGGCGACGTACTCGCCGAGCAGCCCGAGACAGAGCAGTTGCAGGGCCCCGATCGTGCCGACGGCGAGCACCGTGGAGGTCCAGCCGGGGACGCTCTTGCCGGCCAGCTTGATCGCCAGCGCGGCGATCACGACCAGCACCGACACGAACCCACCGGCCAGCCCGAGCCAGGTCGCCAGCCGCAGCGGCGCCGCCGAGAACGCGGTCACACTGTCGAACGCCAGCCGGAACATCTTCGAGACCGTGTACTTCGTACTCCCGGCCGCCCGCTCCGCCCGGACGTACTTCACCTCGGCGCTCGGGAAACCAAGCCACGGGATCACCAGCCGGAAGACCCGGCCGTCCTCGGGCAGCTGGTTCACCGCGTCCACCACGCGCCGGGAGACCAGCCGGAAGTCACCGGCGTCGAACGGAAGGTCGCGGCCGACCAGCCGGCACATCAGCCGGTAGTACATCCGTGCGGTGGTCCGCTTCGCCCAGCTGTCGCTGGAGCGGTCGGAGCGTACGCCGTACACGACATCGACGTCGTCCTTCTTGGCAGTGGCGAGCAGCTCGGCGATCACCTCGGGAGGATCCTGCAGATCGGCGTCGATGGTGACCAGGTATTCGCCGCGGGCCAGCTGGAAACCGGCCGACTGTGCGGCCTGGTGCCCACTGTTGCGGAGCAGCCGGATCAACCGGAGCTGCGGCCAGTCGGCGGTGGCCGCGGTCAGCATCGCCGCCGTGGCGTCGCGGCTGCCGTCGTCGACCACCACCAGCTCGTAGCTGATGCCGAGACCGTCCAGCAGCGGGTGCATCCGCTCGAAGAAGAGTGGCAGCACCTCTTCCTCGTCGTACATCGGTACGACGACGGACAAAACGGGCCGAGTAGTTTCCATGCGAGTAGCCCTCCCAGATGCAGAGGCTAACGCGGATCGGGTCACCGGCCGACACGGGCACGCGCCGACCCTGCGACAGGATGTCCGGACACGTTCGGTGATGTTCCGGGTACGTACCGATGTCGTCACGGCATTAAGGTTGCGCGCATGCACTCGAGGGCAAGGCGGCGGGGACCGAGGCCTCGTGGTCTCGGAACGGTGGCCGGGCGGACCGCCGTACTGCCCCTCGCCGTGCTCGCGATCGGGCTGATGCTGGCCGCGCACGCGCCGGTCTTCGACGTGCTGACGTTCCTCGGCTTCGTGCTGGCCGGGATCACCCTGCCGGGCTTCGTACTCTGGCGGCTGGTCGGTGGCTACCGGCGGAACCTGGTCGAGGACTGCGCCGCCGGCTTCGCGGTCGGGGTGTCGGTCCAGCTGATCGTCTACCTGGCCAGCGCGTCGGTCGGGTTGCAGCGCTGGTCGTGGGCCTGGGTTCCGGTCGTCCTCGTCCTCGGCATCCTGGACACCGACGTCCGGGCCCGGGTCTGGCGCCGGGTCGAGGCTCCGCTGGCTCCCCTGACGGCCTGGTTGCTGTCCGGGTCGAGCGCATTGGTGCTGGTCGTCCTCTTCCTCACCGGGCCGGCCCGGCTCACCCCGGCGTACGCGAATCCGGGCCGGGACAGCCCCGATCTGGCGTTCCACCAGGCGCTGGCGGTGAGCGCGAAGTTCGACGTACCGATCGTGCCGCGATGGGTGTCCGGCGAGCCGATGAAGTACCACACGTTCTTCCACCAGTTCGCGGCCGCGACCTCGTGGGCGACCGGGATCGACCTGACCCAGCTGATCTTCGCGCTGCTCTGGCTGCCGCTCGCGCTGGCCGGCTGTGCCCTGGTTTTCGTTCTCACCCAGCGGTTCCTGACGCCGCCCGCCAAGGGCATCGACGGTCCGCATCCCGCGGTGGCGTGGGCCGGACCGCTGGCCGTGGTGGTGGCGGGGATCGGCGGGACCCTCCAGCCGCTGCGCAACTTCGCGCTGGGCGGAGTCTCAATGACGTCGACCGACTACGCGAACCCGACCCAGAACCTCGGCGTACTGCTCGCGTTGCTGCTGGTGATCCTCGGCGTCGACCTGCTCCGGCATCAACCGCCGAAGACCCGCTGGGTGCTGTTCTTCCTGATCGCCTTGGCCTCGGCCGGCAGCAAGGCGACCATCCTGCCGATGGTGGCCTGCGGATTCGGGCTGGTCTACTTCGCGACAGCGCTGACCCGGCGTACGACGCGGACCGCGATGACCGGCGGGCTGTCCACGCTGGCGATCTTCATTGGTGCGCTGATCGTCGTCTACGGCGGCCAGACGTCCGGGCTGAAGTTCAAGCTGGGCGATGTATTCGTGCAGCTGCAGCCGTACCCGTCACTCCACCACGGCGCTGGTCTGGACCGTCCTGCGCAGCTCTTGACCGTGGGAACGGTTCTGCTGGGCTGGGGACTCGCGGTGGCCGGTGTCTTGTTCCTGCGCCGGTTCTGGCGGGACCAGGGGACGATTTTCCTGGCCGGCTTCGCGATCGCGGGGGTGGCGGCAACGCTTTTGACCAGCCAGCCGGACATTGGGCAGCTGTACTTCTACCGGACCGCTTTCCCTGTGCTGGCTGTGCTTTCCTGTCTGGGCCTGGCCCGGTTGGCCGATCGGCTCGGTGATCTCCGGGCTGGTGTTTTGGTCGCGGTCGCGGCGGTTCTGGGCCTGGTCGGTTGCAGCTTGACCCGGATGGGTTCCGCGGATCTTCGTGGTGTGAAGGCGCCGGTGTTGTGGATGGTCGGCGGCCTCGTCGCTGTCGCGGTGGTGACGGCGGTCGGCTGGCGGATCGGTCGTCGCGACGGCAGCCTGGTGACGGCGTTCCTGGCTGCTCTCGTCGCGGCGTCGATGGCCGGGGCGACAACGCTGCCGCTGGCCGGTCTGGTGTCGGAGCATGCCGAGTTGGTGATGTACGGACCGCGGGATGCCGGCCACGGTCCTACCAAGGCCGAGGCAGATGCGGCCCGCTGGCTTCGGGACAACAGTGCGACCGGCGACCTGATCGCGACCAACGCGCACTGCATCTTCAGCAGCGGTGACGTCTGCGACAGCCGTCACTTCTGGATCGCGGCGCTGTCCGAGCGCAAGGTTCTGGTCGAAGGCTGGGCCTACACCAACCATGCGAACCGGATCTACGCCACGACCGGCGTCGATCCGGCCGCGGTGCCGTTCTGGAACAGCGAACTGCTGGACACCAACGACGCCGTCTTCACCGCGCCCTCGCCCGCCGTGATCGAACGGCTGCGCCGGTGGGGCGTGCGCTGGCTGTACGCCGACAACCGGGCCGGCCCGATCTCGCCGGATCTCCGTCAATACGTGCAGCTCCGGCAGGCGACCCTGGACGCGACGATCTACGAGATCAGGTGAAAGAGAGCGTCGGCGACCCGGACCCGGCCCCGACCGTCGACGAGTTGCCAGCCGGCCGCCGCCACCCGGGCGCGCTCGACCGGATCGGTGAGGAGCTTCCGTAGTACGGCGGCAGCTTCGGTCGGGTCGGCCTTGAGATCCGACAGGACGCCGACACCGACGGCGGCACCGGTGGCGACGGCTCGTTCGTAGCCCATCACCTGGTTGTCCACGACGCAGACGAGGCCGGCGGTCGCGCCGAGGCAGAGCAGCTCCCAGGTCGACGTACCGGAGGCACTGACGGCCAGGTCCGAGGCCACCACGGCCTTGGCGAGCTGCGAGGTCGGGCCGATCACCTCGACGTACTGACCCTCGCCCAGCTCGACAGCACCGATCGCCTTGGCCAGCTCCTCACCGGGTGCGACCACGGTCGCCTCGAACGGCACCCCGGTCGCCGCGAGCGCCTTGACCACATGCGGCCCGGCGCCGAACGCATCCGTCCCACCGAAAAAGGCGAAAACCTTCGGTACGCCGTTCGCTCGCGGGCCCGGCGCTTCGCTGGGACGCAGCGAGAGCACCTCGTCGCGCAACAGCACGTAGTCGAGCCCCGCGAGCCTGATCGCCCCGGCCGGCAACTCCGGCTCATCCAGCTCGGACCCAAGATTCTGGTCCACGAACACGTCCGCCTCGGCCCCGCGCAACTCCCCGTCGACAATCGCCAGCGTCGGCACCCCCGATGCCCGAACGGCCGTGAACACCTCGCCGTCCAAGTCGTAGGAGTCGAAAACCACCGCATCGAGGTCGAGCCGCGCGAACAGCTCCAGATGCTCCTCCGCCGTCCAGACCGCCGGCTCCACCGGAATATCCCGGGCCAGAATCTGATCGTTCGCCCACGGCACCGTGTGGCTGTCACACACGAACACCACCTCGGCCCCGCGCCCCTTCAACTCCTCAGCCAGCGCCAGACTCCGCATCACATGCCCGACCCCCCGCAGAGGCCCCACATCACACCTGATCCCGATCCGCAAAGTCACACCCCAGACCGTAACCAACTTGCGGTAAGTTGGTTGTAATACGTGTCAGGCGTAGTACATAGGAGGAACTATGCGCATGAACAGCAAGGGACAGGTGACCATCCCCGCCGAGCTCCGGCACAAGCACCACCTGCACGAGGGCGACGAACTCGAGGTGATGGAGGGACCGAACGGCGAGCTGACCATCGTCCGGGTCCAAGACAGCGAGACCCGCGGCCAGCGGCTGGTGCGCGAGATGCGGGGCCGGGCCACGACAAATCTCAGCACCGACGAATTGATGGAGCTTCTTCGCGGTGAGTGAACGCCATCTGCGCAGTGTCCGGCCGGCGAAGGCGCTGGTGGACACTTGTGTCCTACTCGACATTCTGACCGTGGATCCCGATTGGTCCGAGTGGTCGGCCAACGCGGTCGCCGACGCCCGGGACACCGGCGAACTGGCCATCAACCCGATCATCTACGCGGAAGTCGCGGCCGGCTTCGACCGGATCGAGGACCTCGACGCGGCGCTGCCGGGCGACTTCCTGCGCGAGCCGCTTCCTTACCCAGCGGGGTTCCTGGCTGCGAAGGCCTTCACGGACTACCGCCGTCGAGGCGGCACCCGGCACGCTCCGCTACCGGACTTCTACATCGGCGCCCACGCCACGGTGAACGGATACACACTGATCACGCGGGACGTCGCGCGGTTCCGGACGTATTTTCCGGGGCTCGAACTAGTCACGCCGAACTGACGTCTATCCCCAGGCAGGCTGCCGGGCGGTCCCTGGGATTGAGGGTTCCGTGGTGGGGCCCGCTATCGTACGGAGTTGCGCTCCGTGCGCTGTCCGGAACTGTCCCCTCAGAAGGGTCCTACAAGACGTGTCCATCCTCACCGGCTCCGACATCCTCGTCACCGGCGGTACCGGCTCCTTCGGCAAGGCGTTCATCCGCTACGCACTGGACAACCTGGACCCGCGCCGGATCATCATCTTCAGCCGCGACGAACTGAAGCAGTGGGAGGTCCGCCAGCTGTTCGGCGACGACCCCCGGCTGCGGTTCTTCATCGGCGACATCCGTGACCGCCAGCGCCTCAACCGCGCGATGCACAAGGTCGACTACGTCGTGCACGCGGCCGCGCTGAAGCAGGTCGACACCGCGGAGTACAACCCGTGGGAGTTCGTCCAGACGAACATCGTCGGTTCGCAGAACGTCATCGAGGCCAGCATCGACTCGGGCGTGAAGAAGGTCGTCGCGCTGTCCACCGACAAGGCGTCCAGCCCGATCAACCTGTACGGCGCGACGAAGCTGACCGCCGACAAGCTGTTCATCACCGGCAACCACTACGCCGCGGCGTACGAGACCCGGTTCTGCGTGGTCCGGTACGGCAACGTGATGGGCTCGCGCGGCTCGATCATCCCGAAGTTCCGCGCGCTGCACGAGGCCGGCCAGTCGCTGCCGATCACCGACCTGCGCTGCACCCGGTTCCTGATCACGCTGCCCGAGGCGGTCCAGTTCGTGGTCGACTCGTTCGAGCAGATGATGGGCGGCGAGCTGTACGTGCCGCGGATCCCGTCGATGAAGATCACCGACCTGGCCCAGGCGATCGCGCCGGGCGCCAAGATGCACGACATGGGCCTGCGCCCGGGCGAGAAGCTGCACGAGGAGATGATCAGCCCGGAGGAAGGCCGCCGCGCGCTGGCGATCGGCGACCGCTACGTGCTGCAGCCGGACCTGGCGACCTGGGGCTACACGCCGCCGACGAACGGCGTACCGGTGGCCGACGGGTTCCACTACACCTCGGACAACAACGACCAGTGGTACTCCATCGAGGAGATCACCAAGATTCTCGAGAGTGACGTCTGAGCCCGATGCTGCCCTACGGACGTCAGTCGATCTCCGAAGAAGACATCGAAGCGGTCTCCGCGATCCTGCGCGGTGACTGGCTGACCACCGGCCCGGCGGTGACCGCGTTCGAGAACGCGATCTCCGAGCTGACCGGTGGGCACCGGGCGGTCTCCTGCACGTCGGGAACCGCGGCGCTGCACATGGCGTACGCCGGTCTGCGCGTCGGCCCCGGTGACGAGGTCGTCACCACGCCGATGACGTTCGTCGCCACCGCCTCCTGCGCCGCGCTGCTGGGCGCCAAGATCGTCTTCGCGGACGTCGAGGAGGACACCGCGCTGATCGACCCGGCCGCGGTGGAGGCGGTCGTCACCGACCGCACCAAGGTGATCGCGGCCGTCGACTACGCGGGTCACCCGGCCGACTACGACGCCCTGCAACCGATCGCGGACCGGGTCGGCGCGAAGACACTGGACGACGCCGCGCACTCGGTCGGGGGTTTCTACAAGGGCCGTCCGGTCGGCGACCTGGCCGACGTGACGACGCTGTCCTTCTTCCCGACCAAGAACCTGACCACCGGTGAGGGCGGCGCCGTCGTCGCCAAGGACCCGGCGGTCGCCCAGCTGGCGCACGAGTTCCACCACATCGGCGTGGTCCGCGATGCCGAGCGGTTCGAGACCTCCGACGAGGGCTCCTGGTACTACGAGGTCCACGAGCACGGCCTGAACTACCGGCTGACCGACATCGCCAGCGCCCTCGGGCTGTCCCAGCTCAAGCGGCTCGCCGACTTCAAGAAGCGCCGCACCGAGATCACCGCGCGCTACAACGAGGCGCTCGCGGGCGTCGACGGCCTCCGGAGGCCGGCCCAGCGCGACAACGTCGACCCGGCCTGGCACCTCTACCCGGTGCGCGTGCTCGGCGGCCGTCGCCGCGAGGTGTTCGACGGTCTGCGGGCAGCGGGCATCCTGGTCCAGGTGAACTACATCCCGGTCCACTGGCACCCGGTCTTCGCGAACGCGGGCTACCAGCGCGGCCTGTGCCCGAACGCGGAGCAGTTCTACCGCGAGGAGATCTCGCTGCCGATGTACCCGGACCTGACCGACAGCGACGTCGACCGGGTCATCGAGACCCTCACGAAGCTGGTCTCCTAACTTCACCCTGTGGAAAGTCAGAGAATTGACCACTGTGACACCTGATCGGTCCTCGCAAGACTCCGGCGGCGAGCCGCTGGCGCGGTCGGTGATGATCGCCGGGGAGATGCTCAACTGGTCCGATCTGCACCCGGAGGACGGGGCACCCGCCACCGGCGGGCCGATCCCGTCGAGCCTGCTCGATGCGGTCCTGCGGCCGGACCACAAGGTCCTGGTCGCCGGACCGCACTCGCTCGACGTGCTGGCCCTGATCGCCGGCCGGGTCACCTCGGTCGACGTGCTGGTCCGGTCCGCGCCGGATGCCGAGGAGATCGCCGACCAGCTCGAGAGCGACCCCGTGCGCGTGTTCTGCGGATCCCTCGACCACTTCGGCCCGGAGCACGGCGAGCCGCAGTACGACGTTGTGGTGGCCCTCGACGGTCTACCGCGCCTGGTCGGTCCGGACACTCTCGTCCTCTCCTGGGCCGATGCACTCGCGGCTTTGAAGTCCCGGCTGGCTCCGCAAGGACAGCTGCTGATCGCCGCGGCAAACCCCTTCGGCATCGAGCGCCTGGTGCTCCCAGGTGTGAGCAACACCGTTCCGTCCGACGAGGCCTGGCCCCGGGACATCCGCGGGAGTCTTGAAGCACCTGCTGGCCTCAAGGCAGTCCAAGCCGCACTAGGTGACTCCGGTACGGCGTACGCGGTCTACCCCTCGCTGGTCGAGGCGAAGGTCGCGGTGGTTGACGCCAGCAACTCGCTGGCCGGCGTAGTCGCGGCTAGGTCTGTCGCCGAGCTGTACCCCGACATGACACTGATGGATCCGTACCGCGTGGTGCAGGACGCCTTCGCAGCAGGACTTGGTGCCGAGCTGGCTCCCGGGTGGTACTTCGCCGTCGGCAGCACCGACCTCCCCGGCGTACTGGGTGAGGTGCCGGAGGGTCCTGGTGTGCTGCTGGAGGAGATTCTCCTGGCTGCGTTGAAGATCGACGACCACGCGGCACTTCGGCGTACGGTGCCTGACTACGTCGCCTGGCTGCGGTCCCTCGATGTGGCGGCACTCGCTTCGCCCGACAACGTGCTGGTCGACGGTACGGCGTACCGGCTGTTCGGCGAGAGCGAGCCGGTTGACGGCAGCGGGGACGCCCTGGTCGTCGCGCAGCTGGCGCGGTTCGTCCGCCGGTCGATGGAGTTCGCGTCGCGAGAGCCCTGGGCCGGCAGCGTTCATGACGTGACGGCCCGGCTGGCCTCGATGGCCGGAATCACTGTCACGGAAGAGCTTTGGGCATCCGTTGCTGATGGCAACGAGCCGGTGGCACCGACCGGGTACGCCGAGCAGCAGGCGACGATCGTCCGGCTCTCCGAGGAGCTGGCCGACGCGAGCGCGCAGGCGTCCTGGTTCGAGAGCCAACTGGACGGGATCCGCCGGTCGCGGCCCTACCGGATCGGCCAGGCGGTGCTGAACCCGGCGCGGGTCGTGGTGAAGCGCGTCCGCCGGACGACGGGTCGCTGATGCACCACGCCAACCACTTCTACGGCCACGCGCACATCATGGCCAGGTACGCCGGGGCGCCGACGCCCGGCGGCGACGCACCGCGGATCTGGGGCTACCTCCAACACGGCTGGAACATTCTGGACGGGTTCGCGTACAACACCGCGTTCGTCGACGGGATGCCGAAGTTCGTCTGGTCGGACACCGTCCGCCGGCGCGGCTGGTCGATGGGCCTGCGCAACTACGAGGTGATCGGCGCGGCCTGGCTCTACCTGCTGGAGCTCTACCCGGACCTGGCGAAGCCCGCGACCGACGCCGCCGGCACCATCTTCTATCCGTTCCACGGCTGGGAAGGCCAGAACGTGCTCGGCGACCACGGCCGGATCGTTGCCTCGATCAACGAGCACGAGACAGGCCCGATCACGGTCTGCCTGTACTGGAACGAGTTCGAGAACGAGGCCATCCGCAAGGTCTACACCGACGCCGGCTTCCGGGTGATCACGCACGGGTACCGCGGCCTGCACTGGCGCAAGACCGACGAGGACTTCCTGCTCAAGCAGCTCAAGGAGATCCGCAAGCACCGGCGGGTCGCCTCCAACCGGCTGAGTTCCGCCGTTCTGTACGGCGCGTCGATCGGCCTGCAGCCCGGTGTCTACGGTGACCCTATGCTGTTGGAGAACGAGCACCCCTCGTTCGGCGGCCAGGCGCGGATCAAGCGGCTGTGGCCGGAGATGAATCAGGCGTACGTCCCGCTCGACCAGGCGAAGGCGTTCACCGATCTCGAGCTCGGCGTCGACCACGTCGCCCGGCCGGAAGAGATCCGCGAGATGTTCCGCTGGAATACTGCAAAGGTTGCCTCATGAAGATCGGCATCATCACCCAGGCGCGGGCCACCAGCACGCGGCTGCCCGCCAAGGTGCTGCTCACCGCCGGCGGCCGGACGTACCTCGAGCACCACCTGGACCGGCTGCAGGCGACCGGCCTGCCGGTCATCGTCGCCACCACGACCAACGCGGCCGACGAGCAGATCGTGGAGATCGCGGAGAAGGCCGGCGTACCGGTGTTCCGCGGCAGCGAGCTGGACGTGCTCAGCCGGTACGCCGGCGCGATCCGCGAGCACGCGCTCGAAGGCGTCGTCCGGGTCACCTCCGACTGCCCACTGATCGACCCCGAGGTCGTTGCCGAGGGCGTCGAGGTGTTCGAGCGGGAAGCCGCCGAGAACCTGTACGTGTCGAACTGCCTCGAGCGGACCTACCCGCGCGGGATGGACTACGAGATCTTCTCCGGTCCGCGGCTGCTCCGGGCCGACACCGACGCGACGCTGCCGGCCGACCGCGAGCACGTCACGGCGTACCTGCACCAGAACCGGACCGGCGACATGCGGCTGGTGAACATGCCGTGGACCGAGAGCGGTGCGCAGTACCGGCTCACGCTGGACACCGAGGACGACCGGAAACTGCTCGCCACGCTGATCGAGGACTTCGGCGCGGCGGAGCTGAACGTGCACGATCTGGTCGCGATCATGGACAAGCATCCGGAGCTGCACGCGCTCAACGAGCACATCGAACAGAAGAAGCTCGGCGAGTAACGACGCTGCGGGGCGTGCCTACGGCATGATTTACGGTGATGACCACCGATGAATCAGCTCGCGCGCACTCGTTCGGTGCCGTCGCGGCCGCGTACGACGCGGGCCGGCCGACGTTCCCTGCCGACGCGCTGACCTGGATCCTCGGTCCCGGGCGGCTCCAGATCCTCGATCTCGGGGCGGGTACCGGCAAGCTGGCGGCCGTCGCCGCCGGGCTCGGGCACGACGTGGTGGCGGTCGATCCGTCCGAAGAGATGCTGTCGGTCTGCCGCCGGATCCCCGGGGTGGACACGATGGTCGGCGCGGCCGAGTCCATCCCGCTGGCGCATGCCTCGGTCGACGCGGTGATCGTCGGGCAGGCCTTCCACTGGTTCGAGCACGCCCGGGCATTGCCGGAGATCGCCCGCGTACTCCGCCCGCACGGCGTCCTCGGGCTGCTCTGGAACAACCACGACACGGTCGTCCCCTGGGTCCGCCGGATCCACCGGGCGATGATGGGCGAGGAGGCGCTGCCCGGCGCCGACAAGTTCGACCCGATGCCGATCCTGCTCCAGTCGGACCTTTTCGCGATGGTGGAGACGGCCCGGTTCCGGCACTGGCACGACCTGGACCGGACCGGCCTGCGGCAACTGGCCCAGTCGCATTCGCGGGTCGCCGTGCTGACCGAATCGCGCCGGGACGCCGTGCTCGAGCAGATCGACGCGATCTACGACAGCACCGCCCGGCCGCCCGAGCCGCTCCGGATGCCGTACCTGACGAGCTGCTACCGGGCCCGCCCGAGCGACCTCGCCAACTACCAGCGAACCCTCGACGCACCACTCGCTCCGCCGCTCTGAGCGGGGTTGTCAACTTTTTGCACCCGAATTGTTGCCGTCGCATTCGGTCACAAACGTGCAACCAGCCGCTAACGTGCACCTGATCGCAATCCCACTCGAGGAGTGCAGATGGTGGATGAGGAAGCGGGGCACGAGCGAGAGGCTCGGGCCTATGAAGCGGTGCATGAGGCGGCGGACTTCACCGAGCTGAAGCGCCGGTACAAGAACTTCGTCGTGCCGTGGACGATCGCGTTCATGGCCTGGTACCTGGCATATGTGGCCTGCAACAACTGGGCCCGTGACTTCATGAGTCACAAGGTGATCGGGCACGTCAACGTGGCGCTGATCTTCGGCCTGCTGCAGTTCGTCTCGACCTTCGTGATCGCCGCCGTCTACGGCCGGTTCGCGAACCGCAAGCTCGACCCGCTGGCGAGCGGGCTGAACGCCAAGTACAAGAGGGAGCGTAGAAGGTGACCGCGCTACTGCTGCCACTGGCCGACTCGGAGCCCGGCAACCAGGCCCTGACCATCTCGCTGTTCACCGCGGTCGTTGCCGTGACGCTGTACATCACCTGGTGGGCGTCCCGGCAGAACAAGACCACGGCGGACTACTACGCCGGCGGCCGCTCCTTCAGCGGCGCCCAGAACGGCCTGGCGGTGGCCGGCGACTACATGTCGGCAGCCTCCTTCCTGGGCATCTCCGGCCAGATCGCCCTCTACGGGTACGACGGCTTCCTCTACTCGATCGGCTTCCTGGTCGCCTGGCTGGTGGCCCTGCTGCTGGTCGCCGAACTGCTCCGGAACTCCGGCCGGTTCACGATGGCCGACCAGCTGGCCTTCCGGATGAAGCAGCGGCCGGTCCGGACCGCCGCATCGACCTCGACGATCGTCGTGTCGATCTTCTACCTGCTCGCCCAGATGGTCGGTGCGGGCTCGCTCGTCGGCCTGCTGCTCGGCGTCAAGGGCGACGGCGTGAAGGCCGCGGTGATCGTGCTGGTCGGCGCGCTGATGATCGTCTACGTGACGATCGGCGGCATGCGCGGCACCACCTGGGTGCAGATCGTCAAAGCCGTGCTGCTGATGTCCGGCACGCTGCTGATCACCTTCCTGGTGCTGCTGAAGTTCGACTTCAACCCGTCGAAGCTGCTCGGTGCGGCCGCGGCCCACTCGGGCAAGGGCGAGGCGTTCCTGCAGCCCGGTCTGCTCTACGGCAAGGACCTGACCGGCCAGATCGACTTCCTGTCGCTCGGCCTGGCGCTGGTCCTCGGTACGGCGGGTCTGCCGCACATCCTGATCCGCTTCTACACCGTGCCGGACTCCCGCTCCGCGCGGCGGTCGGTGCAGTGGGCGATCGGCCTGATCGGCGCGTTCTACCTGATGACGCTGGCCCTGGGCTTCGGCGCCGCGGCGCTGCTGGACACCGGCAAGGGCAGCGCGGTCGCCGCCTCGAAGGGCAACACCGCTTCGGTGCTGCTGGCCGAAGTCGTCGGTGGCGGGGCGGACTCGATCGGCGGTGCGATCCTGCTCGCGCTGATCGCGGCCGTTGCCTTCGCCACCATCCTCGCGGTGGTCGCCGGCCTGACGCTGACCTCGGCGTCCTCGTTCGCGCACGACCTCTACGTCAATGTGATTGCCAAGGGCAAGGTCACCGAGAAGAACGAGATCAAGGTGGCCCGGTTCGCGGCGATCGGGATCGGCGCGGTCGCGATCGGGCTGGCGATCCCGGCCCAGAAGCTGAACATCGCGTTCCTGGTCGCGCTGGCCTTCGCGGTTGCGGCCTCAGCGAACCTGCCTGCGTTGCTGTTCAACCTGTTCTGGAAGAAGTTCAACACCTCGGGCGCGGTCTGGAGCATCTACGGCGGCCTGATCTCCGCCGTCGTGCTGGTGGTCTTCTCACCGGTCGTCTCCGGCAAGCCGACGTCGATGATCACCGGCGCCGACTTCGCCTGGTTCCCGCTGTCGAACCCGGGCATCATCTCGATCCCGCTCGGCTTCCTCTTCGGCGTCGTCGGGACCTACCTGGGTCGCGACAAGTCCAGCGAGAACCGCTACAACGAGCTCTCCGTCCGCGCCCTCACCGGCGCCGGCGCGGAAGGCCCCGGCAAGCACTGATCGGTCAGCCGATCCGGAAAAGACGGGCGAAACGGTCGAGATCCTCGGCCGTTCCGCCCGTTTTCATCAGGCCTGTTCTGAGTGCCTCGGCGCCGTCGATCGCGCCGGTGAGGAGCGGCCCGATCGGCGCGAACGCCTCCACCACAGTGGCGTTCTCCAGCGGTCCGGTCTCCACAGTGAGCTCGTCGCGGTCGACGATCGCGTGGATGACGATCTCGCCGAACCGCAGCTCGTACTTCGCGCGCTCCTTGCCCGGCCGGAACGTCGAGCGCAGCGCCATCACCAGGATGTCCGGGGTGATGATCTCCCCCGGCCTCAGCTCCCCCAGCGACCGCGCACCCCACGCCCCGAGCGCCAGCACGACGGGCTCGAGGTCCGCGCCGTACGACGTGAGTTCATAGACGACCGCCCGTGCTTCGAGCCGGCGCTCGACCAGCCCGGCTTCTTCGAATTCCTTGAGCCGGGTGGCCAGCACGTTCGTCGGGATCTTCGGCAGCCCGGCGCGCAGGTCCGTGTAGCGCTTCGGGCCGACCAGGAGGTCCCGGACGATCAGCAACGCCCACCGTTCCCCGACGAGTTCGAGCGCGCGGGCGACCCCGCAGTACTGGCCGTAGGTCTTCGTCGTCATATTCCTGCTCTTCCTCCCTTTACAGACGTCTCAGTCTACTCCACTTGACAAAGCTTACTTGTTTTTATGAAGCTTAGTGCATGGCGAAGATGACCGAGCAAGAGCGCGAAGAGTTCCTGGCCGGCACCCACGTGGGCGTCCTGAGTGTGGCGGGCGGTCCAGGGCGGCCGCCGACGAGCGTTCCGACGTTCTATGCGTACGAGCCGGGCGGTGAGATCACGATGTTCACCGGCACGCAGCGGCGGGCGCCGAAGCGGATCGAGCTGATCAAGGAGGCCGGCGTGGTGACGCTCGTGGTGCAACGCGAGCAGATGCCACCGGCGTACGTGACCGTCGAGGCCGAACTGGTCGAGGTCGGGAAGCCCACACCCGAGCAGATGCTCACCATCGCCCGGCGCTACATGCCGGAGGAGCACGCCCAGGGCTACGTCCAGACCGAGCTCGGCGACCCGGAGAACATCGTCACCCTCTTCACCTTCCGCCCGACCCGCTGGTTCACCTCAGACACCTCCCGCTGACCCAGCCGCCAACTAGCGTGGCCGCTCGTGAATCGATTGCTTGCGGCGACAGTGGTTCTGTTCTTGTCCATCACCGGATGCACGAAGGGCGCACCGGTGGACGCGCCGAAAGGCCCAGCCGGGCAGGCATTCGAGATTCTCGCCGGGGGTGGGAAGAGCGCCTCGGCCGAGCGGGCGGTGGACCTCGAACTGAGCGGCACGGTGCGCGATCTGGAGGTGGCACCGGACGGTACGGCGTACCTGCTGATGTCGGACGGTGCTACCGCGAGACTCGAGCGGATCCGTCCGGACGGCACCCACGCCACGATCAGCCTGCTGAACGGGCGGCACATCGGCACCCAGCTCGCGGTCGGGCCGGACGGGTCGGTGTACGTGAATCTCTACTGGGGTGAGGAGAAGAAGGACGCCATCTACCGGATCCGGCCGGACGGCAGCCGGCAGCCGGTGATCACCTACAACGCCGGGGCAGTGGCTCCTGGCAACCGGTCGATCGGCGTCTTCAGCGCTTTGACTGTCGATCCGCAGGGCCGGCTCGTGTTCGCCGTGGACGTCAGCACGCGAGGAACGGCCGGCGTGCTGATCCGACGGCTCGAAGCGGACGGCACCGTCCGCACGATCGCCGGCCGGGCCACCCGATTCACCGATCTCGGCGCCGCCCAGGAGGCGACGCCGGCCGCAGTCCATCCACCGGCGAGCGGCAAGGCGCTGGACTGGGGTACGACAGCGGCGATGCACGTCCCGGAACTCGCCGCCCGGCCGGACGGCACGATCGTGCTCGCCACCACCGACCTGACGTCGGGCGCGTCCGCCCGGACGATCCTGGCCGTCACGCCCGACGGATCGCTGCGCGAGCTCGCCGAAGGCACCCCCGACGGCCTGCCGGTGGCCCCGGCGCCCTTCACCCGCGAGGGTGACGTGCGGAAGGTCGGCAATCTCATCACCGGCTTGTCGGCCAGCGGCGATCTACTGGCTGTCGCAACCATGAACGGGAGCGGCAAACCGCCTGCAGGCGGCAACTACGACTGGGCCGGTGAGCACACCGCCGGACAGCGGGCGGTGCTGGAGAACCTGCGCGGTTTCGAGATCCGGTTGGTCAAGCCGGACGGCTCGGTCAGTACCGCGGCCTTCGGCGACCGGTTCGCGCTACACGGCGACCAGCTGTACGTCGTCGTCCGCAATCTGGCCGGCGGCAGCCTGCTGCTCGGCCGGATCAAAATTCCCGCCTGAAGCCGGGCCGGATTCCCCGCTCGGAGGAACAGCCACGTGACGAACCGTTGACGCTCGCGTAGCGCTGCCGTAACAATGAGCCAGCGCTGCGCAAGAAGTTGACAAACTCTAAGAAACTTTCAGAGCAACCGTGCAATTTCTTGGCAGCTGGATCTCCTCACCACCCGCCCACCAGGAGAGGCCCGGATGCCATGAGAACCAAATCCCAGAAGTGGCGGCTGCTGGCCGCGTTGCTCGCCGGCAGCCTGGCGCTGTCGGCCGGCCCGATGATCTCCGCGGCAGCGCCCGGGACCACCGCCTCGGCCGCCGTCCTGGCCGGACCCAACCTCGCGGCCGGCAAGTCGGCCTCGGCGAGCAGCAACACCCAGAACTACACCTCGGGCAACGTGACCGACGGCAACCAGGGCACCTATTGGGAGAGCAACAACAACGCCTTCCCGCAGTGGGTCCAGGTCGACCTCGGCTCCTCGGTGAGCACCAACCAGGTGGTGCTGAAGCTGCCGACCTCGGGCTGGGGCTCCCGCAACCAGACCCTCGCCGTCCAGGGCAGCACCGACGGCCAGAACTTCAACGACCTGTCCGCCTCCGCATCGCGTGCGTTCAACACCCCGAACAACACCGCGACCATCGACTACGGCGCCTCCACCACCCGGTACATCCGGATCCTGATCACCGCCAACACCGGCTGGCCCGCGGGTCAGCTGTCCGAGCTCGAGGTCTACGGCCCGGCCACCGGTGACACCCAGGCTCCCACCGCCCCGGGCAGCCTGGCCTACACCGAACCGGCTGCCGGTCAGATCCGGCTCACCTGGAACGCTTCGACGGACAACGTCGGCGTCACCGGGTACGACGTGTACGCGAACGGGGCGCTCCGGACCAGCGTCGCGGGCAACGTGCTCACCTACACCGACACCCAGCCGGCCAGTACGGCGGTCAGCTACTACGTCCGCGCGAAGGATGCCGCTGGCAACCAATCACCGAATAGCAACACAGTCACCCGGCCCGGTAGCGGCGGTCCCGGCAGCAACCTCGCCGTCGGCAAGCCGATCACCGCGTCCGGTTCGGTCTTCACCTTCGTCGCCACCAACGCGAACGACGACAACGTCCAGACCTACTGGGAGGGCAACGCCAACCCGGCCACGCTGACCACCCAGCTCGGCGCGAACGCGGACCTCAGCTCGATCGTGATCCGGCTGAACCCGGACTCCGCGTGGGGCAACCGCACCCAGACCTTCTCGATCCTCGGCCGCGAGCAGAGCGCGACCGGGTTCACCACGATCGTCGGCTCGGCGGCGTACAACTTCAGCCCGTCGACCGGCAACACCGTGACGATCCCGGTCAGCGCGCGAGTGGCCGACGTACGGCTGAACTTCACCGCCAACACCGGTGCACCGGCCGGCCAGGTGGCCGAACTCCAGGTGATGGGCGTCCCCGCCCCGAACCCGGACCTGACCGTCTCGGGCGTCGCCTGGACACCGGCCTCACCGGTCGAGACCGACGCGATCACCTTGCGCGCAACGGTGAACAACACCGGCAACGCGGCCTCCCCGGCGTCCGGCGTGAACTTCTACCTCGGCACCACCAAGGTCGGCACCGCCGCCGTCTCCGCCTTGGCAGCAGGTGCTTCCACGACGGTCACCGCGTCGATCGGCGCTCGTGACGCGGGCAGCTACCCGGTCAGCGCAAAGGTTGACGAAGGCAACAGTGTCATCGAGCAGAACGACTCCAACAACACGGCCAACAGCGCGACCCCGCTGGTGGTCACACCGGTCGCGAGTTCTGACCTGATCGCATCCTCGGTCAGCTGGTCGCCAGGCAACCCGTCGGCCGGCAACACCGTGACATTCTCGGTCGCCATCAAGAACCAGGGCAGCATCGCCTCGGCTTCCGGTGCACACGGGATCACGTTGACGGTGCTGAACGGCTCAACCGTCGTACGGACACTGACCGGCTCGTACTCCGGTGCGATTGCGGCCGGCGCCACCACTGCGCCGATCAGCCTCGGCACCTGGCCGGCCGCGAACGGCCGCTACACGGTTCGCGTCGTACTGGCCGACGACGCGAACGAACTGCCGGTGAAGCGGACGAACAACACCAGCGAGAAGCCGCTGTTCGTCGGCCGCGGCGCGAACATGCCGTACGACCACCTCGAGGCCGAGGACGCCTCGGTTGGCGGCGGCGCGACCGTGATCGGCCCGAACCGGACCATCGGCGACCTCGCCGGCGAGGCCTCCGGCCGCAAGGCGGTCACGCTGAACTCGAACGGTTCGTTCGTCGAGTTCACCACCCGGGCGAGCACGAACACCCTGGTCACCCGGTTCTCCATCCCGGACTCCTCCGGTGGTGGCGGGATCGATTCGACCATCAACGTGTACGTCAACGGCACCTTCCACAAGGCGTTGCCGCTGACCTCGAAGTACAGCTGGCTGTACGGCGCGGAAGCCGGACCGGGCAACTCCCCCGGCGGCCAGGCGCGCCACATCTACGACGAGGCGAGCATCATGCTCGACTCCTCCTTCCCCGCCGGGACCAAGATCAAGCTGCAGAAGGACCCGGCGAACACCACCAACTACTCGATCGACTTCGTCGACACCGAGCAGGTGGCGCCGATCGCCAACCCGGGCGCCGGATACGCCGTACCGGCTGGTTTCACCCAGCAGGACGTGCAGAACGCGTTCGACAAGGTGCGTCAGGACACCACGCTGACAGGGGTTTATCTGCCGGCCGGTGACTACCAGACGACGGGCAAGTTCAACGTCTACGGCAAGCCGATCAAGGTGGTCGGGGCCGGACCTTGGTACACCAAGTTCCACGCGCCATCGACGCAGGAGAACAGCGATGTCGGCATCGACTCGCAGTCGAGCGCGAACGGGTCGACGTTCAGCGGCTTCTCGTACTTCGGCAACTACACCTCGCGGATCGACGGCCCGGGCAAGGTGTTCAACTTCGCCGGTACGTCGAACATGACGATCGACAACGTGTGGGTCGAGCACATGATCTGCATGTACTGGGGTGCGAACACCGACAACTCCACGATCAAGAACTCGCGGATCCGGGACACCTTTGCCGACGGCATCAACATGACGAACGGGTCGGCCGGCAACACGGTCAGCAACAACGACGCCCGGTCCACCGGTGACGACTCGTTCGCCCTCTTCAACGCGACCGACAACGGTGGCGGCGAGGTCCGGGACAACGTCTTCGAGAACCTCTCGGCGACGCTGACCTGGCGGGCGGCCGGCTTCGCGGTCTACGGCGGCACCAACAACATCTTCCGCAACCTGTACGTCGCGGACATGCTGGTGTACTCCGGGATCACGATCAGCTCGCTCGACTTCGGCATCCCGATGAACGGCTTCGGCGCGACCCCGCCGACGCAGTTCCAGAACATCTCCGTGGTGCGATCCGGCGGGCACTTCTGGGGCAACCAGACGTTCCCGGGAATCTGGATCTTCTCCGCTTCGAAGATCTTCCAGGGCATCAGAGTCTCTGATGTGGACATCGTCGATCCGACGTACTCCGGGATCATGTTCCAGACCAACTACGTCGGCGGGCAACCGCAGTTCCCGGTCGCCGACACGATCCTGACCAACGTCACCATCTCCGGCGCCCAGAAGAGCGGCGACGCCTTCGACGCCAAGTCCGGCTTCGGCATCTGGGCCAACGAACTCCCCGAACCCAACCAGGGCCCCGCCGTAGGCAACGTCACCTTCACCAACCTGACCCTCACCAACAACGCCACCGACATCCGCAACACCACCACCACTTTCACCATCACCCGCAACTAACCCTCCGACAAAACGGCGGGCGCCGGGCCTTCCCGGTGCCCGCCGGGCATTTGCAACTGCCCCGCCCTGCCCCTCAAATCCCCAACGCCACAAGGCTTCCCTCAGGCAACGGTCGACCTTTGCAGTCCGTTCGCCTGGGGGA
The DNA here is from genome assembly GCF_040613535.1 of Kribbella sp. NPDC006257. Classification (NCBI taxonomy): domain Bacteria; kingdom Bacillati; phylum Actinomycetota; class Actinomycetes; order Propionibacteriales; family Kribbellaceae; genus Kribbella; species Kribbella sp. NPDC006257. The sequence goes on from NZ_JBEXSJ010000038.1 coordinate 84,469, forward strand.
TCCACGCATGCCAATCCACGTCTTCGTCGACGAGACCAAAGCAAAGGGTCTCCTGATGGCCGCCGCGCGCTGCCCTGCAGGCGACCTCAACGTCAACCGCAAAGCCCTCCGAGCCCTTCTCCTACCAGGCCAGGAACACTTGCACTTCAACAACGAAAGTGATGCCCGACGAAAGAAGATCCTGGCCACGATCAGCGCATTCCACCTGCTGGTGGACCTCTATCAGACACAACGGCACGATGTCGGCGCCCGACAGCGGCAGATCCGCTCTTGTGGATTCCGGATGCGGTCGCCTGGTCCTGGATGAAGGGCGGCGATTGGCGGCGGCGCGTGTCGCCGTACTGCCAGCTGCGACCGACATGAAACGCGAGACCCGGCTCGCCCACCGTCCGGTAGGCTGCCGGGTCCACTTCGGGGGACTATTCTGTCCCGCGCATCGCCAACTATACGACCCGGATCACCAACTGTCCCTCATTTTCCTGGGGCAGATCGATCTGCCCCGGGATGCCCCAGTTTCTGGGGCTGGACGGCGTTTCGGCCTAGCAGGTAGGCGAGGACGCTGATGGCGGCGAGGGTGGTGGAGGTGAGGGTCAGGGTGCGGTCGAAGGTGATGTCGGAGTGGGCCGAGGAAGAAGATCGCCATCAGGGCGAAGAAGCCTGCCAGGGAAGCAGGAACGAGCGGATCGCGACCTCGACGCCGCCAGCCGAGCTCCTCGGACGGACGCGCGTGTGAAGACGGCTCGGCCTCAGCGAGGCTTCGCCGTACAGGTAGAGACGGCACGGTCCGACAAGGAACAGCCAGCGGAGGGTTCTCATCGCGGCTTTGGCTCGCGGCTGGAGGTCATGCCTTGCCTAGGCGGTTGGTGAGGTGGATTGCGGTGGGAGTGGTGAGGAGGCGGTGGGCGGTGGGGGTGAGGGAGTGGTGGGCGGTGCCGGCTGTTCGGTGGGTGGTGATGAGGCCGGCGTTGCGTAGTACGCGGGCGTGTTCGCTGGCTGAGGCGAGGGAGATGCCGGTGCGGCGGGCCAGCTGGGTGGTGCTGGCGGACGCGGTGAGGGTTCGGAGTACGGCGGCTCGGGTGCGGCCCAGCAGGTCGGCCAGGGCGTCCGTGGTGTCGTCGAGATCCGCAAGGGGGAGTTCGGCGCAGGGATAGACGAGGACCGGGCGGCGATGCGGCAGGTCGAGGAGCAGGCATTCGGTCGTGAGGGGTGACGGGTAGAGCTGGATGCCGCGGCCGTTCAGCTGCGTGTCGTACACAGGCGAGCAGTCCGATCCGTACGTCGTCAGCGTCTGCCCGGACCAACTGATGTCGGGGTGCAGCGTCCCGAGCAACTGGTCGAGCCCACCATGCAGCAGGGACCGCGACCTGATCGCGAGGTCGGCGCCGTGATGCTGCTCCAGCTCAGCGGCAGCAGGCGCAAGGACCTCGGAATGAAACGCCCGTACGGCGTTGCCGAGCGCGCGCCGTGCCCCCGCCCGGCCGGCCAGCAGGCCCTGCATGAACCGATCCGGCTGCGGTATCCACGGCCCGAGCTCGTCCTGGATGAGCTCTACCGGCGCATCCATCAGTACGTCGATCGCCGCGTCCAGCCCCGGCGCGCCGACCTCGGGCGTGAGGAAGTCCGGGAACTGCCCGGTCGGCGCGAACAGCTTGAACAGCTGACCCAGCGTCGGCCGGATAATCCGCACAGCCTGCCCGCGCCAC
>NZ_JBEXSJ010000039.1:0-85804 GCF_040613535.1 Kribbella sp. NPDC006257
CAGGGCCCTTCGCGCAGGTCGTACTGCAGTTGATCGGCTCGGGTAGCGACCGGGTCGGTGGGTGCCAGGGTCTGGATCTTGCCGGCCTTAGTTGTGACCGACAGACTCGCGTGGTCGATTCCTGGAATCGTGTCGACCGCGCTGCTGGTGATCCGCTCCAGTGCCTCGTCCAGGTCCATCGGCAACCTGAACGAGGCAGCCACCTCGCTCACCACCGCGATCAGTTCCTTCTGCTCCACTCGCGTCACCGCCTCGTACAAGGCCGGCTGACTACCGACCGATATCCCAGTCTCCACCTCAACGGTCCGGCAAAAGCGTGGCCGGCCTGAATGACACGCTGCGCTCGGGGTACCCAACGGCATGAAAGTCCGTCATGACAGGACCTTCGGCGTATTGAAGAGAGGTGAAACCATTGAGATCACCGCGGCCGCCCGCCACCGAGAACGAAGAGCTACCGGTGGTCGATGACTTCGAAGAACTGGTGCGCCTGGTCGAGGAACGCCCGGGGATGTACCTGAGGCACTCGGCCGGTCCCGCGCCGGATGCCGAAGCCGGGCCGAGCATCGACTACGAGGGGGAGGTCCGGCTGCCGGGGCTGTCCGCGACGACGATCAGCCCGGAACCCTGGTGGCCGCGGTCGGTTGCCGACTGGATCGCCCGCCGGGTCTGCCTGTACGCCGAACTCGGCGACGAACCCGAGCGTTTTCCCTGGCTGCTGACCGGCCGGATGGTTGGCCGTGGCCCGGATCACGAGCCACTCGTCGTCGACGTCCATCCGGTCGCCCGGATCGGTGAGTCCGCACTGACCGCGGCCGAGCAGCACTACCGCCGCCACTTCCACGTCGGCCGTACCTCCCGCAGCCGCGCCTGGCAGTCGAACGCAAGCCCCTGAACAGACTCGCGTGGGTGATGTCGTCTAGCGGGTGGAGTTCGGATGTCTGGGTACAGGCGTCAGAGCTGAAGACAGAAGAAGGGAGGAAGCGCACTGATGGCCAAGAACCTAATCGAGGATGACTTGTGGAACGAGTTTCACGAACTGGTGAACATGACTTCGCGGGAGTTGGAGGACTGGCTGCGGACCGGCTCGGCGGGGCGGTCGGTGGAACCGTTGCGTGGCGACACCGGACACGACTTGGGTGATCAGGTGGTGCGGATTCTCGGGAAGCGCCGGTCGGACCTGGCCGACGAGGACATCGAGCTGATGCGGCGGGTGGTCCGGAGGGTACGCCGGGAGCGGGGCGAGGAGCTGGAACCGACGGCCGGACAAGCGGCCTGGCGCCACAAGCTGATGTCAATCGGCCACGACCCCCTCAAACCGGTCGGCGAAAACCTCCGCTGACTTTCCACCCCACGCCGCACAGAGAGGGCAACCGGGGTGGCAGCAGACTACGCACTGTACTGATTTGGAGGCGGTAGGTGGCGGCAGTAGCTGGTGGATATGGCGATGGTCCCGTCCGATTTTCGGCATCGGTCAAGCGCGCGCTCGAAAGACAGCTGCAGGTCCGTAAGCGCAGATTGCTGGACGGTGCCACCTCTGTGGGCTGGAAGATCGCCGCGGACATGCCGGGTGTGACTACCTCGGAGGGGGCCGGCGGTCGCATCTTCGGGTATCTGACAAGCGAGACAGTTATCGCCGGATCAACGCCGATGATCGCCGGCCCGACGGTCGATCTGTGCGCCGAGGTTGAACTTGCCGTGGAAATCGCTCACGATCTACCGCCTGATACCAGTCCCGCCATGGCCTTGGAAGCAATCGCTCGCCTCGCCGTGGCACTGGAGATCGTGGACGTCGACGAGCAGGCCCCTACTGCCGACACCATCATCTCGAATGTCTTTCATCGCGCGGTCAGCTTCGGTCCCCTTCAGAAGCTCGCCAGCGTCGCTTCTGTACGGGCAAGGCTTGAGGTTGATGGGCGGGCCAAGTTCGAGCCCCTGGTCGAGCTCGATCCGACCTACACAGTCTGGGCGATGGCACGGCTACTCGGCGGGCTCGGCGAGCAACTCCGGGCGGGAGACCGTGTCATCGGAGGTTCACTGATCCACCGCTCGATCCAACCCGGTCACCGCGTCACCGCCGCCATCGCCGGTCTAGGTGAGACCTCAATACACGTCGCCCCGTAAGCAGTTTGCAGGCTATTCGACGGTCAGGTCTGCGAAAACGGCGTAGTGGTCGGAAGGTGTCAGATCCGAGCTGTCGGCCCGGCCTGTCAGTCCCGCTCCCAGAACCTCGAAGCGGTGAGGGTCGCGATGAGCGGCGAGGATGTAGTCGATCCGATGGTCTTCGATCCACTCGCCGTGGCCAAGGTAGGGGTTCCCGGAGCTGTAGGTATGGCCGGCGTCGGACTCACCCGACCAGCAGTCGGTCATCACCGCCTTCAGGACACCGATCTCGGGCCGGTCCGGAGGAGCATTCAGGTCCCCAGCAAGCACCACCAGGTGGTCGTCCGATCGCAGCTGGCCGACCAGTTCACCCAGCGCCTCCGCCTGAGCCATCCGTTCGTCGTCGTGATCTTCTTCCCAGTCCAAACAAGTCGTCAGAAAGTGGACCTGGTGGCCGGGCAGTGCCAACTCGGCGTGCAGGGCGATCGTTTCGCCCCCGATGCGGTGCTGGTGGACAGCCGACAAAGGCCAACGGCTCATCACCGCCAGGCCCAGCTCGACTTCTGGGTCCTCATCTTGTGGCATACGCGACTTCGCGAAAGTTGTGTCCAGCCCAAGGCGGGCACCAAGCACGTCGGCCTGAGTGAGCTGCGAGGTTGACCAGACCTCCTGTAGGGCGATCACGTCGGGCTCGAGTGCTTCGATGGCTGAGACGATCGCGTCCTCTCGCTTCGGCCAGTTGGCACCGAATCGACCCCAGACGTTCCGTGTCATCAAACGCACCCGGCCGCATTTACCGTTCATAGACGATGAGCTCCAGCAAGCTGCCGTCGGGGTCTCGGAAGTACACACTGATTCCCAAGCCTGATCCACCCGGACGTTCAACCGGGCCGGTTTCCACCTCCACGCCTCGATCCTCGAGAAACTGGATCGCTTCGGCAACCGACCCGTTCCAACGCAGGCACAAGTCAGTGTTCCCCGGGCGAACCGGCAGGCGAGCCACATTCTTGGACAAATCGACTCCGGGGCCATGGACGTTGAGTTGTGTACTACCGAACCGGTAGGCCACCCGACCGCCTCCCAGCTCAATCACTTCTGCGTCCAGCACATCCCTGTAAAACCGGGTCGACCGTTCCCAGTCAGACACTCCGATGATGACGTGGTCCAGTCCCGCTATCTGGTTCATGCCCCCGAGGTACCCAGCTAGCCGTTCCCTGACCCTGAACGCTCCAACTACTGAACCGGCCGAGATCCGCCCGAAGGCGAACGATCCTGGTGCTGCTCTCACCCATGAGCCACGCGCTTCGGTCGGGTGCATCCACGGTAGGCCGGGCAGCGGGTGATTAGCCGGGGCTGGCCCGAGTGGCCGGTCGTGGGGCGGCTCCTGCGCCGGATCGACCGTCACCTGCCCGAGCCGGGGCCACCCAGCCGACGACGGGCGCATCGCGGTAGCCGCGAGCCGTCAACCCCAGCATTCAGCGACGTTGGGGTGCGGTTGTCGCTTGTCGACTCCGCTCGACGCTGGTCAGAGCATGCGGTTCGGTCACTCTCCGGGCGTGGGGCCATCCTTGTCGCGGGTCCGCCAACCAAGTGAGGAGCGGTCAGTGCGTAGGTAGGTGAGTACGGCGAGGACGCGTCGATGGTCTTCGGCTGACTCGAGGAGGCCGAGTTTCAGGAACACCTGCCGGACATGGGTCTCCAAGGTGCGGGTGCTCAGGCCGAGCCGTTCGGCGATTGCGCGGTTGCTTCGCCCTTCGGCGAGGAGTGCGAGCACCTCCCGCTCCCGCTCGCTCAGCGAGTCCAGTGGGTTGGCATCACGGCGCTTGGTCATCAGCCGGGCGACGATCGCCGGGTCGATCACGCATTCGCCGGCGGCTAGCCGGTCGAGCGCGTCACGTAGTACCGCGACGTCCCGCACGCGGTCTTTGAGGAGGTAGCCGACCCGCCCGGGCGCCTCGGCGAGGAGTCGGTGGGCATAGTTGGACTCAAGGTACTGCGAGAGAACGAGGACGCACACCTGAGGGTGGGAGGTGCGGATCCGCCGAGCCGCGGTCAGTCCCTCGTCGCTATGGGTCGGCGGCATCTTGATGTCCACGATTGCCGCGTCGGGTGCAGACAAGGCGACCTCACGCAGGAGTCCCTCTGCGTCCTCGGCTGTTCCGGCGACCTCGACGCCGGCCTCGGCGAGGAGGCGGATCAGGCCCTCACGGATCAGCATCGAGTCGTCGGCGATGACAACCTTCACGATGGGTCCTTTCCATGCAGTGGGATCCGCACTGTGAGCCTGGTGCCGCCTTCCAGGGGTGAGTCGAACCGCAAGGTGCCATCCAAGACCTCGACGCGGTCCGCCAGGCCGCGCAGTCCGGAACCGGAAGGGTCCGCGCCGCCCACACCGTCGTCCTCCACTATGAGCTGCACGCTGTCTCGATCCGAGGTGACCTCGACGGTCGCTTTGGTTGCCCGGGCGTGCCGGCCGATGTTGGTGAGTGCTTCGGCGCAGCAGAAGTAGATCGCCGCCTCGGTCTCGCTGGGAAGCCGTTGGGCTCGTACTGTCACGTGGACCGGGGTAGCGGATCGATCCGCCAGGTGGCGCAGCGCCACAGGTAGACCGCCGGCCGCGAGTGCTGGTGGAAGGATGCCGCGCACGAGCGAGTCCAGGTCTGCGCGGACGGCGGTCAGCTCGGTGAGGAGACGGTTGCGTTCGCCGTCCAACTCATCGCATGCCGCGACAAGGTGCTCGGCCTTGGTCAATTGGTTGAGCGGCCCGGCGGCCAGTACGTCGAGCACTCCGCGCTGCTGGTCCTCTCCCGCGGCGATGATGCGACGCCGCGAGTCGCGGAGCTCGTCGAGGGCGGACTCGATCTCCGCGTGCATCCGGGCGTTGCGGATCGCCAGCCGTATGACGGATACGGCGCCCTCGACCCAGGCGGGGTCGCGCAGCAACTCGGGGTCGTGGAACAGCTTGGCAAGCGGCCCGTTGTCGTCAATCACCGTCACCGCCCGGTCCGCTTCGGAGCCGGCCACAACCGAACCAGTTTCATCCAGATAGGTACGGCGCTCGTCGTCCCAGTAGCCGACGCGCAGGCTGTCGTCACCCAGCGCATGGCGCAGCCCGGCCTCGAGTCCGGTCCCCACGTCCTGGCCGACGGTAGTCACGAGGTCGGCCAACGCTGCCTGCGTCCAGCGGCCGCGAAACAGGTCTGTCATGAGGACAACGGCGACGAGGGCCACCACGGCGTCGTACACCAACAGCACAACGGTGTCGAACCGCCAGCCGGCCGCCTGGTTCAGCCCGCCCACCACCAGAACGCCCATGAAGGCGAAAGCCACAAGGAGGGCGGGCCGTGCCGCGGCCCGTGCTGCTCTGCGAGCGGCGCCAAAGACGCGCATTGCAGAGATAGCGACGAGACCGGCTAAGCCGATCTGGAGGAAGGGTGATGCGTGGAACGCGTCCGTGAGCGCAGCAGCGTACGCGAGGAGCACCGTTCCGCGTGCGAGCCATCCTCGTACGCGACCGGTGGGGTACGACAGCAGCACCTGAACCAGCGGCCCTCGGTGAAGGAACGCGAGCTCAGAGGACAGGTAGCCGGCGAACCAAGCCACGCCGGTGAGCACCAGCAGCGGACCGACCCGGCTGTCGGCACGCCGCCACCACGCGGCGCCGCCGGTGGCCAAGAGGACGATCCCGATGGCCAGGTCGACGGCGGCGAGGGCGGTCACCGCACCCTGATCCACGGCTTGGTGTCGGTCGTGCCGTACGCGGCCTCGTCGGTACCGCAATCAGTACAGTCAGGCCACGAGAAGTCGGTCAGGTAGAGCTTTTCCCCGTCGATCCGGTAGCTCGCGACGAAGTCGACCGGGCCGCTGGTCTCGGCCTTGATGCGCCCTCGGTAGAGCGTGTACGTGTGGGTCTGGAGATTGCCTACGGGATTTACCTGGGTCATCACGCCGTCCTTGAAGGTGAGGGTGCTCCTTCCTGCCGGCCACCAGTCCTGGTACAGGGGATGAGTTTTCAGTTCCGCAAGGGTCACGGTTCGTTCGTAGGTTGCCGCTGGGATGCCGTCGTGCGCAGTCGCCGCCGGCGCGGCCTTGCCGGGGCAGGCCAGAACGTCGGTCGCCGCCGCGGTCTCGACCTTCAGTGCCTCGATCTGGCCTAGCCACGTCTTGCTCTGTGGATCACGCGCGATCGCGTCGTACACCGGCTGAAGTGCCGCTCTCAGCGCGGCAAGATCCGGTCCGGACCCATAGTCCAGGACCACCCCGGCGCTGCACAGGATCCGCACCGCCACCTTGTCGTCTTCGCGGGCGGCCTGTATGGCAGACGGCCACAGATGCTCACCAGCACGGGTGAGCATTTCGCGTTGGCGAGCGTCGAGTAAGGCTGCGGCCTTGTTCCCCAGCACGATCACGAGCGGGCGCGGCCACAGCACGATGTTGCCCGCCAGGTGCCGGAACCGATCTTGCCAGCCGTTGCCCGATACCGCTGCCGGCTGGGCCGTGATCGCGTCGTACGTGCTCACGTCGCCGGAACTGAAGAGGCCTTGCGCCCTCGCCTTCAAGGCGCTGATCGTCGCCTCGCCCACCCGCGAGTCCGGTGTACCGACCACCTTTCCGGCGAGCAGCCGCGGCGAAGTCGGGGCGAAGTCGCTGCCGGCGACACGATGCAGGACGCCCGGCAGGACGGCGGCACCGGCAAGGCCGATCGAAGAGACGCCGGACAACATGTCCCGCGGGATGCCGCGCTTGAAGACAGCTGTCTGGAGCTCGTAGCTGTCCACGAGCAGCGGAGCCGACAGCGCCTCGAACCCGCGGTATCCCACCTGGTCGAACACCCTGGCACTGACCGAACCGAGGTCGTACCTGCCAGCGCGAATCTCGGTCAGCAACGTCTGCTCACTCTTCGGGTCGGCGCGCCAGGCGTTCTCGAACTTGATCCTCAGCGCGCCGTCCGACAGGCGCTCGACCTCTTCGGCCCACTGAAGGAGCTGGTCAAAAGGTCCGCCGCGGTTGGTGTGGCCTAGCGTCAGCACCGTCGGATCCTGGTGGGCATTACCGGCGGCACGATCTGGTGCCTCGGAACAACTGCCGGCCAGGAGGCCGAGTGTGGCTGCGAGACCGAGGACATACTTGGGCATGGTCATCTCCTCTCGTCGCCACCGACGCTAGGGACAGCCCCGCCGGGACGGATCCGTGCAGGCACTGAGCGCTTAAAGCGTGACACCTCGACAACTCCAGCGGAACAATGCGCTCATGCCGGTTCGGCTCGCCGTTGCGTGGTGCGGAGCCGCGCTGGGGGCCTACTCGACCTGGCTCGCTGCTGGGGCTGTCGGGTATGCGTTCGCCGCGGAAGGCCACCGCGACCTGTTGCTGTTCGCGGTGGCCGGCTTCGCGCTGCTGGCCGCCGCGGTCTTCGCCTGGCACTCTCCGGTTGTTCCGGCGCGCCTGGCGGCAGCGGCTTCCGTTGCCTGGTTCGCCATGTCCTGGCAGCACCCGACAAACAGGTGGGCCGCGACCTTCACGCTAGGGCTCGTCCTGGCGCACCTCGGCCCGGCCGTTATGGGCCACGTCCTACTGGCCACCTCGTCTGCTCGGCACCTGCGCGTACTGGTTGCCACCGGTTACGTCGCGGTGGCCGTCCTCGGGCTGGGACCTGCACTGTTCTTCGATCCGGTCGGCGAGGGCTGCGGCGACTGCCCGGCCAATCTCTTGTTGCTGCATCCTGAGGCCCGCGTGTCCGAGTGGATCGCTCGAGCCGGCCTGGCCTCGCTCCTGACATGGACCATCGTGACGGTGGCTCTGGTCGCAGTCCGGCTTAGGCATGTCAGCGCCCTTAGAAGGCGCCAGAGCGCGGTCTGTGCCGTCGGTGGCGCCGCCTACCTGGCGGCGTCCGCAATCGGACTGTGGATGAACCGCGATACCGGGTACGGCGGATATACCTCCGTTGAGCGTGCGCTGTGGCAGCTGCAGGCCGTCGCGCTCCTCGTACTCGCAGTCGGCGTCGCAACCGAAATGGTTCGCGCGCGACGCACACGCGCCGCGCTCGCCCGCCTCGTGCTCGACCTGGAGACGGGTAACCGGATCGGCGGTGTTCAGGCAGAGCTCGCGCGCCGCGTCGGCGACGCACAGCTCCGGCTGGCGTACCAGACGAACGACGGTGGTTACGTCGATCCGGACGGCACACCGCTGGAGCGGCCCTCCGACCCAGCCCGCTGTACGCCGCTCACGTACGCCGGGCGCGAACTCGCGGTCGTGGTGCACCGCCCAGGTCTACTCGACGACCCGGTACTGGCACGTGAGTTGGTGGATGCCGGCCACCTCGCACTCGAAAGCGAAGGGCTGCGAGCAAGATCGCTGGCTCTGCTTGCGAGTCTGCGTGCGTCCCGCCTCCGCCTGATCGACGCCGGCGACGAGGAACGCCGGCGGCTCGAGCGCGACCTGCACGACGGTGCCCAGCAACGGCTGGTCGGCCTTTCCTTCGCAATGAGTCTCCTCGCACGCCGCACCGGCCCTGATTCGCAGCGGCTGGTCGGTGCACTCGGCTCGGTCCAACAGGCACTCGACGAGCTGCGAACGCTCGGCCGGGGAATCTTCCCCGTCGTGCTTCTCGAACAAGGCCTACGCGCAGCGCTGACGTCCCTCACGGAGTCAGCACCGCTGCGGCTTCTCGAGGCGCCTGACCACCGGCTTCCCCGGCTTGTCGAGACGACCGCCTACCTGCTCGTCGCCCGAGCCTCGGCAGTGTGGCCGGTCGATGCGCGCCTGAGCCTTGAAGGGGGCTGTCTCCTGATCTGCCTCGACATCGACGGCGAGCTGAGGCAGTCGTCCCTCGGTGACACCGTGGACCGCGTCGACGCGCTCTCCGGCGACCTGTGCTTCGAGAATTCGGCCGGGGCTCGCACCCACCTCGTCGCGAGGCTCCAGATCACGCCGACTCAGTGACAGCACGGAGGCGTGGCTCCGAGAGGCGCTGGACGATGAGCGTCATCCAAGCCCACCACCGGAGACGTCACCATGAACCGAATCGCACCGGCGCTGCTTGCCACCGCCGCGCTCCTAGCCGCCAGTATCAGCTTGTCCAGTACGGCGATCGCCGCCCGTAACCCCGCCAACGGTCAACTCGTCTTCGATCGCGGTGACAGCGAGATCTTCATCGCCGATCCCGATGGGGGAGGGGTCCGGGAGCTGACGCCGGCTTACGGCCAGGGATGCTGCGCCCGCTGGTCACCTGACGGCCTGCAGTTGGCCTATCCGGCCATGAACACCGAGACCGGCGGCACGGGTACGGCGATCCAGGACGCCGACGGCGCCGGGTTCCGGATCCTGCCGCGTCCTGCCCCCGACCTCGTTGCCGGGTGCAACGTGTGGTCGCCAGATGCCGAACTGCTGGCCTGCGAGGTGTGGAATCTGGCCGACGAGTCGTTCCACTCTGGCGTCTTCACCGTCCGTTCAAGCGACGGACGAGGTCTGCGTCGACTGACTACCAATCCGTACCAGGGCGGAACGGACCTGGTGATGGACTACTCACCTAACGGAAAGCACATCGTGTTGTTCCGCGATCAGGGCGGCGAAGGCGGTGAGTCAGCTCTTTTCGTAATCGACAGTGACGGCGCCCAAATCCGCCAGATCACGGCATGGGGAGCGGTGCGCAATGGCGGCAGCTGGTCACCCGATGGGAATTGGATCCTGTTCAATGACTATCGCGGGCGCTTGTGGAAGGTCCACCCCGACGGCACCGGAATGAAGAAGATCGACCTCGACGTGAAACGCGGCGCGTTCGCCTTCGAGCCGGTGTGGTCTCCCGACGGCGGTCACATCGCCTTCAGCCTGTGGGACCCGACTCTGGGCCAGGACGACATCTACACCGCTCGCGCAAACGGTACCGGCGTCACCCAGGTGACCAACACACCCGAACACGAGGGCAACGTCGACTGGGGAATCCATCGCACCAATAACTAGCGTTCTCCGGCAACCGCCCTTGTCGGACGACATGGGGCACTAGGCGGCAAGTTCGGCCAAAGCAGGCTTTCCTGATCGGCATGGGCGGCTTTACCGTGGCCTCAGCGGTCGCCGGGTTCTCACCCCGAGCCGACTTTGCTCATTGTCGCCCGGTAAGAACCAAGAAAGCGGGGTCGAGATGGCAGCCAATTCGAACGCCGGTGGTGATTCCGTCGGTCCTGCCCGGGCGTGGAGTTGGGCCGGGATCGGTAGGTTTGCCAGCGTTGTCGCGGCGTTCGGCATCTTCGGTCAGACGGTGCTGTTTCTTGTGGCCGCCGGCGGTTTGCTCGGTGAGGGCCCGACGTACACGCAGACCTCGGCCGGGGCAGCGCGAGACCTGGCGGACTATTACGTCTCCTACTTCGAGCACCAGCATTCGATCCTGTGGGACATAGCTGTTCGCGACACTCTCGGCCCGATCGCGTTCCTGGCCCTGATGGTGCTGGCGGTGACGTTGGTGAACATGGTCGGTCCCCGACGGCCGGAGGCACAGCTGCTCATGCTGTTCTTCGTGGTCGGTGGCGTCCTGGTCGCGGTGACCGATCTGATCTACCTCGCGCTGACCAGCTACTGGCGACACAGTGACTGGGAGGCGACGCCTCCCGAGAACATGATCGCAGTCGGACGCTCCGCCGAGGCGATCCACGAGGTCACGACTTTCCCGCAGTACGCCGGACTCGTTGTGCTAGCGCTGGGCCTGGGCTGCGTCGGGCGATTGTGCCGACTCGACGATGCACTGTCTTCCCGCCTCGGCATCCTCGCCTACGCGGAGGCTGTAGCCCTGGTGGGCGTCGCCTTTACCGCCGTCCTTCGCCTTGACACCGCCTACAACGTTCTGGGCCTCACCAGCGGAGCGTTGTTGGGTCCAGCAGTAGCCATCTGGCTGGGCCGAGACATCGCCCGACCCAGGGCTGCGGCACCGAGTACGGCGGCTCACAAAGCCATCGGATAATCGCCGGCACCTCACCGCGCCTCGAAGGAGATGGTCACTGTCGAAGGGCCGACGTTGGAGTCAGGCAACAAACCGTGCGAGCCCGGGGAACGATGGAGATCTAGTCGACACTGACGGGGCGTCTCCTCCACGACGCGGAAAGCGTCGCGGATGACGTCGGCTCGAGCCGACCATGGAACGGATCGGACATGCTGTTGACGTAGATCAGCCGCGGAGCAGACCAGCGGTAGGGGATCTCCAGCGCCAGCTGGATGCTGGCGAAAGCGGCTGGACACCCGACTCCCCGTTCGAAATTCAGATACCGTAAGGAGCCAGGCTGTGGCATACCGTGTTCTTCCCGGTGACTACCTGTGGACGCGGTGGGACGCTGAGCCGGTTTTGGTGGTCACCAATCGTGGTGATGCCTTCGGGACGATGGAGTTGTGGTGGGCCACCGAGCCGGTCCGTGAGGGCTGGGTCGCCCGCCGTACCAAGGTGGTCTTCGACGATGTCGTGGAGTACCGCTGGAGATATTGGGATGTGCAGGAAAGCGGCGTACCGGAGGACTTCGGCCTCGAGTTGGGCGAGCTCGAGGGGTCGGAGCGGGTGAGGGCTCTGGTGGAGCAGGGGTTCGATGAAGACCTGCGGCATTTTCGGATTTCGTTCGACGAGCACGGCAGGTACGACGTGATCTGCCGGACCATCAAAATCGAACACGAGCCGCGCCGCGAGCTCTCGCCGGGAACAGACGATGCCCACAGCAACCGTCCGGCGGGCTACTATCCGGCCGCGTACTCGTGCTCTTTCGATGATCGGGTGCTGCTGATCGCGATCGTGGACGATCAACTCGTCCTCGAGTGCAAGCACTGTGGACGCATCTACGACACCCCATTCGACCTCGGCCAGGTCCGCGCTCCTCGACCCGACGACGCTGCTCCGAGCCGCCCAGCCCGGCTGCACGAAATCACCGACAACGGGTGGGGCCAGTTCATCCGAGGCGACGGCAACGGCAACTTCCCGTCGGACTGAACCCGGCAGAGCAGGCTGGCCTGACTACGCGAGCTCAGCGGTCCCGACGCGATGGTCCGACAGATCAATGTCTTGGCCGTCGTGCTTCGAGCCGTCCAGCAGCGACTGCCGGCTCTCCTCGCCCACCTGCCGTTCCGCCCGGCCGGCCTCGATAGGCATCGGGGCCCTTGGTGAAGAGCGTTCACCGGCCCACGACTCCACCTTCTACCTGAGGTGTACCCGAGAGGCTTCTATCGCGCCCAGGGTGGGGCTGCGTAGGGGAGGCAGGGCAACGGTCGAGCTATTGCCGGGTCCTCAAGTGGGGTTTACCTTCGGTTCTAGGGCCCGTGTCGGGGGACCGCGCGGACGGTGCGGCAGCGCTCGGGCTAGGGGCTGGGCTATGGCTGTACGGGGATTTGCTGTTGCGTTCCTGCTCGCCGGCGGCGCGTTGCTCGTGTTGCCTGGGTGTAGCGATGACGCGGGCCGACATGGGCCGACGCCGGCCCCCGGCACGTCTCCAACAAGCTTGCCGACGGCAAGTTCGTCGCGGGTAGCCATCAGCCCATCACGTTCTCCGTCCTCGCCTGAGGCATCGCAGCCGGCGAGTCAGGCCACCCCTCGCCCGGATGGTCTAGTCCGTATCGTCGCGGTGGAGGTCGCCTCTGAGGATCGCTCTCCTGGCGGGCAATATGTGCTGCTTTTCAACGGCACCAGCAAGGCGGCGGACCTCGCCTGCTGGACCGTGCGATCCGAATCGACGGGTATTTCCGCACGTATTGCGATCGGCACCGCGATCCCGTCGGGAGGCGCGGCTCGGCTGTTCCCAGATGGCCGCCTGTTCGAGTCGGCTGACACCGTCGCTCTGAGCACGCGCGAGGGAGACGAGGTCGATCGGACGCCACGCATCACTGACCGTACTGGCGACGACAAGTTGTGGTTCCGCGACCAGACCGGAGGCTGGCGGTCCGGGCGTGGGCTGGCGCTTCCGTCACAAGTAGTCGACGGACGGTTGGCGATGCGATCAAAGAGTTGTTGACACCAACAAGTGGGGGGAACTGTGAAACACCGACTAGTGCGGGCGACAGTCGCCTGCAGCCTGATTCCACTGACCTGGCTCGGCGTGAGCGCCGGGCCGGCGGCGGCAAACCATGTGAGCACACCGGTCATCCGAGACGTGTCGATGGCCAATCTCGCCTCGAACGAGCGCGAGTTGCATATCGCCGTCGATCCGAATAACGCCAATCATCTGGCGGCCGGCGCGAACGAGCGTGGCGGTGGCAACAGCCAGGAGTGGTATACGTCCACCGACGGGGGACGCAACTGGACCAGCGGCAACCTGCCCTTCGGCACGCTGACCGTGACCGACGTCGGTGGCGACGGTGACGGCCTGCTGATGAGCGACCCGGCGGTCGATTTCGGCGCCGGTGGGCGGATCTACTATTCGGCGCTGGCGCACCGCGACAGCGAGGATCCCTGCACGCTGTTCGTCACCTCATCGACCGATGACGGCACCAACTGGACCGATCCGGCCAACGGTGTCATCGCGGCCGGTGGCACGACCATCTGCAACGACAAGGAATTCATCCTGGTCGACCGGGCCAGCAACGACAACGTCTATGTGGCCTGGACGCCGTTCGGCGGCACGAACGACAACGAGGTCGTGTTCTCCCGCGATCTCAACGGAGCGGGCGACGGCTTCGCCTTCTCGGCACCTCTGGTGCTGTCGACCGCCGCAGCGCAGGACGGCTGCCTCAACCACGGTGCAGAACTTGCTCAGGAGGCCAACAGCGGCGACCTGTACGTCGCCTGGACCACGTTCTGCAACGGAATCGGAGACGGCGCCGACTCGTCAGTATGGGTGGCGCGATCGACGGATGACGGGCAGAACTTCGGCGCGCCGGTCCAGGTCGCGACCCTGGACAACGTGAACCCGGCGATCGCGACCGGCTTCCGGACACGGTCGTTCGCCAGCATCGACGTCGACGCGGCAACCGGCCGGGCTTTCGTCGTCTGGGCCGACTACACCGACGCTGACGGCGGTGACGCCGACATCCTCATCTCGTCCGCGATCGACAACGGCGGGTGGACGGCGCCCGCTGACGTGGACGTGGAGGCAGACCCGGACGGTCAGTTCATGCCGTGGGTCGACGTGGCACAGGGCCGGGTGCACGTCGCCTATTACAGCAACGACGACGAGACCAACAACTACAACGTCTTCGTGTCGTACGGCGCTGTGGCCGCGACCCCTGCCTTCACAGCGGTGCAGGTGAACTCGCAGCCGACGCCTGAGGCGACCGGCTTCCTCGGCGACTATTTGGCAGTGGACGTCGGCCCGGACAACGTCGTACACCCGTCCTGGGGTGACGGCCGGGCTGGAGTGGGCGGTTCCACCGACGCTTGGAGCGCGCGGGTCGACTTCTCGCCACCCACAACCATTGCGGGCGCTGCAAGCCCGAACCCGCTCGCGTGGGGTCAGACCACCACCGTGACTGCGACGGTCACCGGTGCGCACGGAGAGAACGAACAGTTCATCCCGGTTCGCTTCACGGTGGCCAGCAGCGGCACGCCCTCGACCACGACCGGAACCGGTACGACGAACGCGGCCGGTCAGGCGACCTTCTCGTACTCCAACGGCACCGCAGGTTCGGACACCGTGACCATCTGGGCGGATCTCGACGAGGACACAACCCAGGATGCCGGTGAGACCACCCCGGTAACGGTGACTTGGCAGCGGCATCCGACCACAGCGGCGTACACCGGGCCTACCAGCGGCGATTACCACGATCCGCTGACGGTCAGCGGCACATTGCGGGACGCGCTCACCTCGGCAGCCCTGCCGGGCCAAACCCTCACGATCGGGTTCGGTACCGACACCTGTACCGGCGCGACGAACGCCAGCGGCGTGGCGACCTGTGGATTCACCCCGCAGCAGGTGCCGGGACCGTACACCGCAACGGCAGGCTTCGCGGGTTCGGCGCAGTACGAGGCGACCACCTCGCCTGGCGTCGCGTTCACCCTGAACAAGGAGCAGACAACGCTCACCTACACAGGGCCTGCGTTCGTCGGTAACGGTGATCCGGCAACTCTGTCGGCTCGCCTCACCGAAGACGACCCGACTCCGGTCGCCGGCCGGACCGTCCAACTCACTCTCGGCACGGGACCCGGCGCGCAATCCTGCTCCGGAATCACGAACGCCAGCGGTATCGCCGGTTGCACGATCGCATCGGTGAACCAACCCGGCGGACCGACGACGGTTTCGGCCGCGTTCGCCGGCGACGCGTATTACTTGCCATCGACAACGAGCGCGTCCGTCGTGGTGTTCACCTGGACACCGGGCGGCAACTTCGTCATCGGTGACGGCAATGACGCAGTCGGGGCAACGGCGACCTTCTGGAGCGACACGTGGTACCTCGCCAACTCGTTGAGTGGCGGGACTGCCCCGAGCAGCTTCAAGGGCTTCTCCAACGACCCGCCTGGGCGGACGACCTGTGGTGGGACCTGGCGTACCTTGCCGGGGAACAGCCCGCCGCCGTCGAGTGCCCTTCCGCAGTACACCGCAGTACTGGTCACGTCGAAGGTGGTCAAGAAGGGGAACATCCTCAGTGGGCCCAAGACTGCGATCGCCATCGTGCGAGTGAATCCCGGCTACTCGCCGAGCCCGGGGCATCCCGGCACGGCGACGGTGCTCGGGCTCCTGTGCTCGTAACCTGACACCAGCGAGGGACCGCACGGCATACACGCCGTGCGGTCCTTCCGCTCAGAAACCGCTAACCGCCAAGGTTTGGGGCCTGCGGCGTCCGTCTGCGGTCTGCGCCGACGTGAAGATCAGGGTCGGCAGTGTAGGTCAGGTGTAGACGACGACACCGTCCACGAAGTTCTTTGCGTAGTTGAGGTACCAGCTGGGCATCCAGCCTTCCCTCATCCAGCCGTCCGCAGGCCAGAATTTCACGTGCACCCAGTACGGATTGGTTCCGACCGTCCTGCCGAGGCGCTGTGCGTCGACCATGACGCTTTCGCCGCGTTGCCGCACGAAGGGGCTGCAGTTTTCGGTCAGGTTCTGCCACGGCTCCTGGCAGAGCTCGGTGGTCGGATAGATGGGGGCGGTGTCGGTGAGCGTGTAGGTGGGCGTCGAACCGCCGGCGTACGGGTTGACCATCTTGTCCGAGTTGTGCCACACCACAGTGCTGCCCCAGTAGTTGCCCATGTTGACGTAGACGTAGTTGAGGTCGTGAATCCGGCCGTCATGGTCAGGCATCGGGATGTTGAAGTTGTAGCAGCCTTCGCTGTAGTAGTTGCCGGCTCCGACCCAGTAGTCGCGGCCGCTGACCTGGTAGTTGCCGTTCAGCTGGACGTAGACGCCTTTTCCGTTCGCGATGGTGTCGTGGACGCAGAGGTTGCCGTACACACTGGTCGCGCCGAAGTTCCAGTTGATGTTGACCACGCCTGTGGTGCCGCCGTTGTACTCGACCCAGTGCCGGCTGTCCCAGTCGTCGGCTTGAGCCGACAGCGGTGCGGTGATCAGGGCGGCGACTGAGAGCACGGCCGCCGCTATGACGCTCGCCAGCCGGAGAGACTTGTTGTTCAACATGTGTTGTACTGCCTTTCGTTGCAGGGAAGGGTGGTCAGCGGCCGAGTTGGTCGATGACCCGGTTCATGGCCGCCGCGTAGAGCGGGGTGCCGAGCCTGTTGGGGTGGAAGGACTGCTGGGAAGCGCCCAAGCTCTTGAAGGGCCAGCCTTCGCTCTCGCCTTCGGTCAGACTTGTGATGACCGCGTGCAGACTTTCCGGCGTACCGCAGGCGGCCTTGCCCTGGAAGTCCGGCCGCGGATCCCCGAAGACGACGGGGGTGCCGAACTGGCTACTCAGTGAGGTGGCCAACGCGGACAGCTCACCGGCGAGGTAGTCCGCGGAGCCGTTGAGCCAGGCCGCCTCGGTGGTGGACAGGCCGAGCTGGGTCTGGACGCCTTTGATGATGATCGTTTGCCGCAGGCAGGAGCCTCCGTCGGAGATGAGCCGCGGGTACCCCATCAAGACGATCTTCGCGTTGGGTGCGCGCCGGTGGATGGCCCGCAGGACCGTCTCGACCGATGGTTTGACCTTCGCGCTGACATCTGCCGGGCCGGCGATCTTGAGCGGCCGGGTGTCCGGCGCCAGGGGTTCCTCCTGGCAGGCCGGGGCCGGCGGGCTGATCGACAGCAGGCACTTTTCCAGGATGGGGCCGAAACTCGCGTCGTTGCCGCCGATCGAGATCGTCACCAAGGTGGTGTTCTCGTCGAGGAAGCCGCGGTCGAGCTGGGACGGTTCGCGGTACTGGCCGGTGGCTCCTTGACCCCATGCGTTGGTGATCTTCTCGCCGACGAAGGCAGGTGTGCTGGGCAGCACGTTCTCGGTCTGCGCTCCGGAACACGCGAGGAGCTGGTGATCCACCTCCGGGTCCCACATATCCGCGCGAGACCCGACCGAGAGACTGCTGTCGCTCAGCCGAGCCAGCCGCGGCCAGGCATAGCGAGAGCGGTGACAGGCGTTGCCGTAACGCCATTCGTAGGTATCGCCGGCGATGGAAGTCTTGATGCCGCCACCGCGGTTGTTCGTCTCCGGGTAGTAGTCAGCAGCCTCGTCGGTGGACGCACCCTCACCGGACGAGTACGAGTCGCCCAGGGCGACGACCAGGTTGGCCGGCTTGTGCGGCAGCGGCTGGAAGGCGATCGCGTCCCACGCGATGTCTTCCTCACCTTCGCCGTCTGCGGTGATGTTGCTGAGCGACACCTTGGGGACGCCGGTGAACTTGAATACGCCGAGGGAGACCCACCGCTGCTGCCTTGTCCGCTGCAGCAGAACCCGTTCCCGGGGTGGCCGGCCGTCGCCCAGATCGATCTTGTATCTGGCCTGCTGGGTGTGGGCATGGAAATCGGGTATGTGCACCATCACCCGGGACCAGCCGTCGATCCGGCGGTCGAGGGACCAGGTGCCCGTGAGGCCTGGGCTGTTGAGCCTGGACGCTGCCACTGGCGACCAAGTCCGGGCGAACCAGAAGTGGCCGCCCAGGCCTCCGCCGATCTGGTGGAAGTCGATCTTCGAGCGGTAGAGGCCCGAGCCGTTCACGTCGAACCTCAGATCGAATCGGCCGACGCTGTTGTAACTTTTGGCGCAAGGCCGGACGGAGCTTGTGCCAGTAGGGACGTTGTCGACCACGAGTGCGCCCGCGGGCAGGCCGGTGAGGCTGCAGGTCGGTGGATAGTTGGTGGTCGCGTCGGGCTGATAGGCATAGCCCGGATCGAACCGGAGTAGTTCGTACCCGCACTCGCCGCTGACGCAGTTCTTCCAGGATCTCGGGACGTTGATCCAGCACTGCAGGTCGTAGAAGCCGGCCGCGTTCTTGTGCGCACACGGTCCGGCCGGTTCGCCCGCCACCGACGGGTCGTCGGGGGTGATTCGGCTACCGGGATGACAGTCGTTCAGTGGGATGCAGAACATGTCGACGGGCGGCTTCGCCGTGGACTTGTTGAGATCACTGGTCCACCAGGCCGGCCGGTAGCCCGCCTCGAACGTGTCTGGAGCGACCAGCGAGTCGATCGGATTGCCGGCCCAGCCGATCACCTTCTCGGGGTACGGCCAGTCCTGCGGGTGGGTCGCATCGGAGGCCACGGCCATGAACGGCGTCCGGTCGGCTGGGAACCTCGGGTTCACCGGGTTGTTCATCCAGCCAAGACCCCACGGTTCGCTGCCGGTCCCCTTGGGGTGAACGCCATTGTTATAGGCCCAGAGTGCGTAGAACCAGTTCTCGACGTGGTCCGGCGTACCGTCGTTGATCGTGATGCCGGCGTTCTTGAGCTGGTTCCACTTCGCCTCGAGGATCCGCAGACCGGCCGCGACATTCGTCGCGAAGTCGAGCGCCACCGCCCGCTGGGTCTGGTACGGGTACGACGTCTCGCCCGGCTTCTCGTGGCCCGCCAGCCGCATCCCGTCTGTCACCTGCAGTACGCCGTAGCCGCAGTCCGACTGGTCCCAGTGGATGTCCCAGTCGTCAGTGGCATCATCGTTGTAAACGTCGCGGCCGTAGAAGTTGCCGATCAGAGCGTTGCCGGTCACGCCCGGGAGCGCGTGCGGCGAGGCCTGCCAAAGGTTCGACTCCTGCGCAGCGATACCGAGCAGAATCTGAGCCGGGACTCGGCCGCCGCCAAGCAGACCGATCCGGGGGAACAACCCCTGCGGGGTGTAGGCGGGCATTCCGAGGTTCTTCCAGTTGGCCGTCCGCTGGACCGTCAAGGAACCGGTCACAGCCTGGTCGACCGCCCACTCCACCTGGCGAGGAAGCGGCTGCATCGCCTGATTGGCTGGATCGTTGCGTGGCACCGAACACCATCGGTCGTCGTCCACCGGGTTTGTCGGCGAACCGGCGACCGTCGCGGCCTGCAGCGCTGTGGACGTCGTCGCCGAGGCCTTCGGGCCCGGAGTGGTCGGCCGCGGTGCGGCCACGGATTGTGGGGGAGCGCTGAACGGGACCGTGAAGGAGAGCTTCTTACCGGTACCGATCACGGTGACGCCGATACTTGCCACCGGCTCGTCAGCGCCCGGTCCCACGGATTCCCGCGACCGCTTCACCGGAGCGACTGCTAGCTGACCCAGAGACGACACCTGCGCATCCCGCGGGGCCTGAAGCTGAGTGACGGTGGATGGCAATGAACCGGCCACGGTCGCCGTACCGGTCATGAAGACATGGCCGCCGGCTCCGGTCGTCATACCCACCGCACCGAGTGCACCCGAAGCCAAGGTGGCTGCCGGTACGCCGGGCTGCCGAGGTGCCCGCCGGATCCGAACCCGATCGCCCGCCCGGTCCATGAAGACCACCTGGCCGTCACCATCGACGTTCAGGTGGAACGGCACTCCGTTGGAGCCGGCAAGCCGGGTGAGCCGGCCTTGCGGCGTCACCCGCACCAATCCGTCGCTCACGGCCGCCACCAGCCCGTCCGGGGTCTGCACAGCCGAAGTCAGCTGGCCTTCCGCGACGACGGGTGTGGCCACCTTGCCGGTGGCAGCGTCAACCGTGAACAGTCGGGTCTGCGCCCGGTCGTCAGTCTTGGACTGGGTTATCACCGCCGTTTCGCCGCTGCCACAGCCAGGGCTGAAGTACGCCAGGGTTGAGGTCAGGGGCAGCCTGGTGACCAGGCCGCTGACGAGATCGACTACTGCGGTCGCTGCTCCCCGGTCGAAGCGTTGCTCGGAGTTCGTGAAAGCGCGCGGCGCGAACGCGACCACGACGCGGCGTCCGGAGCCGGTGAGGCAGGCATTTCCCACCCACTGGTCGGTTTCGGTACCCGGGGTGCTGAGGGTCGCAACGGTCCGCCAGGAATACCCGCTCTGTGCAGTGGCCGCCAGCACGTGGAATCCCCTGGAATCGCCCAAGGTTGTCCAGGAGATATCAGCCGAGGAGCGCCAACCCGTCGGCAGTACTGCGTCCCGCTCGCCCGGAGCGACGCTGGAGCTACTAGTCGCAGAGGCACTCGGCGAGCCCTCGGCGTACCTGCCGACTCCCTGACCTGGTGGATCCGCGGGGACAGCTCCCGCAGGCAGGCCAACCGACGCCGCCCCCACCGCTACAAGCACGGCAACTAGGCCGCGGCCCTTTCGTAAATTTGTGTCCCGCATAGTTCTCCCCAACGGTTGTCGGCAGTTGCGAGGACACTCTGGGTGCCTACCACAACGATCGGGGACTATTCAGCCGTGGCTTAAGTGGCTACTGTGCGGGCGTGATCGAGATGGCGTTGGCTGCCGAGGACGTGGCCAGGACCCGCTTCGTCAGCTCGCCGGTCGAAGAGGTGATCCACAGCGTCCGTGTGATCAGCGGTATCAACCGCAACATGTTGCACCGGCCCTGGGCCGCGGCTGTCCGGCCTCAGTTGGCCGGGCTGAACCTGGAACTTCTCAGGGCACTGGTAGGCAACGCGCAATTCCTCCCCGACTTCCTCGGTCCGCCGCCGAACCGGTCCGCCGGCGGGTTCACCGAGGAGTTGGACGCGATCCGCTCGACGGATCCCGCCATGGTCATCGCGGATCTGGACGAATTGGCAGCGAGGCAGTCGTTGTCCCCCTTGTTAAGACGTTTCTATGATTCGCCGGAGCAAGGACTGAGCCGCTTGGTCGACGAGGTGAGGAGCTACTGGCAGGTCGCGATCGAGCCGTACTGGGCCCGCATCCGCGCAGTACACGACGCGGACATTGCTCATCGGATGGAGCAGCTGACCACCGGTGGTTTCGCGAGGGTGTTCGCGGACCTGCATCAGGAGGTCGAGTATGCCGGCGACAGGTTGGTCATCCACAAGCCCCAGCACCAGTCTTCCCGGGTCGCGCGCGGCTTGGGCGTGGTGCTGATCCCGTGCGTCTTCGCTTGGCCCCAGCTGATCGTCCTGCACCAAGACCCCTACCAGCCGACCTTGACGTATCCGCCGCGGGGCGTCGGCGAGATCTGGGCCGGGCGGCAGCCGGCGGTCGAACCGATGGGAGCGCTGATCGGGCGAAGTCGCGCCGCACTGCTGGCGAATCTGGCCCTGCCGCTGTCCACCAGCCAACTGGCAAAAGAGGTCGAAATGACTCTGCCGGCGGTCAGTCAGCAGCTTGCGGTCCTGCGCCAATGCCGTCTGATCACGTCACGGCGATCCGGCCGTTGGATTCTGCACCAACGGACCCCGTTGGGCACGGAGTTGCTGCTGGCTGCGGCCGACAGCGGCCAGATCCCGTCGGTTCGCCGGCGGCAGTACTCCCAGCAGGCCGGAGAAGGATGACGCACCGAGTCAGCAGTCGGTGGGGCGAGTGAGGTCGCGCGCGCGAAGGCCCTCATCGAGGGCATGATCGAGAAAGCTCAGGAGTTCAGCCGGCAGCCGGGCACCTACTGGACTGATCAGCTCAACAACGCCGACAGCATCGCCGGCTACCACCCGATGGGTGAGGAGATCTGGGAGCAGACGGGCGGGCGGGTCGATGCCTTTGTCCAGTCGATCGGTACAACGGCCTCGCTGCGCGGAGCCACTACTTCCCTCAAGCGCCACAATCCGGGGCTCCGGGTCATTGCGGTGGAACCTGCTGAATCCGCCGTGCTCTCCGGCGGTCGGCCCGGCGCCCACCTCATTGAGGGCATCGGCATCGGCTACACGCCTCCGATGTGGGACCCCGCGCTCCCGGACGACATCGTCGCTATCTCCACTGCCGACGCCGAAGAGATGGCCAGGCGTCTTGCCCGGGAAGAGGGGCTGTTCGCCGGAACGTCATCCGGCGTGAACGTCCTAGCCGCCATTCAGATCGGCCGGGGGCTCGGGCCCAAGGCCAGGATCGCCACTCTGCTGGTCGACTCGGGTCTGAAGTACCTGAGCACCGACATGTATCAACGCTGATAGCACGGTACCCATCGACACGTTGCGGTTCAGGCAGCCGGGCGGAGGCCAGCGGGGCTTGGGGTTGTTAGGGGACGAGGACTAGGGCGCTCTGCAGACTCACAACAGCAGATGGCATCACTCACTGTGCCCCTTCCGCCGGACCTCACCCCGGGTGGCGGGCCACAAACACCGATCTTGAAACGCCTTTTGGCGAATGTCAGTTGGTGATCGCGGCAAGGAGTTCGTCGCGTCCGTGCGCGCCGGTCTTGCGGAACATCGCTTTGAGATGGTCGTTGATGGTGCTTACGGCGACGCCGAGCTGCCGGGCGATCTCTTTTGACGCCCGTCCGGTGGACAGGGATTCGAGCACCTGCCGTTCGCGTGCGGTGATGCCGTACCAGTCGCAGAACGTCGGTATCAAGAGCGCGCCGCTGGCCGCTTGGACGATGATGGCGACGTCGCCAGTGCCGTCCTCGTCCAGAGCCTGTCCGTGGAGCGTGATCCACCGGCCGACGCTGGTCGGAGGTGCGTAGACCCTGGGGCGCCACGCACGGGGGTCTCGGAGATGGGCTTGGGTGTCGATCGAGAGCCGTTCGGCGGCTGCGACGGCGATCCAGTCCGGCAGGCGATGATGTTTTGGAAGCCACGCGAGTTGGATCCAATCACGTGCCTCAGTGCTGATCGCCTTGACGCCATGATCGGGGCCGATGACGATCACACCTGCGGGCAGGGCCGATACCATCGGCGTCAGCGGACCTGTGGTCACGTATCGGCGCAGCGCGCCGATGAGTGTGGGGACGAGACGATCCGCGCGGCGCAGATCGTCTCGTTGGAACGGCTGCTTTTCCTGTGACCTGGCCAAGCCGACCGATCCCCAGACACCACGGGAATCGCGCAGGAGCAGCCGCAGCTCACTACCCAGACCGTAGTTTGACAGCAGTTGCCAAGACGTGTCTTCGCGATGCGGTGCGCTGATGCCGGCAACAGTGTCCGCAAAGGCCGCTCCACCTCGAGACCTGAAGTTCGCCGTCAAGTGGGAGTCGCGCACCAGTGCCTGACCGAGGGCCGTCTCGTGGCCGTGCCAGAAACTGAATGCGGCCAGGCCCATTCCCATCGAGGGGCTGAGTCCACTGAGCCTGAGTGCGTCATGTCGCACCCATGGGTCGATGGCGCGTGAGATCTGCTCACCCAAATCGCTGGGTGCGACGCCATGGCGCACGGTGTCACCTAGCCGCTGAGCCAATCGAGATTCGTCACGGTCCAACCCGATGCCCCCTCAAGCCCAAGTTCTTGAAGATCCCCGCGGATCAGGATGTCAGCCCGATAGGTCCTGCTCGGCCGTACGGGGTACATCCCGCCCAATCGGTCGGGATGTATTGCCCGAGCGAGGCACCTATTGGTGCCCGCGGTGGCGCCTCTCCCCAACCCGTCTTGGCACGACACGAGCACGACCCATGTCAATCCTCAATTATCGGGGTTTGTTGGCGCTCAACATGCGGCCACAGTTGATTTGTGCGTCAGTCGCTCGTGCTGCGTGGCCATAAAAACAGGAGAAACGTGAGAACTTCGAGAAAGCCGAAACCGCATCGCGGTGGCAGGAAACGCAACGTTGAAGGGTTGTCCGGGTTGTGTCGGAACGAAAGGAAGTGGAGTTGGTGAAACGCACGAACTTCAGAGCGGTGATTGTCGCCATCGCGGCGGTGTTCAGTTTGGCCGCAGCCATACCGGCTATGGCGCAGGCCCAGCCCGGACCGCCTGTCAAGCATGCGCCCATGGCGCAGGCCCAGCCCGGACCGCCTAGCAAACACGCGGCCACGATCAGACCCAACGACTGTATAGGGAACGTCAACGGGCTATTCCTCGACCGATGGAACCAGAACACCTCGCAGGGTATCAATCCCTTCGGGTGCTCGACCAGCGACGTCTTCGCCTACGCAGGCGGCACCTACCAGTGGTTCGCCAACGGGTCGATGGCCTGGTCGCCGCGACAAAGCGGCGACCAGCAAAGAATGGTCACGTCCGTATACAGCAGCGGAGGGAACGCCACATTTCAATTTGGGAGCAGCTTGGGTTACAACTACGACGCCTGGTTGCTCACAATCGAGTCATGGGACGGCCAACAAACCCACAACATCGGCCGGGACCAAGAATGCGGCGAGCATGTGGGCGGAGTCCTATTCTGTGGCCGGGATTGGGGATTCGCCGGTTGGAACGGTCTCCCTCCGGGCGAGTACAAGATCACTGTCGAAGGTTGCGACATAAGCTGGACGGGCAGCCACGACTGCAAGCAGGGATTCACCGTTCCCGTTTGGTTCTGGGTCTAGTCCCCGGGCTGAGGATCTGGTGACCCGGGGTGAGTGCGCTCGGCGCGCACTCGCCCCGGTCCCAGCGGAGGTGCATTCGGGCGGGCGGGTTCACCTGGTCGTCGCAACCCTCGATTTGAGGAGTTGCGACGACCATGTCATTTGTGGGGACTTCGAGTGTCACGTGGATCCTCTGGTGCGGTTGGTGGGTGGCGGGGGCTGCGGTAGTTGCGGCGTCTGAGTCGTTCGGTATCACGCGTGGACGTGGCTACGAGATCCTGCGGGCACTTCGTCGTGGCACCGGCAAACGGGTGGTTATCACCGACGCGGTGCGGGAGCAGGTCATCGCGGCGTTCGGCCCGGGTCCGGCCGAAGGCCTCGAAGCTGGCCTGGGATCTCGTACTGCGGGTACAGGTCGAGTAGGGCCTGGAGAACAGTTGTCACCGGAGCAGATCTGCAACAACATCTACCTCGACCGCAGCTATTCGGCCCAGAACTCCCGAACGTGACCCGAGCCGCAAAGTAGCTGGGAGGGTGTTGGCATCTGGATCTCATGATGCTCTACGGGGCGCGCCTGTGCGGGTTGTTTGGGCTGCCGTCGGTCAAGATGTAGGGGTTGGAGACCGACCAGACAGGGAGATCAGCGGTGCACAACCAGACGGTGTATGTGCTCACGATCAGCGAGCCGGACACTCCGGGAACGACCTTCACCACCACCGCCTACACCAACGAGGAGGCCGCCGAGCAGGACGCGGCGACCTGGCGGCAGATCGACCTGAACCAGGGCAAGGACACGACGTACAGGGTCGTCCCACTCGAGCTTGTCAACAGTGCCACGTGGAAGGCGGCCCCGGACGGCAAATCCGGCGTACTGGCCAAGTAGCCCAGAATTCGCGTACGACGACGGCCTCCGACCAGTTCAGCTGGTCGGAGCCGTTCGCTGGTTCTACGGGTCGCGCCGGCGTCGCCACCCAGCGGTCGTTCTTGCGGGGTGGTTCGCTGCGATGGTCTGACCGCGGGGAGGGCGTGGGCCTGTTCCTGCTGGGTGGTCTTGTCGCGGGGGCCGGTAGCGGCGGGTTCGGGGTGGAGGATCGGGATGCCTCGCAGGGTGAGCTAAGCCTGGTTTGGCCAGGTAGATGACGCATGGTCTATAGATGCTGGGTTCTTCGCGGGCGCGCTCGGGCCGGCCGCCCGCTGTTCGTCATCATGGTCAGGCGTCGGTGCGCGGGTGGCGGGCGCAGTACCAGGTGCCCTTGTGGTGAGTCCTGCCATAGGCACTGAGCAGCTGGACCTTGTCCGCGGACCAGGACACCGGCTGGCTGCAGATCCCCGGCCCGGCCATGCCCGGCGGATCACGCATGTACGGAGCACCACGCCGGGTTGCCGGACGATGCGCCGATCACCTCCGGAACCGTCCTCGGTATCCGAAGTCTTCATTGCCGCTATGGGCCGGGTCCTGACCGAGATAGCGGCACGGTCTACCCGTGGTCGGGCATGGGAAGGCTGCAGCGGGGCCGGGCGGACTGACGGCTGGGAGGCGGAGAGTTCCAGGTGCAATTTCTCGGCTACTTTGTCGATCTCGACCGGTCCGAGTGCCTGACCGGAGAGTCAGTTAAGACGAGAGGCGGATTTGCAGACCGGGCGCGAAGTGATTGAGGGCGGCGGTGATGGCGTGCCAGCCGGTGCGGTCGGCGGGATAGGGGCCGTCGATGCCGCCGCCGTCAAACTCGACCAGGCCGTCGGCTCGGACGGTGGCGGTGAAATAGGTACCGACCCCGCCGTAGGAGTTGCCCGCTCTGCGAGCGTTCCAGTGGTAGCCGGGAGTACGCCAGCGTTGCCAGGAGCCGTCTTCGGGGCTGTTGTAGGTGTACTCCTCCTGGAAGAGGCGGCCGCTGGGCTGGAAGGCGTCGACGTACCCGGGTCGCGGGAGGGTCGCGTCCAGGACTGCGCCTGGCTGGTATGGGGTAGTCCCGATATGGCGCCCGAGACCCAGGTCGGTGAGCGCACTCATCAGTAGGTCGACCGATATCTGGTATGGGTCGCCGGTGGGTGGCGTCGCGGTTCGCGACTGGGCCAGATAGCGAACGTGGTACGGGACGTCTTCGTCGGCGGCGATTCGTTGGAGGCGATCGATGGCGAGGGCCGGATTCACTCGGCTGACAGCTCGGGAGCGTAAGTCCTGCTGGTCCAGCGCCGCCAGGAGGAATTCGTCCTGGTCGGCGACCCCGAGCTGAGCGAGGGGGCCGGAAACGTCGCAGTTGCCGTTCAGAGCACGATCGATGAGCGGGAAGATCGCCTCGTGCTCCCGGCGTCGGCCGAGCTCCGCGGCGGCGAACTCCCAATGGTCTCCGCGCAGCAGCAGGATCAGCTCGTCGTACATGCGGTCATCGGTGATCCCGCTGAGCCCGCGCTGGGCCTCCTCGGAGAACTCAGTATCGAGAAGGTCGATCAGGCTCTGAATGTGCTGCGCCGCGAGCGCTTGCTCCACTGGTCGGCGCCGGTCGATTGTTTCCGCCTTGGCGTTCGCGGCTTCAGCCAGTACTGGACTGCCCAAGTCACGCCGGACGATGTTGGCCAGGATTTCTCGCCGGTCGACGGAGCGCAGCTCGGGAATCACTGTCGCCAAGGCGTCGGCGAGACCGGGCAGGTTCGACTTCGCCAGCGCCTCCGCCATCCAGCGGAATGCGCGGAAGTCGTCCGGCGGTGTCTCGCTGATACAGGCCACTAGGATCGGCAGGGTGGACGGATCGCTGAATGAGGCGATCGTTTCGAAAATCACCCGCCGCACGACCAGGTTCGGTGATTCTTTCGGCAACCTGGCGACCAGTGGGCTGACCGCCGCGGGCGGCCCGATGGTCTTCAGGATCATCGCCGCGAACTCGCGGAGCTCTTCGTCGCGATCGTTGAGCAGTCCGACCATCAACTGCAGATGGTCGGGCCGTACGCGCGCTCGGACCATCCGCGTGATGCCCATGATCAACTCGCTCTGCCACCGGCAGCTGCACTCGCGATTGGGGTCCTCATGCCAGCGACGGGAGCTGACCAATGCGCCGGCCAGATCCTCGACCGACAGGCCATCGGCGCCGAGCGCGGCTACCGACCCGGCTGCCGCGGCGGCCACCATGCAGACGTCGCCGGCCATCGCCGTGACCAGTACGGGGATGACTTGGCGATCGCCCACCTCGCCGAGCGCCTGCGCCGCAGCCCGGCGGACTGCCTCGTTGCCCTCGAAATGCAGCGCTTTGACCAGTCTCGGCACGTCGCCGCGGTCCTTGAGCCGTTCTACGTTCGGCGTAGCCGAGGTGAAGTCCCTCCAGCGTTGATGCCATCCCATGCAGGGACCATAGCGGGCACAGCGTGCATGTTCGTCCTAGCCGGGTACTCGTGACCGTATCGCCCGGACTCGCAGCTGTCAGCATCACGGGGATTGATCCATCGCTGGATCTCACTGGGAGACGCGGCTTTGGGGCAGCACGAGGTACCTGAACGTGGCGTGCTGACGGCGCTGCTGGATCGTCGAAGCGGCGGAATCGCTCGGGGCAGGGGACATCTTTGGTGCCGACCGGGCGCAGAACCGTTTCGAGGGCGTTGGAACTAGGTGGCTGAGCACTGTCCAGCGGGGGTGCTTGCATGCTGTCCGGACAGGTAGGGCCTTTTGAGGTGTCGCTGGGAAGAGAGAAGGTCGCGACCAGGCGCCCGTTCTGAACTCGTAGACGGCGAAGGTCCAGATCGCTGGGAGACCTTGGTCTGCGCGAACCCGATCCATGCGCAGCTGCCGACCAGCTTGCTGCCGGTCTGCCGTGGGAGAGATGATCAGTGAGGGCATGGAAGAGTTCCACCAGTGACTGGTGAAGTCAGTGTGGTTGACCGGCAGCCAGGCACGCGGCAGGTATTCCTCGCCGATGTCCAAGACGTGGAGCCTTCCACCCAAGCCCGCTGCGGGCTGCCCGGGGTGATGAGATGGGTCCGCGGCCGTGATAGGCAGGTGCAGGCGGGTTCGGGATCGGCGGATACTCGGCGCAGGCAACGTCTGCGAGCCTGGGGTGGTCGGTGCGAGGGATGGGCTCGAGCCGGCTTTCGCGGAATCAGCCGATCGCTTGGTGTCGGAGAAGGTACAAGCAGCGCGACCGCCAAAATGGTCGCGGCGGTCACGAGTACCGAGCGGATCACGGACTTCTGCTCGATCTTCAAACGCCTCCGGCCGAAGTCGCCGTCTAGTTGGGCTCGGCCGCCCAGCTGACGCGTTGGCCGGCCCAGAAGAGACTTGCAGCTTCCGCAGCTCGGTGCCGGCGGGCAAGACGTAGACGAGACACTCGGCCTCGGAGCTGGAGCTGTTGTTGAGATCACCACAAGGCTGCCTGTGATCACGCCAGACGACGTCCTCAAGCGACTCCCGGAGCTCACCGCGGTCGTCGCGGGCGGCGACCATGTTGCGAAGAGCACGAGTCAGCAACCTCGTCCCTGAGCTTCACGACAGAGATCTACCCGGACGTAGTACGGCGTACCGGTGGGTGGCTGCGCGGTGCTTCCGTCGTTGTTTCGCACGATCGCCGTCGCCAGATCGGCCGGCTCGCCTCGGCGCACCCGCTCGGGTGTGATCGTGACCGCGCCCTGCCCACCGTTAAAACTACCGATCGGCAGCGAGGCGCCGGTGCCGAGCTCCAACGGCTGGGGCTCCTCGCGCGTACAGCCGCAAGCCAGCATGATCAGCACCGCTGCCACGGGCAACGGGCCACGCATGCCTCCAATGTTACGAGCAGTTTCGGGTTCACGTTCGGTCGACCGCGATGACTCGCATTCGCCTGCAAGTCGGCCAATGTGGAGCGCTGGATCTGCGCAGACTGCTTCGGACATCGATAGCCGGTGCGACGCGACCGAGTTCAGTAGTCGTGGATGATGGCCTGGCGTAGGGGGGCCCAGCGTTCCCGGTAGATGGTGAGAAGGAAACTGATAGCGACGATTGAGCCGAGAAGCCAGGCGATGAATCCGCCGATCACCCAGCCGATGCCGATGCGGTCGGACAGTTGGTCGGCATGTCCGAGCCACAGCAGAATCGGAGCCAGGACCACACCGGGTCCGATGATCCAGCTGAATAGATAAGTACGCAGGATTTCACTGCCCCGGAGGCGCGACCAGCCGGCGATGCGGTACTTCGTCACAGTGTTGGAGCTCAGGCCGAGGTTCTGATACTGGATCGAAGTTTCCTCCAGGTAGAACCGGTCGAGCGGGATCACAGGCAGGTAGACGACGGTGAAGTACCGGGTGGCGAAGTACCGGCCGGTCGCGTCCTTACGGGTGAAGCCCTTGAGGTCGAATCCGATCCCGTTGAACGACGACAGGCGCACTCGTTCATCAGACTCCAACGGCCACACCTCGTCAGTCATGCGTGGAAGCCTAGCCAGCCGAAGTCTCACCGCCCGGGCTAGGGCCAACGGGGCTATGTGCGGCGGCACCTGCTGCTCGTCGAGCTAAACAGATCGATCGACCCACGGCGACGGGCCCCGGTTGTGAGCCGAGATGGAGCACCAGAAGGCCGCGGGTGCCAGCACCTAACAGTAACTGTGCTGCTGCTCGAAGCGGCTGAGAGTCCGGCGGGTCCTGGTTAGCAGTTGCAACTACGTCGCAGGCAACGTCCGGGTCGGTCGGCCTCTCGCAGAGCCTGGCGCACGATCGCGTCGACGTCGCCACGTAGCCGGCTCCCGCCGCGCCTGCCGTCGGAACGGTCCGTAACACGTTCGACCCCACACCACCGCCGCTTCACGCTGCAGGTTGCGCGGCGGTCTTGGCTCCAAATTGTCCTCCGGTGACCCTCCTACTACGAACGACCCAGCAGCCGCCGACAGTTTCTACCGCTGCTGCGGGGGATGGACGCACTCACCACACGGTGAAGGTGAGCGCGGGTCGGCTCGCCCGATTGTCGCGCGTACTGGTGGTCGCGCAGCTAGCATGGCGCGATGGCTCAGGAGCGTGTGCCCTGTCGGATCGGGGTTGTCGTCGTGCCTGCGCGCAGGATGAATGTGGGTGCCCTGCAGTACCTGATCCTGGCGATGAACAAGGAACAGAGCTTGTTCCAGTTCGAGTTCTACAACTTTCGCTCCGCTCCACTTCTGCTGAGACTCCTCAGGGGGCACGAATCGGTGGATCGGGCGCAAGCGGAAGAATTAATGCCTGACTTCGCCAGCTTTGCGAGCGCCTATATCGAGATCAGCAATATTCAGATCGGCCTCGTTGAGAGACCCCCTGGCCAGTTCGTGGTCATCAGCCAGTGCTGCTTCAGCGACCACTACTACTCCACCAGGCGAGACGAGGTCTCGGTACTCGCGCTAGGCGACTGGAAGCGCACCATGGCGCCGCCATCGTTCGTGGAGTTCGTTCAGGCGCTGTTAGTTCGCGAAGCGGTGGGGGCCATGTGCCCGAGCCTTGGCGGATCCGTGCATCTCGGCACCAAGGGCTGTCTGTTCGACTTTACCGAGGACCTCACCGATGTCCGGCAGAAAGTGCTCCTCGGTCATGTGTGCTACCACTGCCGCACCCTGATGACCAACGACGGCCAGCCTGCCCTGGCAGATACCGTCATCTCCCTGCTCAACCGTGAATGGCTTGGATTGTCTGCAGACCCGCGCACCCCGGCCGGCGTGATGGCCAGTCTCAGATATGACCTCTTCACGAACAAGGGCCGAAAGGAAACCGTGAGAGAACAATTCCAGGCGACCCTTCGCCAAGAGGGCATCAAGCAACTTGCCACCACCATTGTGACGCTGGTCGTCGCAGCTTTCCTCTTCGTCCTCGGCCTCAAAACCGGCAGCCGTTGACCTGAAATCTCTGACTGGCGCACCGAGATCTGGAACCGGTCGACTTACGAGAGCGATCCATCCCGCCAGCAACTAGGTCCGCAGGATCGGGACGTTTGTCGGCAGCGGCCAGGTAGGACCGGGTGCCGCTTCTGGATGTCTTCGTCGGCCGGCCAGCCTGGCCTACCGGAAGTTTCTGGATCGGGTGGGGGCGGTGAGGGGGAGGCGTTGGAGGTGTTCGGCGATGAGGTTGGTGACGTTGTCGGCTCGTTCGAGTCGGCCGCGGATGATGAGGGCGCCGGAGTCACTGGCGGTTTTGCGGTGTCTGTTCCAGCAGCCGATGGAGATGATGACGTTGATCATGCCGGTTTCGTCTTCGAGGTTCATGAAGGTGACGCCGGAGGCGGTGGCCGGCCTTTGGCGGTGGGCGACGACACCGGCGACTCGGACCCGGGTGTTGGCGGGTGCTGTGCGGAGTTCTTTGGCGGACAGGATGCCGTCGGCCTGAAGTTGTTGGCGGAGGTGTTGGATGGGGTGTTTGCCGGTGGTGATGCCGGTGGCCCAGAGGTCCGCGATGGTGATTTCGTCGTCGCTCATGCCGGGCAGGGTGGGTGGTGGCCCGACGGCGGTGACGCCGGCGAACCGTTCGGGTCGTTCCTCGGCGGCGCGCCCGGCTTCCCACAAGGCTTGGCGGCGGCTGAGCCCGAAGCAGTCGATCACCCCGGCCGTAGCGAGGGCTTCTATCTGTGGCGCGGTGATTCCGGTACGCCGTACGAGGTCGGCCATGTCTTGCGACCTAGCGGTCCATTCGTGTAACGAGATCACGCTGAGTCGCAATTCTGTCGGTGGTGTCACCTACCGTCGGAGCGAGTGGTAAGTGATGGCGCTGCGACTAAGGGGAGGCCGGAATGGCGCTGGAAACCAGCATCCTCGATGCGTACGCCGTGGCCGACGATGTCTTTCACCGCAGGCCTGCAGTCACCTTTCTTGCCAAGACTTATGGCGAGGTAGTGCTGACGGTCTTCACCACTGCTTTCACTCCTGGGCGCGAGACTGTCCCTGACGACCAGTTGCGAAGCCATGTCGGCAACGTGCTGGGGACGTTGCGGGACGCTGGACACAGCATTCCGTCGGCCTCCGCCCGAGAGCTTTGCGCCCAGTGGGTAGCGGAGGGGTGGTTGTTCTACGACACACAGCCCGATGGCACCGGCGTGTACTTCCTGACCTCGGCGAGCAAGGACACGATCGCCTGGACAACCGGCCTGGCGAACCGCCGGATGGTGTCAGCCACCAGGGTCAGCACCATTCTGGAAGCCATCGAGAGCATGGCCGAGCTTGTCGATCCCGATCGCGCGTCTGCGATCGCTCGTCTTGAGGCGCGGATCCGGGAGCAGACCGCACAACTGCGGCGGCTCAGGAAGGGGGCGCAGCTCGAAGAGGCGACGCTCGACGAGTTCGTCCAGCGGTTCGACCACATCTCTCATCTGATGGCTAGCATCCCAGCGGATTTTCGGAGTGTCGCCGAGAGTTTCACGGCAGCGAAGCGACGCATCTTCGAGCTGCTCCTTACTGGGCAGGATCCGGCCGGCGGAATCATGGCGCAAGCTTCAGGCGACGCACTTGGTGTGATCAGAGGAACCCAGTCCGGTAAGGCGTTCGAGGGCGTTGTCGACCTGTTGCGCGATTCTTCGACGGTTGCTGAGCTACGGGGCAACATCACCCGGATCATGGCGCACGAGTTCGCCGACGGGTTGACCGCCTCGGAGCGCGCGACCTTTGCCGACATCACAGCAGTCTTCACTGGGAACGTCGAAGCGGTCCTCGACGGGCCTCGCAAGATCTCGGTCGCGGTACACGGCGCCCTTGAGCGCCACGTCGGCCGGGGCGACTCGCGAAGCGGCGTCGACGAGGCGATCCGGGCCGCCCGGGCAGGCCTCTTGGCCTACCAAGGCCGGACGATCCCGGCTGGCGTCGTTCCGACGGTGGCGCGTGTCGACATGCCTCGGATGATTCAGCGGCTGCACGATCCAAGGCCGGTGCCGCCACCAGTTCGGCTCATGGATGTGCCGGTGTCGGACGCGACGCCAGTGTCCGAGGAAGAGGTTCGTCGATGGGGCGGGCCACACGTGACCGCAATCCGCGATCACGTCGCCCGCGTACTCGCCGATGAGACGGGCGAGGTCGGGCTTGCCGCGATCTGGGAGGCGGCGCCGGCGGACCTCCGCCGGGCCGTCGAGTTGGTCGCCTACTTCGATGTAGCCCACCGGCGCCCCGGTACCACCTATGCCATGGATTCTTGCGATCGAGTTAGGACTTTGGCTCCGGACGGCACCGTGCGGGACGTGGAGATCCCACTCGTACTGATGCGACGCGAGGAAGGCGATCACGAGTGATGTCGAACGATGAGCCAGACGACTATTCGCAGAGGTCGTACTTCGAAGGAGACAGCGGAGATCTTCCAGCGGACGTCCGTGCGGTGATCACCAACCTGATGAATCGCCGCGTCTTGCTGGGCCGCAGCGATCCGGGGCTGTGGGAGACGTTCGTCGACAACGAGATTGCTGTGACCAGACATTTCCACAACATGTACATCGACCTGACCGTTGATCGCGGCGCCCAGGTGGTCCTCAAGCGGCAGGTCTATCCAGATGGCGTGGATTACCGGGTACTGCTGCGTGAGCAGCGTGCTACCCGGGAGCTGAGCACGGCGATGCTCTACCTGCGCTCGGAGTACAACCGGCAGACCCACTCCGGCGCTGAGAGGGTCCAGGTGAGCCGGTCTGACTTAGTGGCAGAGATCGAGGCGTTCTGGCCCGACGACGAAACGAACCGGAAGGCCCGCACGGGAAACGTCAATGCCGCGATCCGGGGTCTCGTCGAACAGGACCTCCTGATCGGAGGAAAGGAGGCTGACGACTGGGAGGTCTCGCCGGCCATCCAAGTGCTCTTCTCCGCTGAGGCGATCAGCAGGCTGGCCGATTGGCTGACCGAACCTGATCGTGCGCCCGGTACAGATCAGGCCGAGGTCGATGACGATCAGGAGGACTCATGACGACATCGAAGGAGCCGATCCGGCAATGGAGCCTGGACTCCCAGCAGACCATCAACTGGGGTTGCTTCGAGGGCTACTGGCGGACCACGTTCGCCGCGGCTGGTGGCGTCACGATGTTCAGCGGAAGGACTGGCTCGGGGAAGTCCACCTACCTGGACGCCAACACAGTCCTGATGCAGCCAACCAAAACACGCCTCAACCGAGCGTCAAACGCCGCCACTACCGGACACGCCCGCAACGAGGCGGAACGCAACGTCGTCTCATACATGCGCGGCATGCTCGACAAAAGCCGTGACGGCGCGGACGAAGTGAACAAGGTACTGCGGGCGGGGACCGTCTGGTCCGCAATTGCTCAGACCTGGCGGAACGCCGACAACGCGGTGCTTACCGCGTTCGTGGTCTACTTCGCTCGTCCAGATGACCAGACCACGCCGTCAGTGAAGCGGTTCGCCCATGTCGATGGCGAGTTCGACATACGATGTCTCGAACAGTTCACTCAAGGGGAGCACCTGGCTAGGCCGATGATGCCCAGGGCGATCAAGCGGGAGTACGCAGGTGTGACCTTCGAGGACAATCTGCCGGCGCTACATCGTGTCCTGTGGCAACGCCTCGGCATCGGCGTGAACGGCGATGGCGGCCGCGCGATGGAGCTGCTGCATCGAGTGCAGTCCAGCGACGGCATCGCCTCGGTCAACGAACTGTTCACCCGTCTCGTCCTCGACAAGCCGTCGACCTTCGCCAAAGCGGCTGACGCGGTGAAGCACTTCGCAAAGCTCGACGAAGCTCACGGCAAGGTCGAGTTGATCGAGGACCAGGTCAGGATCCTGGGAGGAATCCCGGACTGGTGGAACACCTACCGCACCAGCCAGGACGCAGGCCGGTTCTACGCCTCCTTGGCCGCATCAACCGACCCTGAGGCGCTGACGCCCTTCTGGAAGTGGGCACGCTCGCGTGAGTACGACCTTCTGGCCGTTCGCGAGCAGAAAAACTCGGCTGATCGCAAAGATGCCCAGGCGGCCGCTCTCTTGGCATCCAAGGAGGTCGACAAAATCGAGCGTCTCCTCGCTGCCAACCAGGCAAAACGGCAGGCAAATGGTGGGGCGCGTATTGATCGAATCGACAACGAGATCAGGGAAACCAGCGATGCACATCAGCGAGCGGACACCAACCGGGCTCAAATCAAAGACCTGTGCGGCAGCCACTTTGGTGTTCCGGCGACAGCTAAGGCCTACAACCGACAGGTGGCCACGTCACGTCTCTTCGAAACGTCGTATCTCGAGCGGCATGCTACCGCCGAAGACGCTTGGAAGAAGGCCGTCGGCGCGAAGTTCCCGCGACTTGCACGCAAGGCCGATCTGGTCAACGAACAGCGCTACTTGACTGGCAGAAAGGATCTGGTGCCTGAACCGTTGACCAAGATCCGGCGACGCTATTCGGATCTGACCGGCATCCCCGAGCGAGAACTACCGTTTGTCGCTGAACTGATCGACATGGGTCCCGGATGGCAGGGATGGCGGACCGCTGCTGAGCTGACTCTTGGCGGGTTCGCATTTCAGTTGCTGGTCCCGGCGGATCGTGCCACCCGGTTCCGTGTACTCACAGACACCGAGCGAACAGGGCGACGGGTCACCAGCCTCATTGTCCCGCTGTAGGGCCGCTCTGTCTGCGAACGTGATCCCGAGAGTCTGGCTGGTCGCTTTGAATTCAGCGACCACCCGTACGCCGGATGGTTGTCGGAACAGATCCGTGACCGGTACGACCACCTCTGTGTGCCGGACGGCCGTGCCCTGAGCGAATTGCCGTCCGGACGTCGAGGAGTGACTGAGGCCGGCCAGATGCGAGATGGCCGGCGTGGTTCGCACGGCGGCCAGGTGGGACACCAGCCGATCATTGGGTTTTCGCCGCAAGCGCGACTGGATGAGATCGCAGCCGACTTGCGCCGATTGGAGAGCGACCTCGGCGAGGCGGACTCGGTGGAGGACAAGGCCAACAAAGCCCTCAAGGAGCTGGAATCGGAGCATCGAGCGCATGAGCTGTTCCTCCGGACCACTTGGTCCGACCTGGATGTCGCGACCCTGACCGAACGGCTTGATCGGCTCGCCCAGCAACGGAAAGAGGCACTGGCCGACAAGGCGCTGAAGGCATTCGAGGAAGAACGGCTCGAACTCGTTGAGCGGAGCCGGGACTGCAGGGATGCGGAGCAGAAGGAACAGGCGCGGCTGACAGCTGCCGAGGAGGAACACGCTGCTCTAGCAGATCGAACTGATGCCGCGTGGCGTCATCTGCTACGCCTCGAGGAAATTGAAGAACCCTGTCTGGACCGGATGGATTTGCTACTCCGCGAGCATCTCGATGGTCGGCCGGTCGCCGCCGACGATTTCGAACCCCGCATACTCGGACCCTTCGTCAAGGTGCTTAACAGTCAAGCGAACGCCGTCGCCAGCGAGGGGAAGGCTGCCTACGACCAACTCGTCAACGCTTTTACCACGTATCAGCGCGTCTATAAGGATCCCGATCTGACTACGGATCCTGAGTTGTCCTACGAGGAGTTCAAGGCGATCCTCGACGGTCACCTGGAATCGGGGGTCGACAAGGCCAAGGAGACGTTCGCCGACTACACGACCACGTTTGCGGGCCTCGAGGTGATGCACCTTAACACCGCCTACCAGAACGAAACCGAGATGATCTTCAGGCGGTTAGAGCAGGTCAACAGCATCCTGCGCGATCAACCATACGGTGCAGACGGTCGCGGCAGGATCAGCATCGCTGTCAGGCCCGGCGGGATGCCCGACGAGGCAGTGACGTTCCTTCATCGGCTGAGCGAGATCACTTCGCACAGCACCCATGACCTCAGCTACGACGAGGCTCGAGCGCGTTTCACCCTATTCAAGGACGTCGTCGAACAACTCGAGGATTCGCGCACCGCCGATCCGCTGCTCGATGTGCGGCGTCATCTCCGGCTCGAGGCGCAGCATCGTGACGAAGAAGGTGCGCTGATCGCCATTCACGACACGCTGGCCGGCAAGTCCGGCGGCGAAAGCCAGGAACTCACGATGTTCATCATCGCGGCCGCGATCCGGTACCAGGTCGGCTCGCTCGAAGACGACAAGCCTCGCTTCGCACCGGTTTTCCTCGATGAAGGCATGGTCAAGGCAGATCCAGAGACCACCCAGAGAGCCGCCTCGGTATGGAAGCGCCTCGGGTTCCAACCGATCATCGCGGTTCCGCTCGACAAGCATGAGTCGGTCATGGTCGAGGCCGACTTGTGCTGGTCGGTGTCCAAGGACGCCGCCGGAAGGTCGCGTCTCGACTGGATGAGACCGCATGCTGCTTCAAGCACTGTACAGAGCGATCAGCGATGAAGACAGTCGAGAACGCCAGGGCCGAGGTACTGAAATGGCTCAACAAACACCTGGCGACGCGGGTTGCCGCTTCTGCTCTTGATTGTCCGGTCCTATCTGTCGCACTAGGTATGCCAACCGCTGCAACTCTGTTGCAGACATGGCAGGAGACTCGAGATCAGGCGCTCGCCTGGCGCCGCTTCTCACTGCCTGCGGGGGTAGAGGTGAACTGGGTGTCCAGGCGCCTTAATCGTGGCGAGCAGCCGCTGCCGACCCACCTCCGGTTCGCGTCTCTGGTCGCGACGGCGGAGTTCGCAGGGGATGGCTGGCCGCAGCGCCTGGAAGTCCTCCGAGCGCGATGGGCCGCACTTCAGCAGGCAGCCCAGATGACGGCGAATCCGTCCGTCCTCCAAAGAGTCTCAG
Source organism: Kribbella sp. NPDC006257 (assembly GCF_040613535.1). Classification (NCBI taxonomy): domain Bacteria; kingdom Bacillati; phylum Actinomycetota; class Actinomycetes; order Propionibacteriales; family Kribbellaceae; genus Kribbella; species Kribbella sp. NPDC006257. The sequence goes on from NZ_JBEXSJ010000039.1 coordinate 38,311, forward strand.
AGTGGAAGGACGTCGATTTCGAGATACTACTGGCGGCCGTGGACTGGTTCTCCGCGAACGATGCGTCCGGTCTGACTCCACGCCAGGTGTCAGTCGATGGCGTACAGGGAAAGTGGTTCGATCGCCACCACGCACTCATCTCGACGCTGGTGGGAAAGGCGGACCTAGGTCTCCTGACACGGCCCACTCGCGTGCATTTCACCTACCTTGACCCAGCCCATCACGAATCCGGCGGTCGCAAACATGACTCGTTCACGATCGGGGACAACGTTCAGCTTCCCTACCAGCCGAACACTGTCGTGATCCTGGAGAACAAAGACACGGCGGTGTTCTTTCCTTCGCTCGAACAGGCGATAGCGGTCGAAGGCAACGGTGATGCCGCACCACGGCTGCTTCCTCTCCTGTCATGGATCAGCTCAGCCGCCAACATCATCTACTGGGGCGATATGGATTCCCGCGGCTACGAGATTGTCGATAGGCTGCGCCTAGCCGGCCTCGAGGTCCAGACGATCCTGATGGACCAGACGGCGTACGACGAATACGAGCGGTTCGGAACCAACACCGACGAGCACGGCAAGCTTCTGCCCTGCCGGCCACGCAAGCCATGCCCAACCCTTACAGCGGCCGAGCGCGAGGTCTACGAGAACCTGACCACACCGGAGTGGCCACGTTATCGCCGGATCGAACAGGAACGAATTTCACTCACCGCAGCACTGGACCGTCTCCAAGAGGCCTGCTGTCCACCCGGCTGACCGAGACGGACCAGATCGGCTAAACGCTGTGAGGGTGAACTAGGGGAGTCGCGTCATGTTGGACGACCCATTCCAGAAGGTCGTTGAGCATGATGTGGATATTCGTCCCAGAGTTCACCGCCGCGGCGCTTAGGCCGGGTTGTACGACCGAGATGATCCACTTGGCGGCGACGGGCGTCTCGACCCAGAGCCGAAGCAACTTCGTGACGTCGACCGGATCGCCGCGACGCACGACGCTGCCCGTCTCCAGTCTCGCTAGCAAGCGCTTGGCCAGGCGTGCAGTGTCAAGCCATACGACACTGCGGCACGCCTGCCCCAGTACTTCGTACAGATCGTCGACTCGCGCTCCAGGCTGAGCCTTGGATGAGGCCTTCAGATGCAGAAGCGAGATTGTCGGCAGGGACGGATTCGAGTTATCGATGGTGACCAGATCCGCAACCTCCCCTGCACGGTCGTCGTCCACGACAAAATGATGGCTGGCTCCCAATGTGTCCGGCGTTGACTCCTTGACCGTCTTGAAGCCGGGTGCTGCGTCTTTGTGCTCAGCAGTGATGTCGCACTTTGAATACGGCCAATCCTCGACCATTGCGGCGGGTATCGGAGGGTAGGTACTCCGAGGTTGGAACAGGACATGTCCCATTGTGCTGCTGCCCGATGGGTAGAAGACCGTGATAGGTGTGTCCGCGAGTAGTTCGCTAAGGAGAGTTACGTCTCCGCTCGGGTCCTGAACTTCCCAATCCTGCTCGGTGCCGATGTCACCGCTTGTCGACTGGGACGCCAGCCAGGTGGGACCAGAGGGCATCTGCGCCCTGAGTTCCAGTAGATGCGGTGCCTCCCTATTGGCTGAGAACTGCGTCTCCTCCAACGCGGCTAGAACTCCCGTCACCGGATCGACCAGGGTGAGGCCCCGACCGATCAACGAGGGATCGACAAGAACGAGATAAGGGTCGTCCGGGAAGGCGGAAATTTTTCTTGGACTGAGGATGGCCAGTCCTGGAGGTCCGGATGGCGCGACCGATCCGTGCATGCTAGCGAGCTCACCGAGTCGGTGACACCATCGCTTGAAGTCCAAGAGTTGCGCGAGGTCCGGACTGAACACCTTTGCCCGTCCATATGAGACGCCGAGACTCGTGATGCCGGCCGCCACCGCCGCAGTACCGCCGACGGTCGCGCTGGTCGCAGTCATCGGATTGCGAACTCTTGCGATGGCGTGGCCTGTTCCGTAGCTCCGCGTTTCCGATGGCAGTACCGCATTGTTGACTCCAGCGCCGGCCATCATGCGATAAGCGGCTAGACGACCGCCGGCGGCGCGGGCACTGCGCATACCGACCGAGTGGTAGTCCGCGATCGCCACACTGGTTAGCAGGCGATCGAGCCACGCCGGATCTACTTGTATCGGGTCTGCGTACCCGAAAGCGGCCAGCAGTTGGCGAATGGTGGCGTCTCTGGTTCCGTGCACAAACAACAGTTGGTACTGCTTGTCGTAGTAGGCGACATGAAGTTCATAGCGATACCTGTCAAGAGTATCGGCATCGAGCCATGCGGGCCGATCAAGATGCTCCGTGACGATGACAGCGAGTTCCTGCGCGGCATCCGTGCCGTGGTACATCACCGGTGCACCTGCGATGTGCGCGATGTCGCCGGCCAGATCGAGGCCGGCTGAGTCGCTCAGCTCGAACACTTGCACATCTTTCCGAGGCCGTATCGCGGCCAGGCTCAGCGGATCCTTTGGAGCTGGATCGAAAGAGCGGACGTAGTTTCGCCTCTCTGACTCGCCAGCGGCGGCGGCGTCGGCGAGTGCGGGCACGAGTGAAGCCCATGCCACATCGCTTGAATAGAGGTCGCGCGTCTCATCGTCGACCTCTTGTCGGACGGCTAGCAGCTCTGCCGGTACCTCAAGTGGCAGCGGTCTGCTCAGCCGGCCGAGAAACTGCAAAGTCGCTGGCAAGCTTGCATGTCGTTGGTGGTAGACACCGATCTTGAGCGCCGGGAAATCGAATCCCTCGCCCAGTACCCCGACGCTCATGAATCCCGCGTGAAACCCGTCTCGAACAGAGTCGAGCGCACGACGGAGGCCCCTGGCCGTTGTGGATGCAGTTACGAGTGCCATCTCAAGACCGGCTGCCCGGTACACGTCGATGAGCTGCGTTGCATGATCGACACTCGCGGTCCGTGCCAGAATCCGGCTCCCTGCACGCTGATGTTCGGGACTGTGCATTCGTTCGGCGGCTCGCGTGGCCAGGGCGAGATCCCGATCAGCCTGATTCTCGCTGCCGGCGTCCACTGGGATGAATGTGACAGGAGCCAGAACCCCTTCTTCGAGCGCCTGAGCGAGCCCGTAGGTGTACGCGGGTACCCCAGGCAGCGGGTGTCTATCGCGCCGGAACGGGGTCGCCGTGAATAGCACAACAGCGGCCGCCGGAAACGCTTTCAGAACTTCAGAATAGGTAGTTGCAGGTGTGTGGTGAGCTTCGTCGAAGATGACGAGATCGAACAGATCCTCCGGTGGGGCCGTCACCTCGGCATACGACGGTGACAACACGTTCGGTGTACCGACCACCACGTCGGCGGTTTCGAGTTCGCTCCAGGACTCGCTTGTACTCCGGCGGCGCGTTACCTCGACCACCCTTGGCGCAGGCAGGTCCGTGGGCGCGGCAGCAACACGCCGTAGCACGAGGAGTCCTGAAAGCTCGGCGGCCAGCTGCACCCTTAGTAGCCGTGAAGGCGTCACCATCAAGACTCGCCTCGACGCCAGTATGAACGGCAGTAGCGACATTGCCGCACTCTTCCCGGAGCCTGTCGGCATAGAGACGATCGCGGGTTCGGAACTAGTTGAGAAGTGCGCTCCCACAGCGAGGCAAGCGGCGACTTGCGCGCGCCTGAGGGCGTTGTCCGAAGCAGGACGGTCGCGTCGGAGTTTAACTTCGCCGAAGACCTGAATTTTCGCAGCGTTTGATGCAAAATATCCCGGCTCTTCAGTAGCCACTAGTTTCCCCCAACCGCGGAGCCGTAGGTCGATCGCGGATCCATGGCCTTAGATTCTACCGAGGCGAATGTCGATTCGTGGAATGAATCGGAGGTGTTGCAGTGGATTTTTCCAGGTGAAATTGCCGTTGACCTGCGGGAGCTTGACAACCGGCTCGTAGAGACCTCGCCGTTCAACTGGGTGAGGAGCGTGTGTTCAGAGCTGGGGTCCGCGAGATCCGTCCTTGAGCCGGAGGTGCTTCCCGGCATCCGTCGCCTGCGTTTGATCATGGCGATGGTTATGGCGACAACATCGCAGGCATTGCCAGATCCGGACCCCTGGTCGAGGCGGCAACCGCAGGTCACCTCAAGGGTACGTCAGAGGTCGATACCGGAGCTTTCCTGAATCCGTTGCTTCTCAGCAGGCTTTCGATGGTCTTCGTATTGCCGTCGTCGAGCAATGGGCCGAGCCGGATCGAGACCACAGGGAGGGTTGTCTCCGGAGATGTGCCATCAGGTCGTGGGCGAAGTACTCGAGACGTTGCCTCGCCTGCGGAAGTCGCGGTGAGGTCGGCGTACCCGACGACCCCATATGCACCTGGGCGGTAGTTGATGTTCGAGTTGCCCCAGAAGAAGGTTGTGACTACTCGTACCTCGTTCTCACCGGAGAATCCGACCGATTTCCTGAGGTGCGCAACAGTGGCCAGGGCCTCGTAAGTGTCCCCCTCCAACTGCTCGGAAAGATGGTCTCGATATTCGTCTTCGCGTTTGGCCTCGATCTCTAGGAGACGATCTTCGACCGATGCAACGATCTCTTCCAGTGCGGCAACCACCTCGCTGTCGTCATACATCACGTGGAGCCATGGACTCACCTCGGCGACGTCTCTCGCTCGCAGTCCGTAGGTTGGATCGTCTTCGCTAGCCGGATGCTCGGAGAACGCCACGAGATGGACCGACGGATCCAGCTCTATGGCGTATCCGCCGCCGCCGTTTGCATACAAGCGCCATTGGTTCGCATCGTCGGGAAGTAGAAAGCCGCAGAGGACGAAGACTTCGTGTGGACGTCTTCTCGGGTTCTCCGCGAGGTCTTGAAGCAGGTCGATGGCCTTTGGCTCTCCTTGCCCGGCAAGCCAGTCTTTGATGGTGCCCCAGCCAGACTTGACCTCTGCCAGGTCATTCATACCCGACGCCTCAGAGGCCCGGAGGCGCTTTGTCTCAAGGATCCCGATCAGGCCGCCGGATGATGTGTAGTGGAAGACTGGTTCTGTCGCTAAGCGCACGCCTGTCGGCATAATCGGGTTCCCCATGATCACGACGTAACCGTATCGCCCGTCACGCTCGCGGGACCATTTTGCTCCGGTTTGAACTCGATCGATCAGTCGTCGGTCCCCTCGGTCGATGTTTCATGGAGCCGATTGCGGGCGCTGCTTCGATGCCAGTTAGGCCCAAGCGGGGCGGACTTGGCTGGATGTACAGATCCGAGACACATCGACAGAGCCGGACAGCGGATTGGCCTGGGCTTGGCGCCCGTTAACAGGTGATCGGTGTACGCCACTGTCGCTGGGTGCTCGATCGAGTCTGACCAGGACAACGTTGGTCCGATGCACACAGAACCTGGTGAACGTAGCTCCGTCGCTGCTCCGTGGGAGGCTGAGAAGCGGTGCATAGGGTTGAGAACAGATGAGGACAAAACTGCAGGTCAGAGCGCAGATCGAGGGTAGTGGCCGATCTGCGCTCGCTTGTACCAGCAAGATCCCAGACATCTTCGAAGGCACCCAGCAAATCCAGCAACTGATCGTCGCGCGACGGCTCCTGGGCAAGACGTCAGGTGAGCTCAAATATGCTTGTCCGCAAGGGTTCACGAAGGCGCGAGTTCTCGATCAGTGTGGCCTTGATGGTCAGGCGCTGTGGGGTGAGGTTGAACGCGGTAGGTCGTGTAGCAGGGTCGGATACGGGTCGTCGGCGCTCTCCCTGAGGCGGCGTTCGATCCCGTCGGCGGCTGCGCGCAGCGGAGGGACGAGCTTCCCGGCGTCGGCGCGAACGGTGTGTATGACGATCCCGAGCGCGGCGGCGGCCGTCCCACTCGAGTCGAGGATCGGCACGGCGACGGAGAACGAGCCGAGCGTCATCTCCGTGGTCCGGTTCGCGAAGGAATCCGGCTGCTCGAACGCGACGGCCTGGTCCACTGTGCCTGGCACCGAGGCACCACCGTGACGACGCTGTCTCCCGAGGACGTGGCTGAGCTTGACAGCCTGCGGGGCGCGCTCGAGGATCTCGCCGTGCGGCAGGTGATCGCTCGGGCCTCGGACGAGGATCTTTCTTCCATCGCAAAGACAGCAGATGCGATGGAGCGTGCCACCCGCGCCCACGAGATGGTGCGCTGCGACATCGAGTTCCACGACGCCGTCTTCGCCGCCGCGGGCCACCAGCGGCTTGCCGATGCGTGGGACGCTGTCCGCTGCCAGGTCCATCTGTTCCTACTGACCCGGATCGGCCACAGTGCCGAGGGCTACCTCGACAGCATCCCGCGGGAGCACCACGAGCTTGTCGCCGCCCTACGCTCCCGCGACGCCCAGACCGCCCTCGCCCTCTTCGCCGCGCACCGCCGCCACGCCGTCGACGTGATCGCCGGAACCTCTGCTTGAGTGTCGACCTCCGCTCCGCCGGTTGACCATGCCGACGTCTCGTTGGGCCAGCGTGAGTGGCTGGCCGAGTTGGGCCTTTCCGCCCATCGGATCGTCGACCAGTTGCGCACCGCTCGGCGGAGGAACCGGCCCGCATCGCAGACCGCCGGCCCCGTCGTGGCCGAAAGAGGCCGGTGCCGGGGACCGCTGCCAATCCGAGCGCACAATGACGCCGGCATCCCAGGCCGGGCACGGCGGCAGCCCGGTCTGCTAATGCCCGTCGTGCCTGTGCAGCCGAGGAGGACGTGGATCCGGCCGGCCCGGGCGGATCGGAAGAGGCGGGTGCTGGTGGGGATCTGCTCCGTGGCGTGCTGGCAAACGATACTGACGGTTGCGAGATTGTGAGCACCGGATGGATAGACGCAGCGGCCTGGATGAGGTCCGAAGCCGCCGCAGACCATTGAACCGTCAGCCCAGCGGGATGGCGATCTTGTGCTCGGCGAGCCAGTCGCGGAAGGTTTGGAGTTGCGGGTCGAGTTCGCGGACCAGGTTCAGGTCGCGGTCACCTTGGCTCATAGAGACGCGGGAGTGTTGCGGACGAACTCTCTCCATCAGCACTCGCAGAATCGCAACCCTCCCGCTCGACGTCATCCGAACCCTCCCCTTCGGAACCGGCGTCCTGGTCGCCCGCACTGCTCCGCCGATCCTGCTCAAGATGACTCCCTGGACAGCGGCCGGCCACCGACAAGATCCGCCACAGCATCAGCCTGTCCAATGGCTAACCGTGGGGTTGACCCCGGCGGCGAGCACAGCGAGTACCTGGCCGATCCGTTCGTGCTCCATCTGGCTGAGGCCCCGCAGCCGTAGTTCCGCACGGCCTCTACGAAGAATCCGCCACGAAGAGGATCGACCGCGCCGGGCTCGTAGGTCGCTGACCCCTGCGGTCGAGCGCTGCTGCGTAGCCGCTGTGCACGATTACGCAGTAGGGAGTAGTCCGTCCCTTAGGGATGGGGTACTTGGGAGCCTCGCGGTTGCTGACCGCTCAGCCGTGCGGTGGCTGGGCTTGAGGTGCGGTGGTTCCGGTGTCCAGTTGCTGTAGGCCGATGACGGCGAGCAGTTCGAGCTGTTCGACGGCTGCTGTGCCGGGCGGTGCGGTGAACCAGAGGAGCCGGTGCAGACCGTCCGCGCTGTGGAGGGCGAGGCAGTTGAGGTCGATGACGCCCAGTGGCGGGTACAGGAGGCGTTTGCGGTCATCGCGGCGTATTGCGACGTCTTGCTGTTCCCACAGGTCGGTGAACTCTTCGCTGTAGCGCAGCAGATTGTCGACCATGGTGCGTACGTCGGAGTCTCGGCCGCGGCGGCCAACGACGGCGCGCAGGTCGGCTACCAATGCTCGGGTGTGATGGTCGTGCTCGTTCTCGGGATAGATCTGGCGGGCTTCGGGCTCGGTGAACCATCGGTACAGAAAGCTCGCTCGCGGCCCTTTGGCCGCGACCGGGGCGCCGAGCAACGCCCGGGCTAGCGGGTTCTGTACCAGGGTGACGTGCAGATCGGTGATCACCATCGCCGGTGTGGTCTGCAGCCTGTCCAGTAGGTCAAGCATCGCCGGTGGCACGTGGGCGGACGGGCCCGTGGCCGAGGGCAACGACCGGCCGGCCAGCTGAAACAGGTAGTCACGCTCGTCGTGGGTAAGCCGCAGCGCTCGGGACAACGCGGCCAGCATTTGCTCCGAAGGCTGAGCGTCACCGCGTTCGAGCTGGATGTAGTAGTCGGTCGATGCGCCGGCCAACAGGGCGACTTCATCACGGCGCAACCCAGGCACCCGGCGCCGCGGGCCGACGGCCACTCCCACGTCCTGTGGCCGCACCCGGTCGCGTCTCTTCCGCAAGAACGAGCCAAGTGCATCGAGGTCCATACACCCACTATGCGCGCCTGTCCGGGCCGCAAGCAGGGGTCGCCGTCCCCTGGGTAGGCGCTGCCTCCCTGATTCGGTGAGCCTGGGTCAACATTCGAAGCAGGCGCCGCACTCGCGGGCCGCAGAGCCTCAAAGAGAAGGAATACCATGTCCTCACAGACGCCCAGGATCGCGCTGATCACCGGGGGAAACCGCGGAATTGGCCGGGCCGTGGTTGAAGCACTCGCCGCCGACGGTGTCGACATCGTCTTCACCTACCGTTCCCATGAGGACGAGGCGAAGCAGGTCGTCGACCTGGTGGCCGAGCTCGGCCGGACCGCAGCCGCCATCCAGCTCGATACCACCCTTACCGACACCTTCCCGCAATTCGTGCAGAACCTGCGGGAGACCGTTCGTCTCCATTGGGGACGCGACAGTTTCGACATCCTGGTCAACAACGCCGGCTTCACCAGCGGCACCGTCCTCGGTTCCACCGACGAGGAAACGATCGACCAGCTGTTCGCCGTTCAATACAAGGGTGTCTACCTGCTGACCCAGGCACTTGCCGTCGCGCCCGAGGGAAGGCCGGCGCTGCTGGCTGACGGCGGCCGCATCGTCAACTTCTCATCCGGGCTCGCCCGGTTCGTCAGCGGCCCCAACGCCGTCTACGCCTCGATGAAGGGAGCAATCGAAGTACTGACCCGGTACTGGGCGGCGCAGCTCGGTCGGCGCGGCATCACTGTCAACACCATCGCTCCTGGCCCGGTCCTCACCGACTTCGCCGACGGGTTCTACAAGCGGGCCGGCGACGAGGTTCACAACACACTGGTCGCTGCGACCGCCCTCGGCCGCGTTGCTTATGCCGGCGACATCGGCCCCGCAGTGGCCGCGCTGGTCAGTACAGGTACTGGCTGGATCACCGCCCAGCGCATAGAGGCCAGCGGCGGCTACCGCCTCTGACCGCGCACACAGACAAAGGAGATTCCCGATGCTGCATCCCATCGCGAACCCCGGGGCCGGCGCTGACGACGACCCGCGCCAGGTCCCCTCGCCCGACGGCAAGGTCGTGCTCATCACCGGCGCCTCCAGCGGCTTCGGCGCTCTCATCGCACGCGCCCTAGCGGCCGCGGGCCACACCGTGTACGCCGGAATGAGACAACTCGACGGCCGCAACGCAGCTGCCGCCACTGCGCTGACCGACTACGCCACCAGCAACGGCTTCACGATCCACCCCGTCGATCTGGACGTCACCGACCAGCAAACCATCGACCGGGCCATCGCCACGCTCCTGGAGACAACGCAACGGTTGGACGTGGTGGTACACAACGCCGGACACATGGTTCTCGGACCAGCCGAGGCCTTCACCCCCGAGGAACTTGCCGGACAGTACGACGTCAACGTGCTCGGCACCCAGCGCGTCAACCGGACCGTGCTGCCGCGGCTACGAGGGCAGGGCAGCGGTCACTTGGTCTGGATCAGCTCCAACAGCGTCCACGGCGGCACCCCGCCCTTCGTGGGACCGTACTTCGCGGCCAAATCCGCCATGGACAACCTGGCGGTCACCTACGCCGGTGAGCTGATCAGGTTCGGGATCGAGACCACCATCGTCGTCCCGGGGGCTTACCTGTCCGGCACGAATCATTTCGCCCACTCTGGTCGCCCGGCGGACACGGCCCGGGCAGCCGAGTACGACGACCTGTACGGCGAATTCCAGCGGCAGATGTCCGAGCGCCTCGGCGCGCTCATCCCCGACGAGGCCACGCCTGACGCCGTCGCCGACGCCGTTGTGACCGCAGTGAACGCGCCGCCCGGACATCGCCCATACCGGCTCCACGTCGACCCGAGCAGGAACGGCGGCGAGGTCGTCGCGAATGTCGCCGATCGGGTCCGCGCCGAGTTCCTCTATCGGGCGGGCCTCGCCGACTTGCTGACCCCGACCAGCAGCCTGTGACGACCACGACCCGGCTCGCGCTCTGAGCTTCTGCCGCTAGGGGGGCCCGAAGCCTGAAATGCTGATGCCAGGTGCGGCCGCCCGAGGCTTATCGCGCGTTGGTCTGGCCATGCGACTTCCACGCCACGCGGCAACCGTTGCTGGAGGCACCTAGCCTTACTGGATAGCTGCCCAGCACCCGGGCGACGCCGGGAAGTCCCCCGAGTGATCTGGTTGCGGCTCGCTTGGGTTGTCCAGAGGCCCGGCTGACGTGCGACGGTGATCTAATGAGCGACGAGCCGGTCGAGCCGGTGGAGGCAGTCCGGGTCGGTCCGGGGCAAATCCTGCTTGCCGCGGAGCGGGTCACCGTCGATTTGATGTTCGCTACCGCTGGTCAGACGTTCCGGATCGTGTCACCGCCGGTCGACGTCGGCGGTGGGAAGTACCTTGCGACCCTGGTTGAGACGGCGGGTCCGTCCGAGGGCCGCCAGTTGACCGCGCAGTTGCAGGTCGGCCGGCGGGTCGACTGACCACTGTCGCGGCGACGGTCGCCTACCCAGCCGGGGGAGCGTGTTGGGTAGGCGGGCTGAGCGGTTCCGGCGGCATCTCTGCGGTGGCAACCAGTCGAGATCGGGCCGCCAGCCGCGGTGACGCCTGCTGGAGACAGGTGCACACTGAGGCATCTGGTCGGTGTTTCGCTGGCCCGAACGAAAGGGCCCCGGGCGATGGAGTTGCAGGAGCTGCTGGACGTGATGGATGAGGTGTCCGAAGCGCTGCGGTTCCCATTCGCCCTGGAGGACACCTTGGAGACGATCACCGCAGCGGCGGTCGAGACGGTCCCGGGCGTCGACCATGCGAGCATTTCGATCACCGGCAGGGACGGGCTGATCCAGACGCTGGCACCGACCGACCTGGTTGCGGTGCGGGCTGACGAGTTGCAGTACGAGCTCGGTGAAGGGCCTTGCCTGGAGGCGGTGCTCGACGAGCCGGTGGTTCAGGCCGACGACGTCGCCAGCGATCTGCGCTGGCCGAGGTACGGTCCGCGCGTGGCCAAGCAATTCGGGATCGGGTCCCAGCTGGCGTTCCAGTTCCGCGCCGAGCCGCACGTGCGCGGCGGGTTCAACCTGTACTCCGAGCAGCCCAACCAGATCACCATGGAGACCCGTCAGCTCGCGGCGCTGTTCGCGAACATTGCCGCGGTCGCGCTCGGCTGGACCCGCCAGGAGGAAAGCCTGAACGAAGCACCCGTGACCAGGACCGTGATCGGGCAGGCGGTCGGCATCGTGGTCGAGCGGTACCGGCTCGATTCCGATCGTGCGTTCAGTTTCCTGGTCCGGACCTCCCAGACCGGGAACGTGACTGGACGAGAAAGACCTACGGACCCGCCCCGCGATGCATCACCAGTAGCGGCCTGTGATGTCTCGGTGGGTTGGGGTGGCGGGCCTTCGTCGAATGGCCGGAGCCACCTCGCCGGCGAGGTCAGGACGTCGACCTCGGGCAGCTGCGGGTCGTCGGCCGCGGTCCGAATCACGCCACTGATCTGGTAGCCGCCTGGCGCAGGCTGAGCTCAAAGACCTGGTCAATCGTGAGGGCCACCCGGGTGTGAGTCGCGGTGACGCCGCGGACGCCCTGCGCGGTCGACAAGCCTAGCGTCGGCGTCGATGTCCACGATTGTGAGCGCGAACCGAGTCCCCGTAGCAGCGACTAGCGCAGCCATAAGCGACTCGGTCGAGTGCACGTCGTTGACCGGGTACCTGTTCGGCGGCAGGTCCTGAGGCACCTCGACCAGATAGGTGCTGCCGAGTTCCACACCACGCACCTCAGCCCTTCAGACTGCGCGCCGCCACAGGTCCAGGTCCAGACCGGCCGGGCCAGTTATGTCGGTGCCCGGTTGGGTAAAACCGCAAGACCCTCGCACTTCAGGAGCTGAGCGGCTCCCCGTCGTGTGGCCCGACTGGCCGGGATACTTAGTTGCGGATGAGGAGGCGAATCGTTGGTCGGGCTGGAGATGGTCTACGCGAGCGGAGTTATCTGGGCGGTGGTCCTGATCGGCTTCGTTTTCCTCTTTGTCTCATACACGGACGGTTCCTGGTTCGTCGGCCCCGGCTTGGCCGTTGCGGTGGTGTCCGGACTGGTCATCGTGTCGGGCTGGCACGCGTTGGCCGACTACCCGCTGGAGTACCGCGACGGCGATCGTCCGCAGCATTCGACCAGCGGGCTCACCTTGTACGAAACGTGGGACCTGGACTCTGGAAAGGCCGTCAGTACGTCGTTCACCGTCGACGATGCCGCAGATGCCGAGTCGTTGTCCGGCACCTTGTGGATCGAGTACGGGTGCCCGCAAGCCAGCGTCGATTGGCGGATCAATCTCGACGGTAAGCTCTTGGCGTCAGGGACGCTACGCGAAGGGGACGAGCGTGAACTCGAGGACCTGGCGGTGCGGCTGGGTGATCAACCCGTGGTGCAATTGACGGCCGCTCGTACGGATCAGGGCGATTGCAAGACCGCGTTGTTATGGGAGAACCCTGGGTTCGAAGGGCCCGGCCACGGCAAGTTTCGCTTCGTCTTTCCCCTGCCGGACGCCGACTGAAGCACCGCCACCGCAGGCAAATGGCTAGCGGACCGGCAGCTGGACCAGTCGCAGGGCCCCGGGGGCTCCCCGGTTGATGGCTACTTCACTGCGGTCGAGGCCGCAGTGAAGGCGGCCCGGCTGGGGATCGAGTACGCCGACCGTGAGGAGCCGTGGGAGTTCAACCTGCAACTGACCGACACGAATCGGCCGGCCACTGGGCGGGGATCGACGTGTGTCTTCCCGCCTGCCGCTCAGCCCAGTCAGGACCTATGAGGAGATGCCAGAGGGGCGCCGCAGAAGCATGCAGGCCGACCGTGCGCTATCGCCAGTCGCATTGTTCCTTAGGTATGCCAGCGGACCGTGCGTAGATCATCGCCAGTTCGTGTTGCTCGTCGTCGCGAGCGTACCGACACACTCGGCCGGGAAACACGACGTACACCTCGCCGTCTGAGTCGAAATTGGCATACCACCCGGGGGAGTCGAGCACGGCGGACAATTTCTGGCCGAGCAGATCGGGGGCCGGCGCTGCCTGAGGTGAACTCCAACAATGTCCAGACCGGGGGGTGATCGGATGTCACGTTGGGCGGAGGAGCGCGGCTTAACCTTCGCACGGTCAGGTCGGGGCTATCGAGAACAGCGCCGACCCGCAGGCTTTCGATGATCAGCGCACCTGTCAGCATGCGTTTTCTCCGATCGGCGACTCTGTGACCTTCGAGGCTGCCCGAAGACTCACCGCAGCTGCTAACGGGCTTGCTGACAGCGTCCTCGGATTGGACCGGACAACCCTGGCACTCCGTCCGATCGGCACGCGCGTCCAGGCACCTAGTGGTCAGCGGGTGGACGGTCTGAACTCGTCGACACATTAGATGCATGAAGCGGTGTTCGACTTAGAGCGAACAGGATCCGGCGAAATAGTGAAGGTAGTTCACCGTATGGTTGTGCTGGCCCCACGCGCCAAGATCTAGCCACGTGTGGCGTAGCTGGTGGCACCGATGACCTTGTTGACGGAGCGGGGCTTTCGGCAGCAAGCCTGGAGAGCGGCGTTGGCTCGAGGCAGCAGGTCCCGTCAATCCGTGATCTCGGCATGGCTGAGCCCGGTTCGATGGCGCTGAGATCACTCAGTAACCGAGTCGAAGATCGCTCGCTGTAGCACTCGGCGCTTGCCGAGGGCAACCTTGGCAAGGTGGCTAAGTTGCCGGCTGAGCTGTACGGGTGTCCGTCGGACGGTGACGGGTTAGGCTGGCTCCGGGTGACGCAGTTGCCGAGCTCGCGCCGGGACTGTCTGGACCGGTGGACTTCGAGCTTGGCCCGGCCTGCGAAGGAGGTGCCTGATTCGCGCGCCCCGTCAGGCTCGAGCTATGAGCCGAAGCGGGTATCTTCACTGAACTCGTCAAGTCGTTGTGTGTGGGCTGCCGCGCAACTGGGTGCCCCGGGCCGCGATGCGTCCAGGGCACCCGTTGGTGCAGAGTCCAACGGGGGGGGCGGACTCCGCACGGTGGGGGGTGACCTCACGGTAGTCCTCGGAGCAGCCGATGTCCGCAGGTCAGTGACTATTGTCCGGTTTGAGTGCTGCTGAGGCTGGATGGATTGGTCAAGTCGGCAGTTCAGGAGGGTCGCCTCGTGGGCCGTCGTCAGGCGGAGTGGAAGGACGTTGGCTTTGGACAGGCCGGGACGTGGAGGGTCGGGGTGCTTGTCTTGATGGGGGATCGGGGCGGGTATGGTCCGGGGCCGTAGGTGTTGATCTCCTCGATGGCGCCGTGAGTGTCGCGGATGATGTGACTGGCCTGGACCCAGCGGGCAACCTCGGCGCCGACGGCGATTTGCCGTAGTCCTGGGGTCGCCGGTCGGCGGCGCCGGAGGAATCGGCCCGCCGCCGCCCGGCGACACCAGGCCAGTACCCCACAGGTCTGGTGTCAGTCGTTTCCCATCCTCCAATTCGTGGCCTGACGGTACGTCACTGGAACACCGGGGGTGGCGAGGATCGGTGAAGACGTCATGGGTGCAGACTGAGGACAACGTGGCCGGCGGGTAACCGGCCCCTTCAGGGAGGGCCGGCTATGGAGCTGGATGAACTCATTGGTGTTGTCAACGAGGTCGCGGCCTCCCTGCAGTTGCCGATGGATCTGGAAGCGACGCTGGACCGGATCACTCGCAGCGCCGCTGAAGCGACTCCGGGGATCGACCATGCCAGCATCTCGGTTACCACCAAGGGTGGCCGGATCCAGACACTGGCGCCGACCGACGCGGTGGCGACACGTGCCGACGAGCTGCAGTATGAGCTGCGTCAGGGACCGTGCTACGAGGCTGTTGCGGGTGAGCCGGTGGTGCAGGTCGACGACCTGGCGACGGATCTGCGCTGGCCGGAGTACGGTCCGAAGGCCGCGGCCGAGTTCGGGATCGGCTCGCAGCTGTCTTTCCAGTTCCATGCCGAACCAAATGTCCGCGGTGCTCTGAACCTGTACGCCGGCCAGCCGGACCAGATCGACGGTGAGACTCGCCAGCTGGGGGAGATGTTCGCGCGGCTGGTCGCGATCGCACTGGGCTGGGGACGCCACGACGAGACGCTGAGTCAGGCTTTGGCCAGCCGCACGCAGATCGGCCAGGCCGTCGGGATCGTCATGGAGCGTTACCGGTTGGACCCTGACCGGGCCTTCGCCTTCCTGGTCCGTGTCTCCCAGAGCGGCAACGTCAAGCTCCGCGAGGTCGCGTGCGGAATCATCGCCGACACCGTCGCCAAGGCCAATGGCCGATAGCTGAGGTCCAAACACGCGGCGGGTGGTGCGCCCGAAGTCGTCCGGCCGTCTGCCTCCTAGGTCGTGAGCGTTCAAGTAAGAGCAGAGGGCCGGCCTGTTGTGCTGAGCGCCGTGGGACCTTGAGCGACCCGCGGTAGACGGTACGGCTTCGCGCCGGGCCTACCGCTGGCAGAACCTTTGCCTAGAGCAACACCGGGACGGTGGGCGCTGGCGTCCGATCTTCCCGGGCCGGTAGCGGTGGAGCTAGCCCGGCGGTCGATCAGTTGCCTGGGCAGCACGGTATGCCCGGCGGTTCGAGACATGAATTGAAGTGGGACGGGTTCCTCCACTGAACTCGTCAAATCTGGCGGCGTAGCTTGCCAGCACTCGTGAGCGGATGAAGTTGAGGTAGTCACAGCCAATCCCGCCCCCTCGCCCGTAGCCGGGGGGGGGCAATCCGCGAGTTCGGCCTCGGCTGCGATGTTGCGGATGCCGCGTGGCCTGCCCGATCGGACCCACAAACGGTAGAGGCCGGCGGCGATGGCCAGCGCTGCGCCGATGGAGATGATGGGGTCTCCTCGGGTCAGGTTGACTACGAGGGTGAAGGTCACCGCGGCGGCGCCCAGCAGGTTGATGATCAGGAACCCGTGGTGTCGTTCACGCAGCGAGAAGCGGGCCATTGCGACCAAGCCGGCCAGGAAGCTGACGAACACCGAGGCGGCGTAGAACAAGACCAGTTGCTGGTCGCGGCCTCCGGCTGCGGCGGTGACGATTCCGGCCGCGACTGCGAACACCACGACAGCCCAGTACGGGGTGTGGTGGGTGTTGGTCCGGCCGACCCAGCCGGGCAGGATACCGGTGCTGGGGCCGTTGGGATGGGTGCGGCGGGCCAGTGCCTTGAACAGACCGGGTCCGGCCTGGAAGGAGGAGCTGGCCGCTGACAACAGCAGCAGTGCGGTGGCCAGCTGGAACGCGGCGAACACCGGCCCGGAGGCCGCGGCCCGGGCGAGTTCGGCGATCTGGGTGGTGTTCTCGTGTGGAACACCGATGCCGAGCCGGACTGCCTGCGCGGTCAGGCCCAATGTCAGCGTGCCGACAACACCGAGAGTCAGCCATAGCGTGACGCGGCCGAACCTGCGCCGCCCGGGGTCGTCGAGCTGCCCTAACTGGGCGATCGCTGATGACGGGGCCTCGATCCCGGTCGCGAGCGCCATCGCGACCGGAAACGCCAACGCGACCGCTAGCAGTGGCGAATGGCCTGGGTCTCCAGTAGTGACACCGGTTTGTTGCGGGGCGACGAACAGTCCGGACACCAAGATCACCACGGTCAAGGCGATGAAGACGACCGTCATGACCGCGAACACCGTCCGGCCGAGGTGTCCGAACCAGGTGCCTGCCGCAACAACAGCGACCAGCGCAACCGCGAGCAGGACCCGCCACGGTGCGAGCGCCGGAACGAACGCGATGACCGCTGATGCGCCGGCGGCAGAGCTGATGGCGATGGTGAGAACGAAGTCGACGATCAGCGCACCGATCGGCACGAACGCCGCCCCCTCGCCGAATGCCTCACCAGTGGCCGCCGCGGCGCCGCCGCCTTGGGGATAGCGGGCAACCAGCTGGTGATAGTTGACGATGACGAGCACCACGATCGCGACGACCAAGCCCATC
Source organism: Kribbella sp. NPDC006257 (assembly GCF_040613535.1). Classification (NCBI taxonomy): domain Bacteria; kingdom Bacillati; phylum Actinomycetota; class Actinomycetes; order Propionibacteriales; family Kribbellaceae; genus Kribbella; species Kribbella sp. NPDC006257. Next base: position 55,447 of record NZ_JBEXSJ010000039.1, read on the forward strand.
GTTGGCAGCAGCAACGCCAGATCGCCGTGGAGCGCCCGCAGCGCCGCCTCGATCGCATAAGCCACCGACGACACCGGATCGGCCATCACCGCGAACGCGAACGCGAACAGCAGCACCGGCCGGCTATGCATCAACACCGCCGCTGAACCTGCCCTTTTACCACCGCGGCCAGTTTGCGGGGAGCCCATACCGTGCGCCTTTCGTCGGAACATGCATCAGCAATCGCCGACCAGACTTCCCGGCACACCACTGCGAACCCTACTGCACAGTCGAACTGCGGCTGCTCCGTCGGGCCCCGGCCGACGCTGAGTCCACACACGCAAAACGTCGCTGAACGGGCACACAGTGATGACCGGTCCGCGCAGACTGAACAAATGGTTGCCTTGGTTCCCGATCTGCTTGGCCGGGTTGGGACGGTGCTGGCCCGGGTGGTGTCTGAGCTGCCCGGGAGCGGCGGTATGCCGGGTGGCTCGCAGCTCGAGCTGAAATGGGACGGGTTCCTTCACCGAACTAGTCAACTGGTGCCAGCAAGTGGGAAGAGCTCGTTCGACGTTCGATACTGACCTTCGAAGGCTAACGGACGACGTAGCTGTTGTCCTGACCGGCACCGACCTCCTTGTGGTGATCCGCTCGGCGTGCCCCGCGCCGGGTGAGTCAGTCGCGGCGGCGGCTCGGTTCGTCCGTCAGGGGGCGAGGCCAAGCTGTTGGCGGACCTGTTGATTTGGTTTGCGTCGAGTTCGCGGCTTAGGTCGGAGCCGTTGTGGATGAAAGGCTGTGTCGATCACGGCCTACTCGAAGGGGTCGCGGGCCAGGCGCAGCTGGCCGCCGCCGTAGTCTGTGAAGCTTTCATGGGCGTCGGCCGCAACTTGTATGACACTTTTTTGTGTCATCTCAGTCGTCTGTGCTAATTTCGTCTTGTGTCGACCGATGAGCAGTTGACTTTCGCCGATCACGTAGGGCGTTTCTACGTACGGGAGACGAATGCCCCGCCGGTCGCTGGTCGCCTGTTGGGCTATCTGGGAGTTTGCCAGCCGGCCGCACAGTCAGTGAACGAACTGGCGGATGCGCTGTTGGCCAGTCGCAGTGCGATCACGCAGGCGGTCGTGCTCCTGGAGGGCCGCGGCCTGGTGGAACGTTCCCGTGCGCGGGGTGATCGCGTCGATCGAGTCTCTGCTCGGTTGGATCGCCTGATCGCCGCGCAGGACTACGACCCAACAAGCTACATCGAGACAGCGGCGCTCCTCCGCCGCGGCGTCGCCCTGTTGTCCGACGACGGCTCCGGACGCCGGGAGGCTCTAGAGGAGTTCGCGTCGCTGTACGACTTCCTTGCCGAGAGGATGCCGAGGCTGAAGGAGGAATGGCTGGCCTACCGCGCGAGCCAGGTCGCTTCCTCCTCAGAGGAGGTGCCGGGCAGCTGATTCTGCTGAGCACCGATAGCGCCTATCCCGCCCGATAACCCGAGCGGGACGCGAGCGCCACTTTCACACCGCGCACCCGAACAAGTGCGATGCCGGGGTCGAGTACGCCCTGAAACATTCCTGGTGACTTCGATGCGATGCCGCACGCCAAACGCTCCGCGGGGTTCTCACTTGTCGCGCGCCCTTCCACCGCTAATCCACATTCAATCGAAAGGAACCCCATGCCCGAAAGCCATACCCCGGCGGTCCAGATCGCCGGACTTCACAAGTCGTTCAGGGACAAGCACGTCCTGCGCGGCATCGATATCGACATCCCGTCCGGGATCGTGTTCGCCCTGCTCGGGGCGAACGGCGCCGGCAAGACGACCGCGATCAACATTCTCACCACCCTGCTCGCCCTCGACGCCGGGACCGTTCGCGTCGCCGGTCACGATGTGGTTACCGCTTCCAACGCGGTGCGCGCGTCTATCGGTGTCACCGGGCAGTTCGCGGCAGTCGACGGGATGCTCACCGGCGAGGAGAACCTGCGGATGATGGCCCGCCTCGCGCACCTCGACACCAAACGTGCCAAGGCTCGCGCCGCGGAACTCATCGAGCAGTTCGACCTCGGCGAGTCGGCGAAGACGGGGACGGCGCTGTACTCCGGCGGGATGCGTCGCCGCCTTGACCTGGCCATGTCCCTCATGCTGGACCCGGCCATCGTGTTCCTCGACGAGCCGACCACCGGCGTCGACCCGCGAGGACGCGCCGTCATGTGGGACATCGTGCGCGGCCTCGCAGCACAGGGCACGACGATCTTCCTCACCACCCAATACCTCGAGGAAGCAGACCAGCTCGCCTCCCGAGTCGCTGTCCTCGACGAGGGTCGCATCGTCGCAGACGGCACCCCCGCCGAGCTGAAGAGCCGGGTCGGCGACGGCCACATCGTGGTCGATCTCGCCACTCCGGAAGCGTTCGACACCGCCGCGCGCCTCTTCCCCGCGGCAACGGTGGATCGTGACGCGCTCAGCCTGCGCGTCAGCGAGGGCACGGACGCGAATGCGGTCCGAGACCTCCTCGTCCGCCTCGACTCCGCCCGGGTCTCTGTCGCGAACCTGAGAATCGTCACCCCAGACCTCGACGACGTGTTCTTCGCCCTCACTGGCACCGCCACCACCGACAGCACCCATACCCCCGCGACCTCGGTCAAGGAGGCCGCACGATGAGCACCGCACAACTGCACGGACCCGCACGCCCGCAGCCGTTCAGCGACACCATGACGATGTTGCACCGCAATATCCTGCACCACCTCCGCGCCCCCAGCGGAACCCTCATGATCATCGCGATTCCGCTGATCATGCTGCTGCTGTTCGTATACGTCCTCGGCGCAACTCTCGGCGCAGGCATCGCCAGCGGTGGTACCCGCGGCCAGTATCTCGGTTACATAACCCCCGCGATTCTCCTGACGACCGCGGCCTCGGCGATGCAGATGATCTCTGTATGGGTCTCGATGGACATGACCACCGGCATCATCGCCCGCTTCCGCACCATGGCCATCTCCCGCGGCTCCGTCCTCGCCGGCCACGTCGCGGGGGGCACGATCCTGATCGCCCTCGCCATCGCCGTGCTTCTGGCGCTCACACTCTTGCTCGGCTACCGACCCCAGGCCGACCCGCTGCACTGGCTGGGGTTCGCAGGACTCGTCCTCATCGTCGGCTTCGCCCTCTCCTGGTTGGCCGTCGCGTTCGGGCTCTTCGCCAAACGACCCGACACCGCCAGCAACCTGCCCTTGGTGCTGATGCTCCTTCCCCTGCTCAGCGGCGGATTCGTTCCCACCGATTCCCTCCCTGGCTGGCTGCAGGGATTCGCCGAACACCAGCCCTTCACACCTAGCATCAACACCATCCGCGGCCTCCTCGACGGCACGCCCGACCTCGCCGCCGCTGCGTGGGCCATCGGATGGTGCATCGCCATCGCCATCGCCGGCTATGTCTGGTCGCTGTGGCTCTACCGCCGCCACGCCGCACCTTCAGTAAGCAGTGCAACTGGTGCGTGACGGCCTGAGATCGATGTCATCTTGTATGGATTGCAGCGGTAACTGGCGGCCTTATAGGCTTTCATGAACGAGGGTGTGGTGGCGGGGTGATCGCGGCCGCGGCTGGGTAGGCGTCGAGGTCTTCCAGGATGGAAGTTCTTACACTACCTAGCTGACTGTCGGCCTCGGCACGGCGCTGCCGCAGGTGCTTCAGTGACTCCTCCAAGGCGGCGACCTCGCCGAGCCACCTGCGATCTTGCGCCTCTGCCAAGCGTGCCTCGGCGTTGCATGCCATCTCTCCGATGCGTGGCAGCTGGGCGGGGTCGACGCGCAGGAACCGGCACCGGCTGCAGGAGCGTGCTCGTGCACGCATGCGGTGCCGTAGGGGCGATGGCAGTCGCCGAGGGCGCCCTTACGAAGTAGGAAGTGCTGCTCGAATTCGTCCCACTCCTCTCCGGACGCCGGTCGCATCTCGCCGAACGGGCGCAGGCCGCGCCGACGTTCGATGAAGAACTGGTGTGCGGCGATCACCTCGTCGGAGAACACAGCGTGTAGCCGCGGGTGGTGTCGAGGTTGAGGTGACCGAGCAGGCTGGCGGCGATGTGCAGTGGCAGGCCCGCTGGACACCATCTCTGTCGTGAAAAGCCGCCGGAAGTCGTGCGGAGTGAGGTGAATGGGCTGCCCGGCATCGGCCAGGCCGGCGTCTGCGGCCAGTTCGTTCAAGAGCCGCCGCACGACGGCGCAGGAGATGACCTCCTGGCGGATTCCGATCCGGCGGGCGAACAGATGTGGGAACGGTACGCCGTGAAGCCGCTCGTGCGGGTCGGGCGCATCGACAACGGCACGTACGTTCCGCCGGCCTTGGCTCGGCGCTGCACCGCCAGCTGCACCATCACCAGCTCTGGGCTCATGGGTAGGAGGCGCTCGGCGTCGGCCTTGCTAGGCACGATGTGCAGCAGCGGCACCAGCGTCCCGGTGGTCTCCGACGTGTAGCGCCGAAGCGAAAGCTGGGTCAGCTCGAGCATCTCTTCGATCCGGACGCCGGTGTGGCGCAGCGTCTCTGCCACCGCCCACGCCCAGAAGCCGTCGGATTCGGCCTGGTGACGTTCACGACGCCGTACTGAGCCGGATCGCCGGCCCATCAGGGGAAGGCGAGATGAGCTTGGCGCGCAGTTCGCTGGCGACGTCGCGCAGTGGCCGGGCCCGCGGTGCTGTGCGGCGAAACGTCGCCCTGTGACGGCGAAGATTTCGCCCGGGCCGGCGGCCAGGGTCGCGGCGTGGAGCTGCACGGACCAGTCCTTGCGCCGTCCCGCCTCGGCCACGATTGCTGGCAGCAGCGGCATGAGCATTCGAGTGCGACCCTGGGTGCGGGACTTCTGTTGGCGCTTCGCCTTCGAGGCCAGCTTCGACTCCCGGCGAGCAACCGGACACTGCGCGACCCAGGTGCCCACCGGACCGGTTCGTCGTGTGACCATTCCGCTAGGTCCCGGTAGAAGCCGCGGACCGCGAACAGGATCGAGTGGATCTCGCGCCGTGGAAGCCCGTTGGTGGTGATCGCCAGCCGCTCCCGCCAGGTCGCGGCTGTCATCGGGTCGAGCCGCAGATCCTTCTGATCCGGGTTGATCTGCAGCACCTCCCAGCAGAGCGGCCGAGCGATCCGGTAGGCAAGGCCATGCAACGACCCGTAATCCAGGTCTGATCTCGCTGAGGTAGTCGACGAGCACGTCCCGCACGCCCGAAGGCGGGATGCCGTACCGGTCGACGAGCGTGGCCGCCGAGTGCTGGCGGGTGGTGCCCTTGGCCGACCACGCCGCCCGCAACGTCACCTGTTCACGCGAACGGGCCCAAATCGACCACCAGCTCCCACGCCAGATGCTCGCGGCGGTGCCGCCCGGACGTCTTCACGATGTCGGCGGAGTGGAGCAGTTGCTCGCCCTTCCAGCTGGTCCATGCGCCGCCCGGTCCGGATCATCACCCGCGACAGGCCGCCCTCGGCGTCGAATTGGTGCCGCAGCAACGCATCGCGGTAGGCCAGGAGGGTCCGCAGCCGTGCAGCGGTCTCAGGGTCGTTGACCGTCAGCATCTTGGCTGGCAGATGCACACCGGCTCGCGATTCCAGCTGCCACCGTACGACGGCCGCAGCAAGCGACCGGCCATCAACGCGTTGGCCGCGTAGCCGATCTTGCGCTGCAGGGCCTAGTACCGTCATCCTCGGTCAGATAGTTAGTCAGTCAAGCGTGCGGCGCTCGGCGATGATGGCACGAACGATGGTTCCTGCAGGTTGGCTTCCGAGTTCCTGATTGGCTGTTGGGCTGCTCCATGCGAGGAACAGTTTGAAGTTACCGTGGTCACGCCGTTGCGGTTGCCGGGCGGGTGCTCCTGCCCATCTGACACTCGCGCGGAACTCCCTTGGCCACACACGGCTGAGGCACTCCGATACGACCGTTGCCTCGCCGATGACAGTAAGAGAGTCGGTTGGATGTCCACCGAACCGGATGCCACGGCAAAGTGCCGCCAGCGCGGAGTTGGTGGGGTTGACACCGCCCCCCACCGAATGGCGCAGCCTAGGTGTCGATGTCGGTTGGGATGTCAGGGTATGGATCGACGAGATCTTCACGACCGAGTACTTCGGGCCGATCCTCGGCGTGCACGTGTACGACGACGCGGACTACGCGAGCGTGATGCAGGGCATGGAGTACTCGGCGCCGTACGGGCTGACGGGTGCGTCATCGCGCAGGACCGGCATGCGGTGGCGGAGGCGGCGGAGTACTTGCGGTTCGCGGCAGGGAACTTCTACGTGAACGACAAGCCGACCGGCGAGGTCGTCGGGCAGCAGCCGTTCGATGGCGCGCGGGCGTCCGGGACGAACGACAAGGCCGGCTCGATGTGGAACCTGATCCGCTGGGCGTCGCCCCGGTCGATGAAGGAGACCTTCGCCCCGCCGAGCGACTACCGCTACCCACACCAGGGCTGAGGCCCTCGCAGGACTCACATCTACGGCGTACACACGAAAGGATCCCCATGGCCGAGGCCGCGCAGGCACTCGCTCATCTGATCTCGGAGTTCTGGCGGTGGCGCACATCCACGCAACCGGACTCCTTTGACGACATCCCCCGTGTGCGGCGCCCCAACGGATGGATCGCGGACTGGTCCGCGGAATCTGTCGCCGACAGGCGCGCTCAGCTCACCCAGTTCACCGCTCGCCACCAGGCCCTGAACATCACTGACCAGCCCATCGAGGTCCAAGTCGACGCGAGGCTGTTCGGGGTGGGGCTGGCCAGAGTGCGCTGGGAGCTCGACCTTCTCCGAAGCTGGCAGCGCAACCCGTGCTTCTACATCGACCAGAGCCTGGTCCCGATCTACATCGAGCTGCTGGCGCCCCCGCCGTTCGATGACGAGCGTGCAGCGGCCATAGTTCGCCACCTCGAGCGTGTCCCGATCATCCTCGATCAGGCACGACAGAACCTCACGGGACATGCGGCTGCGCCGTTCGCCATGTATGCGCAGCGACTCCTCGCCGACGGCCCGGAGAACCTGCAGCGCGCGATGACGGCGCTGGGTCCGCTGCTGCCCGCCCAGTTCGCCAGCCGGCTGCCCGAACTCAGCCGTGCGGCCGCAGGTCACGTGGCTGATTACCGTGACTGGCTGAGCGAGCAGACCTTCTCCGGCCAAAGCGCGGTCGGCAAGGACGTGCTGACCTTCTTCCTGCACCAGGTCGCGTTGTTGCCCTACACGGTGGATGAGATGCTCGATCATGCGCGCCGGGAGTACCAGAGGGCGGCGGCGGCCGAGGCAGTCTGGGAGACGCGAGCCAGTCGCAGCAGCACGGGCGACCCCTCACCGTCGTACATCGTGCAGCAGCACGTCCAGGAGGAGCAGCTACGTCGCTTCTACGCCGACGCCGGGCTTCTCGATCTGCCCGAGACAGTACGCCACTATCGCTTCGCGCTCATGCCGCCCTACCTCGACCCGCTGACCTGGTTGGGAGTGCCGCACTACATCAGCTCGCTGCAGTACCCCGATGAGGAAGCGGTGCGGTATGTCCGCGCTCTGGGGCCCGACCTGCCCTACTTCGAGCAGTCCAAGGCGCTCGACCCGCGAACGGGCATCGTCCATGAAGGCGTCCACGCGCATCAGCTCGCCCTGTCCTGGATGCACACCAACCCCGCGCGCAGGCACTTCTACGACTCTCTGCCCAACGAGGGCATCGCCTTCTACAATGAAGAACTCATGCTGATGTCCGGCCTGTTCGACACCACACCCGCCAGCGGAGCGTTCCTCGCCAACGGTATGCGTCTACGAGCCTTGCGGGTGCGCACCGACCTCGGCCTGGCCACCGGCGACCTGAGCATCGATCAGGCAGCCGATCTGCTCGCCGAAACTGTTCCATTGGACCGCACCACCGCCTGGCAGGAAGCCGCCTTCTTTGCCAGCAACCCCGGCCAGGGCCTGAGCTACCAGATCGGAAAGATGCAGATCCTCGACCTACTCGCGACCGCCTCAGCCAAGCAGGACGACTTCGACCTGCGCAGCTTCCACAGTCGGCTCTGGCGCGAAGGCAACGTCCCTCTGGTCCTGCAACGGTGGGAACTCCTCGGACTACGCGATCAACTCGACACCGCCGACAGGCTCGCCCAGCCGACCTCGTCCTAGCTCTGTTGGATAGAAAAACTGAGTGGAGCACGCGGGTCGTAGCACTGGAAGCGCCCGCGCTGTCTGGTTCACCCAAAGGAGCTGCCAGTAGTCCCCGTGTCGCGGCCGCGGCCAAAACTGCGACGGGGCATACGGTGGGATTCTGTGACGGCGAGTAATGACGGAGACCCGATGTGCAGCGAGTGCAACAGCTCCCGCATGTAGAACAGGTAGTCGGATCGGAGCAGTCAGCGATCGACCGATCACCGTCAGGTTTCTCGCCATCTGGGTTCACCGTGATGCCGTAGTAGTGCATCAGATACAGCAGAGGCGCACCACGGTGTTCAACATCTTCAACGGCAGCAGCATCGACATCGCCACGCGTTCGGCCTGGTCGCGCTCCAGATCCTCGTAGACGCGCTCGGCAGGGACACACGGAGGTCGGCGCCTCCGGGCTTGATCTGAGGATCAAACCCGAGGAAGAGGGTCTCGACGAGACTGGCGGAGGACGGCTACCACGATCCGTCCACCGTTCGGCGGGTCGCCCTCGGTCCCAGATGTTGCGGTGGCCGAGAAGCTTGCCTAGAGCAACACTGAGACGATGGCCAAGCTGGCGACCGATCTTCTCGGGCCGGTAGCGCTGGAGCCTGCACTTGGCCACACAAGAATCATCAGGTGTCGGGGTCTGGACGGCACCGGTCGCGGGGTGTCACCGACGATTCATGCACTCGCGCAGCCGGAGTTTCAGCCACCGCACCAGAGACGACTGGAAGATCACGAAATCCTTCGCGACCTACCCGATCAGCGCATCGCCGGTGCGGACGACCGCCACCGCATCATGCCGAAACTCCAACGGAGACGCTTTCGGCGTAGCACCATCCCCAGCAACGTCCTGACAAGTCGGGAGTCAACCAAACCGGAGCACTCCCAACATCGCTCTGCAGGACGCGACTTGAGGCGAGATGGCGGAGACCCTTCAGCTGAGGGGTTTCTACTCCCGCCGAGACTCTTGCGAGACGTGCTTAAGGATGGCGCTCTTCAGCTTTGACCTTGTATCAGCGTCGCGATGCGTCTGCGACTGGGTCGGCGAGTTCAGCTGGTCGGACCGGCGGTCGTAGGTCCTGTACGCCGTGAGCGACGCTCTCGAAACCGCAGTGCTGCTGCGAGTCCGCTTCGGGTTCGACCGCAGCCCACGGATGATCGGCTCGGGGATACCGAGGTCCTTGTCGGAGCGGCCTTTGGGTAGCAGCGTCACGAGGGTGATGCAGACTGCTGGCTCAGTTGTTGCTGAGGCGCTGCTTGCTCAGATCGTTGATGATCGCGGCCTTGAGACGTCCTCCGATGCCGGAGTTGGTCTGCATAGTGAAGGGCCGAACGCGCGTCCCCGAAGGAGATCCGATCGCGTAAGGGCGGTGCGGGACGATACTTGATCACACCACCTCGAGATCGGGACCCGGCAGTACGACCCACACCCGGGTATTTCACCTGGTCTGAGCTGGTGGTGAGTTTGATCCTGGAACTGCAGATCACGGTTCAGCGAGAGGGGCTTGGCGGTCAGCGTTGTGGAATGGATGCTGGGGACGGCGAGCTGCAAGCCACCGATGGGAAGAGCACCGACGCTGCGAGTGCCTGTTTGACTCGTTTGCCGAGGTGGTCGATTGCAAGGCTGATCGGCATGATTGACGATGCGATCGATGCGGCAGGCGAGCACTTGGCTCAGTCGGGTGGGTTGACGGTGTGGAGCGACGATTTCGCGTCCTCCAGAGAAGTCGGTGCGCGTCGGTCTGTCGGGCGGTCGCGCGACGTCTCGGTCTATGACGAGTCCGAGCCGGCCCAGGGGCCTGCAGTCCTGTAGCGATGGGACCGGGGTCCTGGGTCTTGGTTTCCGGGTTCTGGTTCGAGGGCGCCGGGGCGAGGTTCGAGGGTGTGAATTCTCGGATGGGTCGTCGTGGAGGTGCCTGTGAGTGAGTCTGGGTTTGTTGTGTCGCGTGAGGAGAGGTGGCGGTTGCTGGCGGCGAATATGGCGGCTGCCCGCTTCTTTCGTCGTGAGTTGCTGAGGGCAACGGGTGGGTGGGCGGTTGAGTTTTTGAGGAGTCGCGGCGCGAGTGATGTGTTGGAGGCTGATTCGGCGTGGGATGTGGGGTATGCGCCGGATGGGTGGACGAGTCTGGTCGACCACTTGCGGTCGGAGGGGTTCAGCGATTCGACGCTGGTGAGGGCTGGCTTGATGGATTGGGCCGAGTCCGGTGATGGGATGGATCGGCATCGGGATCGGCTGATGATTGTGAGCCGCGATGATCGGTTGTCGCCGGTGGGTTTCGTCGGTGTCGGTCCGGATGGGTGGGCTCAGTCGGTGACGCCGGCGACGGCTATCCATCGGCCCTCAAATGTCCTGCTCGGGGTCGCAGAGCAGCTTGATCTGCTGGCTAGCGGTGCGATCCCTGTGGTTGTAGATGATCCGGTCGACGCGATGGCGGTGACCAGGCTCAGTCGCGCGGTGGGGGAGCAGTGGGCCGGCATCCCGGTTTGTGGTGGTGGGTTGTCGACTGCTCAGGCGCGGATGTTGCGTCGATTCAGCGTGGGCGACAAGGTCGTCATTGTGCTGAGCGGTGGCGAGCAAGGTGTGAAGCGGTCGGCCGGCTATGGCATTGATTTGGCGTACTTCTTTGATCGGGTGCGTGCGGTCGACATACCTGATGGGGTGGCGGTGGCGGTCAGCTCGTCGGCCGGCACGACCCAGGTACATGAAGCTCTTGTCCGGGCGCGACCGTTATTGACGTATCGCGTTGTCGGCGGTGGGCTCACCTCTAGCCAGCCAGACCCGGATCCTCCGGACGTCGGACCGGAGATTGGATGAGCCGGGATGTCCAGACTGTTAGAGGTGCAGCGTGCTGCGCGCGCCTTCTACCGATCAGAACTTGAGGCTCGTCCTGACGGCTGGGCTGTGCGGCATCTGACCGGTAGAGGGTTGCGGGCTTCCTTGGCAGATCAGCACTGGTCGATCGGCTACGCACCAGACTCCTGGAGAGCGTTGGTCGACCATCTCCGCAGGGAAGGCTTCGCGGATGAGGCTTTGATTGGAGCAGGTCTGGCCAGTCCGACCATCAACGGCTATCTGGTCGACAGATTTCGTGATCGGATCATGTTCGCTGCCGATGACGGTGACCTGGAGCCAGTGGGCTTCGTCGGCCGTGCTCGTGCCGACCGCATCAGATACTTGAATTCTCCGACGACGGCGATCTACAGCAAGTCGGAGACCGTCGTGGGTCTAGGCGCGCAACGCGGCAAGTTATTGCGGGGTGCAGTACCGGTTCTGGTCGAGGGACCTATTGATGCACTTGCTGTGGATCAAGTCGGTCGCTCCTGGGCAGGTATATCGAGTGCTGGGGTGGCAGTCAGTGTTCAGCAGGCCTTGATGATCCGACGATGGGCGCCACAGAACCGTGTGGTGGTGGCGTTCGATAGCGATCTCGGTGGCCGGCTGGGCGCTGTGCGGAGCCTCGACGTTCTGTCGCAAGTGTTCGCCGACGTCTCGATAGCTGAGTTTCCTGGAGGACAGGATCCTGCGTCGTGCTTCACCAGCACGCCTGCTGGGTTGGCGACGGCGCTGACCACAGCAAGGCCGCTGGCCGAGTTCGCCATCGACTTCGAGGTCGCGCGGTGGGAAAAGGTACTGGACCACATCAGCGGGCAGGTCAATGCCCTCCGGGCGGTGGCGCCGCTGGTGCGGCGGTTGCCGTCGGATCGCATTGCACAGCAGATCGTTCGGTTGTCGCAGCGCCTGAATCTTGAGGTTGACGTCGTGTCTCGTGAGGTCCTGACGCCGGTATCGCGAGCGCCATCGCGGCGCGCTTCGTCGCGGCGTCGCGACCCCGACGATCCCGAGTGGCCAAATATGCCTTCCAGGACTCCTTGAACTGACCGACGATCGTCGGTTCGGCCGATTTGCTGCGTGATCGAACCGTTGAGCCTGCCGACTACGACACCGGGAGGCGGGCGTGAATCGATTTCGAGTGACTGTGGATGACCTTCGGCGAGCGTTCGAGTGGGAGGTGAGCGAGCGGTGGTCGGGAGGGCAGTGGGTGCGTTGGCTCGAATCGGCGTCGGTACTCCAGGGGCAGACGTTCCGCAACGTCGTACTGATCAAGTTGCAGATGCCGGATGCCCTCTGGGTCGACGGGCGAGACCTGTGGCAGCGTCGCGGTAGGCGGGTGTTGCGCGGCCAGTCAGGGATCAGAGTCATGGCGGCTGGTCATAGGAGTGAACGAGCTCAAGGCCCTGTGCAGGGCCATGGGGTCGCAACTTTATGGGATGTCAGTCAGACCGGCGGGCGTGAGGTTGGCTTGCCGTCTGTTGCTGCTGGGAACGGGATCAGCGCACAGCGCCTGTTCGATGCGCTGACCCGGGTGGCCGGCGACCTGGGATTCACAGTGACCCAGCAACAAACAACCGGCGAGGCGATGACAGACCACCGCCGTCGCAGGATCGCGATCAGTCCAGACCTCGACGTACCCGACGCATCTTCAGCCTTGGCTCACGAGTTGGCCCATCTGCGAATGCACAAATTTTCGCGAGGCCAGGCCTGCACCGGGATCGCCGAACTGGAAGCGGATTCGGTCGCCTACACGGTCCTTGCGCATTTTGGACGCCTGGGCGACGGCTCACCAGGACAGTTGGTGAGAGCGGCTCCGGTTCTCGGATCGAATCCGTCAGCCCGCCTGATCGAGACCCTCGGTGGGCGCGTGGTGACGGCCGCAGGGCGCCTGATCAGCGCGACCGAACAACACCTGCCCAGCCCGTCCCGTACGGGTCGGAGCCCTGCACAGCTCGTGGCTGCCTCGACCGACCTGACGCCCGTGCAGGATCGGCAGCCGGGTTTCTGAATTCCAGGACTCCTGGACCTCGTATTCCAGGTTCTGATCCGGATCCGTCGCCAGCAGATTGGTGCCGTCGCAGTACGACGAGAGGAGCCGGAGCGATCCGCTTCTCCTTTCCTAGAACGGAGTCACCGATGACTGTCGAGTTGGACGTACTCATCAGCGACGCGGCCAGTTCGGGTTGGGCGGAGGGTCCGTCCAAGGCGCTGGCTGAGGGGATCGAGGAGCGGATCGTCGCCCCGCTGTCGAGCCGACTGCGATCTGCACTCGGCCACGACGAGGCGGCACAGCTGGCACGAGTGATCGCGTGGGAGCGCTGCCGTGAACTGTCCATCAATCCACCGGAGGGCGGTGTCTCGTGGGGTTACCTCGCCAACTTGGTGCGGTGGCGCCTGAAAGACACATTGCGGTCCGAACTGCTGCGCCGGCAAAGGCACCAATTGCTCACACAGCTGCCGGAGCCGCAGAGCGGGGATCGACCGTGGCTGGGGCGGCGCCTCGATCTCATCGTTGCCGAGCTCGAACGGGCAGGTCTGCCGGGGTCGACCGGGCGCAAGCTGATCCGGGTGGCCGCAGACGGTCCGCCGTTCAATCGCGCGGCGGTCATCCAGCGGCTGAGGCGGGTAGGTGCGACGGGGCAGCAGGCCGAAGGTATGAGTTGGCTGCTCCGCGGGGGAGCCGGCAGGCCGTCCGCACTTGCCCGGCTGGCGCTCGGGCAGCCGCCGGCGGAGGTCTTCGCCGACGAGGTCGTACGGGAGTGGATCTTGGCCGCTGCAGGTCGTGACCTGCGGTTTTTCGGCCGAGGCGTCGGGTTCGCCCACCGCCGGGCCCGCACTCTGGGGCGGCTTCGAGCTGCCTGACGAAAAGTCTCCCGGGATCAACCGTTGATGCCCGGTATGACGCACAAACAACACATCACCCCTCGGCACAACTGGCTCGTTCGCTACTACCGCGCGCAGTTCAGGTTCTGCCTGCACGTCTTCAGCGCGCTGTGGATCCTGCCGCCGCCCCTGGCCGCGGCCGGGCTCGCATGGCTGCGCCGTACCGAAGTCCCCAAGAGAGGAAGAAGAATGTCCCACCCGACCCGTTCGAAGGTCCTGATCCCCGCGGCACTCGTGGTCGCGACCGTGCTGGTGCTCTTCGTTGCCGGCTGCGGTCAGCGGTCGACGCCAACACCAGCCGGGACCGCAGTACCGGGCTCCACTGAGCCGCTGACGCCCGCATCTCTCGATGAGTGGACAGTGCCGGCGACGGCCGACTCCCACGAGTACGCCATCGCGTTCGCCCGGGCGATCTGGACCTACGACGCGAGCAAGCACAACTACACCGACTGGGTGAACGGAATCAGCATGTTCGCAGACGCCGCCAGCAGCAGCGAGACAGTTGCCCGCAGCATGCTGCCTGGACCAGGCGAGTGGCAGCAACTCAATCTCGAGAAGGCCCGCGCAACCGTCACGGACATCACTGCGGAGACAACGCCGGAGCTGGCGAAGGCGAAGGCGGCCCACGGGCTCCCGCAGGGATGGCAGGCCTACATGGTCCGTGGACAACAGACGGTGACCCTCGAGAAGCAGACAAAGACCATCGAGCGGATCGCAGCAGTCAGCGTGGTCTGCGTCTATACCTGCAAGTTCTGGTCCGCGTCGGCACAGACATCACGGTGATCACAAAGCTCACGTTGGCCGGTGTGCTGCTGACTAGCGGCATCGGACTGGTCGCTCCGCTCACAGTCGCAGCCAGCGGCAGCGACACCTGCGTAGCGACGCCGGTCGAAGCGTTACCTGCCGGCTGCCGGGCACCGTCCGGGACGTATGGCGGCTCGTTGCCCGGTGCCGACGAGGCCGTCGCGCGGGCGTTGCGCCTGGTTGGTGGCCACGGCTACTACCAGCTGTGCGCCCGTCTCGCGGCCAACATCTGGGGCCGACCGCGAGCAGGCTACTACTCGGCTGCAGAGCAGTGGCAGCAGATGATTGCCACCGGCAATGCGCACCCAGCTGATCGGCAACCGCCGGTCGGGGCGCTCGTCTTCTGGGACACCGGCGGTCCCTACGGCCACGTGGCCGTGTATATCGGCGGCGGCCGCATCGTCTCGAACGACATCGGCGACCAGGTCTCTGGTGAAGGCGGGGTGTATCTCGTCGAGTTCGGCCGCGTCGAATCCAGATGGCACGCGTCCTACCTCGGCTGGGCGCCGCCGATCTACTCCACTCCCTGACCAGCGAAGGAAACTCCTGTGTTCAGCCACATCATCTACGCAGAAGATCCAGGCATCACACCCAACACCGACGGACTGCCCGGCCTGCCGGAATTGCGCCACATGATCGGAGCCCTGCTGCCGTTCGGACTCGCGGTGTGTGTGGCGGTGTTTGTGATCTCGGCAGCGGCCTGGGGTGCGGCAAGCATCAACGGCAACGCCGGTTACGCGAGCAAAGGCAAGATCGGCTGCCTGGTCGCAGTTGGCGCCGCGATCCTGATCAGCTCCGCGAACGGCATCATCCGCTTCTTCAGCGGCATCACCATCGGCTGAGCGGAACCCGCACAATGGACTGGCTCCGATGCCTTCAGAATCCTGCCGCGTGCGTCGCCTCGAACACCACGCAGAACCTGGCGAGCTCGATGTGGCAATCCTTCGCCCGCTGGATGGCCGACGGTTTGAGCGACCTGACCATCAACGTGTTTAAGGCCTTCAGCGAAAGTACGTCGCCACGGTTCGACCAGACCTGGTGGAGCAACAACCTCAACCTGATGATCGCGATCGCGTTGCCCTTCCTCGTCGGGATGTTTGTCCTGCAGTGTCTATCGGCCGCGATCCGTCGCGAGCCAGGCCGTCTTGGGCAGGCCGTGGTCGGAGCCCTGGTCGGCACGGCAGGCGTACCGTTCGCCGTCGCAGTGATCGCTGGTCTGGGTCGGATCGTGGACGAGATCTCGGGCGGCCTCCTGGGCAGCACGGCCAGCACGACGGAAGCACTGAAGAAGATGGTGGATCTCACCGCCCAGCTCGCCCTGCCGACGCTGGGCGGGTCGCTCGTCTTCGCCGTGAGTCTCGGACTTCTCGCGGTGATTTCCCTGTACGGCGTACTGCTGATCCGCGAAGTGGCGATAATTGCGTTCGTCGTGTTCGCCCCGATCGCCATGGCCAGCTGGACCTGGTCGGCGACCCGGCACTGGCTGCGCCGGTGGATCGAAATCGTCGCGGCACTGCTCTTCTCCAAGATCGCGATGGCGTTGATCTTCACGCTCGGGCTGTCGGCCATGGGTGGCGCAAAGCCCGGGGATGATCAGAGCATCGGGACGTTCCTCGCCGGAGTCTTGCTGTTCGCGATGGCAGCCTTCGCGCCGATCGCGACGTACTCGTTCGTTCACTGGGCAGGCGACCATGCGGGCGCGACCGTCCATCTCTTCCAGCAGGGGACGGCCGGCGCTACCGCACTCAAGCAGCGAGCTGAGCAAGCGCAGCAGTTTACGGCGCAGCACTTTGGAGGGGGTTCGGGCGGCAGCGGCTCAGAGTCTGTGGTGGGCAGCGACAGCGATTCCCCAAGCGACAGCACGTCGGGCGACAGCGGTGGGCTCGCCTCTTCGGGTGGAACCGAGGTAGTTGTCGTCGGCTCGGATGCAACCGCCCAGCCAGCCGGTAGTGCCTCCGGCGGCGGGAGCAGTGCGACGGCGGTTGCGACGAGTCAGGCCTCGATCAGCGGTGCGCAGCCGACGCAGGTCTCGGACACAGCAAGCGGCGACGACTCGCAAGGAGGCGACCACGGATGACTGACCAGAACAGGCTCGCGACACGATTCCCCCGGCCGGAACGCAATGCAGTACTGCTGGGTCTGCGACCCGTGCAGGTCGTACTGGTCCTGGCCGCCGTCGTCCTCACGACTCTGTCCTTCGTGAATCAGCTGCCGACAGCGCCGATGCTCTGCGCCCTCACCGTCGCGGCGACCTGCGTTGCGGTGGCGTTCGTGCGAGCCGAGGAGGTGCCTCTGCATCGCTGGCTGGTACTGCGTGTCGCGCACATTCTGAAAAGGCGGTCCTTTCGCGCCAACGTGCTGGAGCCACGAGTTCACGGGCGGTTGCAGTTACCTGGAGAGAACGGCGTACTGCGGATGCTCACCACGAACTCCGGCATCGGCATCGTGCACGACCCGCAGCGGCGACGACTGATCGCGGTCGCCAAGATCGAAGGCCCCGCCCACCTCTTGCAGAACACCGACGAACAGGATCGCCGCGTCACCGCCTACGGCCAGCTCATCGCCAGCTTGTGCCACAGCCCCCGGATCGCCAGGGCACAGATCCTCGAACGGACACTGCCCGATCCTGCCGACCAACTAGAGGAATGGGCCCGAAGCCGTCAGATGGATGCAGCGACGTCCGCTGGAGCGATCTACGCCGACCTCCTGAAGCAGGCCGCACCCGCCGCGGCCCGGCACGAGACCCTGTTCAGCCTCGCGATCAACCTCGACGCCGCCGCGCGCGAGGTCCGCAAGCAAGGTGGCGGCATCGCCGGTGGGACCGCCGTGCTCGAATCCGAGTCCCGCGCATTCCAAACTGCGCTGGCGGCCGCAGGCGTTGCGGGCGTCTGGCTCAACGCGAAGGAGCTCGCGCTGAGCCTGCGAGTCGCGTTCGACCCGGCAGCGACGCGCACCATCCCCGCGTCGGCAGATATGGACAGTTCGGACGCCGGGCCACTCGCCGTCGAAGAGTCCTGGGACCAGGTGCGTACAGATTCGTCGTTCCACCGCGTGTACGTCGTCGCGGAATGGCCGCGTGTTCGAGCGGCTCCGTCGTTCCTTGGGCCGCTACTGCTGAAGCCTGGCATCCGCCGGACGTTCAGCCTTGTCCTGCAGCCGATTCCGATGTCGAAGGCGCTTCGTGATGCTCGACGGCATCAGGTCGAGCGCATCACTGACCGGACTACAAGAGCAAGAATCGGGCAGATGGAGACCGAGGAAGATCGCCAGCTCGACGCCGACGTTGCACAACGGGAGCGGGATCTGGCAGTAGGGCACGGAGACGTGCGCTGGCTCGGTCTGGTCGTGGTGTCCGGAGATACCGAGGATGCGCTGGACGACGCGTGCATGGAGATCGAGATCGCGGCAACCCAAGCGCTCCTCGACCTGCGGCGCCTGGTCGGCCAGCAACTCAAGGGTTTCATGGCTGCGGCCCTTCCGTTCGGGATTGGACTGTGATGGAGCAGCAACCGGCGTACTACGAGCTGAACGGAGCCGATCGAGCGACGCGGCGAGCCAACCGGCGTACGCGACAGACCAGCCGCCCGCCGCGCCGCAAGGCAAACATCGAATCGTTCGAGGCATCGGACGGAGGGCGGCCGCGCCGAACTCTTCTCGTGGACAAGCACCGTGCGACGACCCGGGTGCTACAGGTCGCCTATCCGTTCCTCGCCGAGGGTGGACTCGGTGCCGACGGCACCTATATCGGATCGGACGTCTTCAGCGGCGGATCGTTCGTCTACGACCCGTGGGTGCTGTACCAGGAACGAGTCATCACCAACCCGAACGTCCTCCTGGCCGGCGTCATCGGAAGCGGGAAGTCATCGACCGCCAAAGCCTTGATCACGAGATCGATCGCCCTGGGCCACAAGGCATACGTCCCTTGCGACCCCAAGGGAGAATGGACTTCGGTCGCAGAGGCCGTGGGCGGAGCAACCATCAAACTCGGACCAGGCCTACCAACCCGGCTCAACCCGTTGGACGCGGGCCGCCGCCCAGGGTCAGTCGACGCCGAGGAGTGGTCTCGCATCGTCTGGTCGCGGCGCCGGGCGCTGCTCGGCACATTGGCCGAATCCACTCTCGGTCGCCCGCTGGCTGCCGTTGAACACACGGCGATTGATCTCGCTCTCGGGACTGCCTCTGCGCAAAGGCCATCGCCGACGATCCCGGATGTCGTCGTTGCGCTGTTCACACCTGATTCGGATCGAGTGGAGCGAGCGGGACTCACACCAGCCGGTCTCGCATCCGATGGCCGGGAGGTCGCGCACGCGATCCGGCGTCTCGTCCATGGTGACCTGTCTGGCATGTTCGACGGGCCGTCAACCACGGAGTTCGATCCCGCACTGCCGATGGTGACCCTCGACTCCTCGTGGCTCAGCAGCGGCGGCGATGACCAGGCGCTACGGCTGACCCTTGCCTGCGCATCGTCGTGGCTCGAGGCGGCTGTCGCCGATCCCGCGGGCGGGAATCGCTACATCGTGTACGACGAGGGCTGGCGAGTCATGCGCGACGCGGCACTCCTACGTCGGATGCAGGAGCAGTGGAAGCTGTCCCGAGCCTGGGGCGTGTCGAACATCCTCATTGTCCACCGGCTCTCCGACCTTGCTGCTGTCGGCGATCACGGATCCGAGGCTCGCGCCCTGGCCGAGGGGCTCCTCGCCGACTGCTCGACGAGGATCATGCTGCGGCAGGAATCTGATCAGCTCGCTCGTACGGCGAGCCTCCTTGGCCTGACCGACGTCGAGATCGCGACGATCGCCAGACTGCCGAAGGGCCGAGCGCTGTGGCGCCTGCCGAACCGATCCTTCGTCGTACAGCTAGTCCGGCACGCCCGCGAGGTCCAGCTGTTCGACACCGACGCCCGGATGTAGCCCGTGGTCAACCAACGACCTGGCCCGGACTTTTCCGACACCATCCTCATCGCCGGCGCATCCCTGCTCGGCATCGCCGGCCTCTTCTACGTGGCCGGCGGCCTGACCAGCTGGCTGACAACGGGGGAGTGGGTGTCATCACCGTGGATCGACGCTCTACAGGTGCCGATGCATCCCGGGAACCCAGCTAGCGCCTTTGGTGTTGCCAGCGCGCGGATCGGCGTGGCGGCGTACTGGGTCGTGTTTGCGATCGTCCTGGGGATGCCACTGGGCGCGACGTACGTCGTACTCCGGATTTGGCAAAGCAGAAAGTCGACCGTGGCCAGTCGTGCCCGGGCGCTGGGCAAGCGCCCAGGTCTCGCGTCAGTCGGCGACATCCAGTCAGCCGTCGGACGGCATCAGGTCGTACGGCGGGGTCGGTCGGCTCGGCCGCAGGCCCCAACCTCAGAGCCGAGCGCTGTCGGACGGATGCTTGGCCACTCCCGGAGCCGCGAATGCTGGGCGTCAGTCGAGGACTCGATCATCGTGGTCGGTCCTCCGCGGTCCGGGAAGGGCCTGCACCAGATCATCGGCGGGATCATCGACTCGCCTGGCGCCGTTGTGACAACCTCGACTCGTCCGGACAACCTCGCCGCGACCCTCGGATCCCGCCGGGCAATCGGGCCAGTCGCCGTCTTCGACCCACAAAGCCTCGGCAAGACCGACGGGATCCGATGGTCCCCGGTGCGGGGATGCGAGAACCCGACCACCGCAATCGTCCGCGCAGCTGGCCTGGCCGCTGGAGCCGGCTTCAGCAAAGGCAACGTCAGCGATGCCGCCTTCTGGCACGGCCAAACCGAGATGGCGCTTCGCGGGCTGCTCCACGCCGCCGCCCTCGACGACACCGGCATCGCTCAGCTCTACCGCTGGAGCCTCGAACCAGCCTCAGCAATCGAGGCCGTCACCATCCTCAACCGCTCGACAGACGCAGCCGACGGCTGGGGCGACACTCTCGATGGCATCGTCCGGATGGACGGCCGCACCCGAGACGCCATCTGGGCCGGCGTCAGATCCGCCCTCTCCGCGCTCGGTGATCCAGCCGTACGCCGAGCCTTCGACCCACCCTCGGGGGAGGGGCTCGATCCCGAGACCTTCGTCCGCGACCGGGGCACGATCTACCTCCTTGGGACCGGCGCTGGTGCCTCAGCGACGTCCGCGTTCATCGCCGCTCTTCTCGAAGACATCACCGAATCCGCCCGTCAGCTAGCCGCCCACAATCCCGGCGGCCGACTCGAGCCGCCGTTGGCCATGGTCCTCGACGAGATTGCCAACCTCTGCGCCGTCCCGTCGCTGCCCTCCCTCATGGCCGACGGCGGCGGCTCCGGAATCTCGACCCTGGTCGTCATTCAATCCCTCGCACAAGCCCGCGAACGATGGGGCGAACAAGCTGCTGCAGCCATGTGGGACGCCGCCACCCTCCGCCTCATCCTCGGCGGATCCGCCCAACCCCGCGACCTCCAAGACCTCGCCGCCGTCTGCGGCGAACGCGACGAAGAGATCCGCAACTGGAGCCGAGGCCCCGACGGCGGCCGCACCACCTCCACCAGCACCCGCCGAATCCCGATCCTGCCACCCGACGTCATCCGCACCCTCCCCTTCGGCACCGGCATCCTCCTAGCCCGCACCGCCCCACCCATCCTCCTCAACATGACCCCGTGGACCGCCCGCGCAGACGCAGACCGCATCCGCCGCAGCATCGACCAAGCAAGCAACCACTGATGGACGACGACTTCACCAACCCCTTCGCCCTGGCTCCCATCACAGACCCGTACGTCGTCTGCTGGCGCGACCTCGACCCCACCAGCACCACCGAAGAACTCGAACGCCTCAACGAATGGGTGTCCTGGGCGACAACGCGCTACGCCCTCGACCACAAAGTCATCCCACCCTGCTGGCCGCGCCACGGCGCCGTCGTCGAAGAACTATCCGCCCTCCGCACCTTCTGGGACTCCTGCTACCAAGACGACGCAGCACCATCTGACCCCCTGGCCTTCCATCGCGACCTAACCCTCGCCCTCCGCCGCCTACGAGACTGGACCTCCATGCTCGGCTGCACCAGAACCATCCACCGAGATTCAAAGTGAAATTGACCGCGGTCGAGATTGATCTCGGTCACCACCACAAACCCCGACCGCGGGTTCACCATCGACCTGAAACGCGACAGCGTCGCCTTTCAATCCCGCCCGAGCACAGCAGGGGCAGATCTCACACTTCCGCCGAGGTATTCTCACGCCTGGTCTACGGCCGCCTCGACGCCGCCTACTCCCGGCCGGCGACCACGGCGCAACGCTGCCGCACGTCTTCCCCGGACCGTAAGCGCCCGCGAGCTTTGACAAGGTCAGTGAAGAAAACCGTCCCACTTGAATTCGTAGCGGGATCCGCCCGGCATGCCGCGCGGCCCCGGCAGCTGCTTGACCGCCTTGGCGAGTTCCAGCTGGACCGGCCCGGTTCGGGCGACAAAGTTGCCCATGGCTACAGTGTCACCCCGCAATCGGCACTCGTCCCGCTCAGGTACGTGACAACACGGCACCAACCCGGCCAGTGATCAGCCGGGCGCGGTGCGTGCGGCCATCTGGCGTCGTTGTGGACGAACCTGAGCAGCGCGGAGCCCAGCGGTGTCTGCCATAGGCCGCCCAATCGTGAGCAGGGCGGGCACGCCCTGGATCGCGCCGCGGCGTTCCACAAGACGTCAGTCACCGACCGGCCGCCGGCTGCCTGGTTAAGCGAGGGCCATAGCCTCTCCAAACAGCGAGATCCAGGTGCTTTCGGAGATCTGGTCGATGAGGGGCTGGCAGATCCGCGACCCCAACCAGCCCACATCGAGCGACTCGCTGCTTACACGAGGGGCGTCCTGGCTGACTATGGCAACAAACCGGACATCGATGTGACGGCGCGCCGACGGCCCACACATGGTGGGCCCGCCGTCGAGCGCCAGCAATGTCATCAGGCCGACCGCAAGACCGGTCGCCTCGCGGACTTCGCGGCGGGCGGCCGCTTCCAGCGACGCATCGTTCCTCTCACAGTGACCGCCTGGAAATTGCCACTTGCCTGACTTGGCGTGGTGAACGAGCAGCACCTGCCGTCCAGACCGATCGAGTACTACGGCGCTGGCAGTCAAGTGCGCAGGAGCGCCCTCGCGCCAGAGAGCGGCTTCGCTACTTATCAGCGCTAAGGCCTCCTCGCGCAGTTCCCGCTGATCGAAAGGCGGGCTCCAGCGCTGCAATAGCTGCCTGGCATCTCCGTTCACGGCCATGATTGGCAATCTGCACCCCGTCAGCCTTGGGAGCAACTGACGATCCCAGCGAAGTGCTCATCACGCAGACATCACACCTCGGATTGCAACGCGCGGCAGAAGTAGTTGTCCCCCTGTCCAGCCGCTCAACCGCGCGGTTCTATAAATACTGCGCACATCCGTCAACAACACGTGTCGGACACGAGCACCCGCTCCTCAACCTGGCCCTGACCAGGGGGAACTGGGGCTCCTGCGGCATCCGAATACAGCCCACCCCTACAGAATTCACCTTGATCCAGGCCCGTTTGCCAGGCTCATAGCGGCTTCCCCCGCCTTTGAGGACGAGTCCTTCGACGCCGGTGTGGCTGAACGCGCTGAGCCACTCGCGGGCCGCTTCGGCATCTTCGGTGACCGGGAGAAACTTGCAGCGGCGGTGCCCAGTTCTCGGCAAGCAGATCCAGGCGGCGGCGTCTGGATGTCCAGCGCTGGCTGCGCAGGTCGACGCCATTGACGGACAGCACGTCCAACACCACGAACGAGGCCGCCGCTCAGCGACTATCTTGCGGGCTTTCGCCGGCGACGTCACCAGCCGCAGCTGCAGCTGCCCGAAGTCGAGCTTCTCTCCGGTCCAGTCGACGACCTCGCCGTCCAGGACACCGTCGATGTGCAGCTGGGACTGCAGCGCGGCCTGGACATCGGGAAAGCGGGAGGTGAGGTCTTTGTCTTGGCGTGAACGCGCGTGGGGACGGGCCCACGGAACTCCAGAATCACAACTCGACTGGGCCTGAGACCGCTGCCGCCATCCCGATCTGGAGCAGCCGTTCATCCAATTTGACTGATTCAGTGAAGGAAGCCGTCCCACTCAGCTCGAATCTCGCGCCGCCCGGCATGGCGTTGGGCCCGGGGAGTTGTTCTTCCGCCCGGGCCAGTTCCAGCGCTACCGGCCTGAGGAGATCGGGACCAAGTTCGGCCACGATCTCAGTGTTGCTCTAGGCAAGCTTTCGGTCCATCACGCGTGTGTGTCAGGCCGGTTGCACCGCCGAGCAACTACCTGCCTCCTGCGCCCGCAGCTCCGTCGGCATCGGCTGAGCGGCCGGAGCGCGCCTGTGGGCAGCTCAGTTGCTGATGCCGGGGGCGGCGCCGATGTAGCGGTTGTCGTCGACCTGGGCGGCGGTGAACGCGGCGATGTCGGCTCTGGTGACGTTGAACCCGAGCTTGTCGTGGCCGTAGAAGCCGTGCCGCAGCTGCCCGCGTGCGGGGCCGTTCTTGGGGGCGAGGAATCGTACGATGGTCCAGTCCAGACCCGACGTCATGACGATCTGGCTCATCGCGACGAGTTCGTCGTGGGCGCGGCGCAGGAATGTCTTGGCCATGAAGGTCGGGAGCCGGGTTTGCCAGGTTGGCTTCTCCCGAGGGTCGAGAATGCTGGGGGTGGCGTTGCCGACGTAGCGGCGTACGCCGTGGTGCTGCATGGCGGTGAGGATGTTGCGGGTGCCCTTGATCAGCGGCAGTCCGGTCGCCTTGCGGTCCAGGCTGGGACCGAGGGCGCTGATGACGGCGTCGGCGCCTTGGACGGCGTGGTCGATCGCGGCGGCGTCGCTGAGCTCACCGACCACGACGTTGACGGCGTCGCCCCAGCCGGCGGGCACCTTGTCGGGGTTGCGCACGTAGGCGGTGACCATGTGGCCACGGGTGCGCAGCTGGCCGACGACCAGGGAGCCGACGCCGCCGGTGGCGCCGAACACGGTCACGTTCATGATGGTTTCTCCTCCAAGAATGGGATAGGTACGGGGCCTGGTCCGGTGAGGGACCGGGGCCGCGGGGTGTGCTGGTCAGCGGGTGACGAGGACCTTGCCGAGGGTGCCGTCGGCGAACAGGCCGAGAGCTTCGTGTGCCTGATCGAGCGGGACGCTGGCCTCGACGTTGACGTGCAGCTTGCCGTCGGCGACGAGCTGCAGCAGGCGGGCCAGCTTGTCGCCGGTCGCGGCGGCCATGATTCCGGCGAGGGTGATGTCGTCGCGGCCGAGTTGTTCCGGTGTCGCGCCGAGGGTGGAGGCGACTGTTCCGCCGGGGCGCATCAGGCCGGCGATGGTGGCGGCGTCTCCGGCCGAGTGCAGGGCCTTGTCGACACCGTCGGAGGCCAGTTCGCGTACAGCGGTGGCGATGTCGCCGGTGTAGTCGACGGTGTGCGTGGCGCCGAGTCCGCGGACGTAGTCGGCTTCCTGGCCGGGCTTGGCGGTGCCGATCACGGTCGCCCCTGCGGCGGCCGCGAGTTGGGTGGCGATGGAGCCGACGCCGCCGGTGGCGCCGGAGATCAGCACGGTCTGGCCGGGCTGGATGTCGAGGACTTCCAGTGCGTCGAGCGCGGCGACGCCGGCCAGTCCGATCACGGCGGCCTGCGCCACGTCGACCCCGTCGGGCACGCGGGTGACCGCGGCGGCAGGCAGGGCGACGTGTTCGGTGAAGCTGCCGTTGCGGGGGCCGAGGTCGACGCCGGGGATGACACCGGCGACCAGGTCGCCGACGGTGAGGCCTTCGACGTCGTCGCCGACGGCGGTGATGGTGCCGACCAGGTCACGGCCGAGCACGACGGGGAACTCGTGGGGCAGCATGTCGAACACGTAGCCGCCGGCCACGGACAGGTCGAAGCCGTTGACCGAGGCGGCCTGCACCTCGACGAGCACCTGCCCGGCGGCGGGCTCGGGCTGGTTCAGCTCCTGGAGTTCGGGCTTGGTGTCGCGGCCGGTGAGAGCGAATGCCTTCATGGTGGTTGATTCCTTCGTGTTGAGTTGGGTCGAACTGCGGTTCATGCCGGATCAGCCGGTCGGGCTTCTAGTTCAGACGAGCGGGCGAAGTCCCTCGACCAGCGGAGTAGTGGGGCGTCCGATGAGGCGGGCGAGGTCGCCGTTGGTGAACGCGAACGCGCCGGCGCGGATGCCGGCGTCGACGGCGACGGCCATGGCCGCCATCTGGTCGGGCACCCCGGCCGTAGTGAGCGCTGCGACGTGCTCCTCGGGGGTCACCGGCTGGTAGGTGACGTCGCGGTCGAGCAGTTCGGTGAGCGCGGAGGCCAGGTCGTGATAGGACCAGGCGACGTCACCGGACAATTCGTAGGTGTGGCCGAGGTGGCCGCCGGTGGTGACGACCGCGCCGATCGCGGCGGCGAAATCTTGGCGGGTGGCGGAGGCGACACGGCCGTCACCGACGCTGGCCAGCAGTACGCCGCTCGCGCGGACCGCGTCCAGGCCGCGGGCGTAGTTCTCGGTGTACCAGCCGTTGCGCAGCAGCGTGTACGGGACGCCGCTGTCGCGCACCACGTTCTCGGTGGCGGCGTGGCTGGCCGCGATCGGGCTCGGGCTCTGCGCCGCCTGCAGACCGCTGGTGTAAACGAGGTGACCGACACCGGCCTTGGCGGCTACCGCGACCGCGTCGGCGTGCTGCCGGTCCCGGTTGGCCAGGTCGTTGCCGGAGACAAGGATCAGGGTGTCCCCTGTAGTGAGGGCTTGCTCGAGAGTGGACGGGTCGTTGTAGTCGATGACGGCCGTGCGGACCCCGGCCTGGGCGAGGTCGGTGATGGAGTCGAGGTTGCGGGCGCCGGCGACGATCTCTGCGGCCGGGACGGTCCGGTCGAGGAGGTCGCGGACGACGAGGCGGCCGAGGTGGCCAGAAGTGGCGGTGACGACGAAAGCCATGATGCGGTTCCTGTTCGGGTAGCTGCGTGTGAGGGTTCAGGCGGTGAGCAGCCGGAGGGTGAGGACCGCGATCGACAGCACCAGCGGCGGCAGCGGCATCGCGAGGTTCTTGGTGTCGCGCACCCGGAGGTGACCGATCAGGGCGCCGACGAAGTAGGCGACCAGGCCGATCGCGGCGGCCACGCCGAGCGGCTCGACCCACAGGCCGATGACAATTCCGGCGGCGCCCGCGATCTCCAGGGCAGCCAGTACCGGGAGAGCGGCCAGCGGCACACCGACGACGCCGTTGATGACCGCAACCGACTGCTCGGCCTTGCGCAGCTTCATCGACGCCGAGAACACGGCGACCAGGGCGAGCAAGACGGTGACGACCACGAGAGCGATGAACACGGGTTCTCCTGAAACTGACGACGGGGACGACGCGACGACGTGGTGTGGTGCGCGGCGCGGGGGTGGTTAGCCGAGTTCCTTGCGGATCTGCGGCAGTACTTCGGCGCCGAGCAGCTCGATCGCCTTGAGGTAGATGGCGTGCGGCATCCCGCCGACGTCCATCTGCAGGATCTGGCGGTCGTGGCCGAGCAGCTGATGCAGGTGCAGGATCCGGTCGGCGATCTCGTTGGGTCCGCCTGCGAACACCATCCCGCCGGGCTCCAAGGCAGCTTCGCGACCCGACGGTGACATGGCGGGGCGGCCGGTCTCGGCCGCGCCGATCTGGAACATGCGCAGCTCGTGCTCGAGGTAGGTGGCCTTGGCCTGCCGGCCGTCGGTACCGACGAAACCGTGGACAGCGACGGCGATGCGGGCGTCGTCGGCCGGGTGGCCGACCTGGTCCCAGGCGTCGCGGTAGGCGTGGCCGTACTGCGCCCAGTGTTGCGGGGTGCCGCCGAGGATGCCGAGGAACATCGGCAACCCGGTCTCGACGGCCCGCAGTACCGATTCCGGGCTGCCGCCGGTGCCGAGCCAGATCCGCAGCGGCTGCTCCGGTCGCGGCACGATCGTCGCGTCGACCAGCGGGCGCTGGCGGTGTGGTCCGTTCCAGGTGATCCGGTCGCTGCTGTTGGCGGCGATCAGCAGGTCCAGCTTGGAGGCGTACAGCATGTCGTAGTCGTTCTCGTCGAAGTCGAACAACGGGAACGTAATCGGTGACGAACCGCGCCCGGCGACCGTCTCGATCCTTCCGGGCGCGATCGCGGCGGCTGTGGCCAGCTGCTCGAAAACCCGCAGCGGCTCGTCGGTCGACAGCACCGTCACCGTCGTACCGAGCTTGATGCGGCGCGTGGACGCGGCAGCGGCATTCACCATCGCCGTCGGCGACGACAACGGCATCGAGGCGGTGTGGTGCTCGCCGAACCCGAAGAAGTCCAGCCCCACCTCGTCTGCCAGACGCACAGCTTCGAGCGCGTCGCGCACTGCCAGCGCCGTCGCGCCGGTACCGCCGTCAGCGGTCCGCGGGGTGTTGCCAAAGGTATAGACACCCAACTCGAGATTCATCAGTGCTGCTCCTTCGTCGCCGAAGCCGGTGAGGTGTCGCAGGCGGAACCTGCGTTCTTGGACCGGCGGCTGGCCTTGTAGGTGGAGCCAAGCCGCTGCTCGCCGTTTTGGCGCATCGCGGCCTCGGTCTCCCGGGCGCCGGGAGCCCGCGGGCCGTCCGTGGCGGCCTGCGCCCGGAACCCGTCGAGCAGCACGTGCACGAGCCGCGCCGAGGCGCTCTCACTGATCCCGTGAGCGCGTTCGACCAGGCCGGCGTTGGCCATCATCAGCAGTACGACGTCTTGGGTGGTGAAGTCCGCCCGCAAGGAACCGGCGGCGCGGGCACGGGCGACGAGGCGGACCAGCCCGGTGAACGCGCGCGAGCGAAGCTTCTCGATCTCTGGCGCCTGGCTCAGGTCCATCGTGACCAAGTCGGCGATCCCCCGGTCGCGGGCCTGCATCGCCCCGACGGCCTTGATGTAGGAGGCGAACCCGCGCCACGGGTCTTCGCAGGACAACCCGGCCTCGACAGCCTGCAAATGCTCGGCCATCGCCTCTCCGAACACCGCCGCGACCAAGTCGCCCCGCGCGGGGAACCGCCGGTACAAGGTGGCGTTGCCTGTCCCTGCACGGCGCGCGATCTCGTCCAGTGACGCGTCCACACCCTGCTCGGCGAACACCTCACGCGCCGCCTCGATGATGGCCGCTCGGTTCCTGGCGGCGTCTGCTCTCAACTCCATGATGGGCACAACATAACCCAAACGGGGACTATTCCCCACTTCGCTGATAGGTTTGCGCCCAGACCGATCACCGCACCGCGAGTGCCCCATCCGAACGAAGGTCCCAGCAATGGCCCAGGCCCACATCGACGCGCGCCGCTCCTCCGTGACCCGCCTGCACGACCTCGCCTCGCGGATCAGCCCGGCGGACCTGACCGGCGGCGCTTACCCCGCGCAGTGGAGCATCGCCCGGGTCTTGTCACACCTCGGCTTGGGCGCGGTGATCACGAACGCCGACTCGAAGACACCCTCGCCGGCACCGCCACGCCTGACGACTACGCACCCGAAGTGTCGGAGGCCTGGAACGCCAAGACCCCGGCCGCGCAGCGCGACGACGCCCTCGCCGCCGACGCAGCACTGCTCGAACGCATCGAAGCCACCGGCCCGGACGAACGCGCCCACTTCTCGATGTCGATGGGACCGATGGAGCTCGGGTTCGCCGAGTTCGTGGGCATGCGGCTGAACGAGCACGCCTTCTACACCTGGGACATCGAGGTCGCCGGCAACCCCGACGCCACCTTGCCGGACCAGGTCGCAGCCCTGGTCGTCGACAACCTCGAACTCGTCGCCCGCTACACCGCCAAGCCCACCGGCGACACCAACACCCTCTCGGTCACCACCACCAGCCCCGACCGCAGCTTCACCATCGACCTGAAACCCGACAGCGTCGCCTTCCACCCCAACTCGCCCACGGTTGGCGCAGACCTCGAACTTCCCGCTGAGGCATTCGCCCGGCTTGTCTACGGACGCCTCGACGCCATCCACACCCAGGCCGGCGAGCACGGCACAATGATCACAACACTCCGCGGCATCTTCCCCGGACCGTAGCCCCCCGATTTGACTCGTTCAGTGAAGGTAGCCGTCCCACTTCAATTCGTAGCGGGAGCCGCCCGACATGGCATGCCCCGCCCGGGAGCTGTTCCTCGGCACGGGCAAGCTCAAGTTTCACCGGGCCGGTCAGCATCAGGCCATAAGTGGCGCCGCCCTGTCGGCGGCCTCGACCGCGGGCAGGTCCCGGTCGGAGGTGATCGGCGTGGAAGAGCGCTTGATCGAGCAGGGCCTGCAGTGGTCGTCAGCTGCTGAGTAGTACACGAAGGTCCCTTCCCGGTGGCCTTTCACCAGTCCGGCCGGGCGCAGCCTCGCTAGATGCTGGCTCACTCACATCGAAGGCCGCAGCCTCACAGAGCTAGTGGTTTATGGGAGGGTGCCGGTGGCGATGAGCCACTTTGCCGCCTCGACTACCGGGATCCCTGCGCGTTGCGCGTGCTGGTCGAGGAGATCGAGCGCGCGGTCGGCGTCTGTGCGGAGGCGTTCGGCGAGGATCCCTTGGGCGATGGCGATGGTGTGAACCGCGTCGAGATCGATCAGGGTTGGGGCAGTGTCGCGGGGGTGGTCGTTGCCCATCGGGCACGTCCGTTTCATGGCCTACGGTCTGACCGCTTGGTCGGGAACCGCTGACGGCGCGCCTTGAGTGGCGACGTCGAGTAGCCGACGGCATATCCACTCTACGCGTGTGCGGTCAGTCGGCTTTGCCGGCAGCGTCGGCGATGATGCCGGTGGCAACGTCTCGCAGTTTGACGTTGCCCGCCTGGGAGGTGCGGACCAGGAAC